>CALBGU010000022.1 GCA_937893155.1 uncultured Treponema sp. | reverse complement strand
CTATAAATGAATTTGCTATATATGGTAACCAATTTTCTATTGTACTTGCTGCATTACTCATTTCTTCGATATTATAACTTCTTACAGTTTCTATCCATTCTCTTATTTCATCTGCTGCATATTTCTATAGAGTGGACAAATGGCAAGGGCAGCCGAACTATGTAGAAGTATGGGTAGAAAAAGAAGCACTGGCAGCAATAATACAAAAAGCGTGTTCACCATTAAGAGTACCATTTTTCTCATGCAGGGGTTATACTTCACAATCAGAAATGTATGACGCTGCAAAACGTTTTATTGGAGAAGATTTTAGAGAAGGGCGTTATATAATTCATTTAGGAGACCACGACCCCAGCGGTATAGATATGACCCGTGATATTCAAGAGCGATTAAACCTATTCGGCGCAAAAGTAGAAGTTAAACGAATAGCCTTGACTATGGAGCAAATAAATCAATTCCAGCCGCCGCCGAATTTTGCAGGCACAAGCATTTCGGTGCCGCCGCCCACAAGCTGCATTAAATCCTTATCCCCGCTCAAGATACGACACTCGCGCCCTTCCTCGCGGCACTTTTTTGCCACCGTCGCAATTATATCGTCCGCCTCAAAGCCGTCTTTTTGCAACACCCGCACGCCCAGCGCACTCAAAACGTCCTCAATCCACGGCACTTGCGCGTGAAGGTCGTCGGGCGTTTTTGAACGATTCGCCTTGTACTCCAAAAACATTTCGTGACGGAACGTTTTTGTTTTTGAATCCATCGCCGCGGCAAAAAAACGCGGATTATACACTTCGATAATTTTTCGCAAATTTCGGAAAAAACCAAAGAGCGCAGAAATATTTTCGCCCTTTTTGTTCGTAAGCGGTCTGCTCATCAGCGCGTAATATTCGCGAAAAATCAGCCCGTAAGAATCCAGTACAAAAACCGTGTTGGAAGTATCAAAAAGTTCTGCCATTTTTAGACCTATATAAAAAGAAAATAACAGAAAAAATGCTTGAAACGGCGTTTTTTTAACACGATTCTCACCATTTTCAAGCATTTTTTTCAAGATTACATCATTATTTCAAAAAAATGTTTTCGTTAAATATCAATTTTGATAACTTTTGCAGTCCCAGAAGATTTTTCATAAACACTGCGCGCATTTCGATACGGATTTTTGAACGAAAGCATTTCTTTTTGCACATCTTTTAAGCGCAATCGGAGCAAATCCTGATTGAGCGCGTTTTGCATTCCCGCCTTTTGCTTGAGCGCAAGCAATTCCGTCTGGATTTCAGGAATATAGCTGTCAGAAGCGTGCGTCCGCTTGTAGAGCGCCTCCATCGGAGCCACCACTTTTTGCAATTCGCCGATACTCACCACAATTCGCTCCTGAATCTTTGAATGGATTTCCACCGATTCAGCGTCGCCCGAAGCAATTTTTTCGTGTTGCTTTTCAAGAACAGTAAGATATTCGCGAAATTTATCGCGCTGCTGTTCAAGAACATCTCGAAAACGCTTTACAATCGCAACTCGCTCATCGAGTTCGTCCTGTGAAATACCCATTTTTTGATTTTCTGCCATACCTCGTCCTCTAGCCCGTAATGTTCAGCGACGTCTTCATTTGCGAATTATACGCAGGACCGTTTGCCGTACTGCTTGCCGCAGATTTCCACGCTTCACAAAGGTCTGCAAGCTGCTTCCGAATAAATACCAAAATTTTTTTATCGTGCTTGAGCGTCGCCTGCATCAACTGCTGATTAAAATACAAATACAGCGACATCAAGTTTTTCGCCATCTCGCCGCCCTTGTCCATATCCAAAGAAATCTGTAATTCGTTTAAAATCTGCTGTGTTTTTTGAATGTTAGCGTTGTATTTTTCAATGTTGCGGACTTCAACTTTGCCGTCATCGCTCACCCTCTCAACCGCTTCGTCAAGGTTTTTAACCGCCGCTTCATAAAGCATAACGACCAATTTTCCCTGACTTGCCGTTTTAATTCCCGTGTCGCGATACGCATTGTATCCTTGCATATTGAAAGCCATAAAAAATGCCCCCACCAATGTGAATAAATTAAAATAGACCCTTTTCTGTACAATATCGGAAATTGATTCTAAAAGTTAATGAAATATTTGTTTTATCTCCACAATTTCATCACGCCGAATCCCTTAAATCGCTTGTCTTCCGCTTGATACGAGCGCGAAGAAACGCCATTGATTTCATCCACGCCGTCGCCGTCCTCGTCTTTTTGCGTGCTGTCGATAAAATAAATCACGCCCTCTTTTACGCAATCAAACAGCGCAATGTGCGACACCGCAGAACTTTCCGCCTCGCCCATAAAAAGCAAATCGCCGCGCCGAAGTTCTCCGAGCGTTTTGGGAGCCGACGCATATTGTGCCATATACGCCGCGCTCATATCGTCCTGCAAAAGCGCAAAAGGAGTGCCCTCCAACGCGTAACGGTAGCTCATCACTACCAGCCCCGAACAGTCGATTTTGATTGCTCGGAGCGAATCCTGCGCACCCCACGCATATTCTGCGCCCGCTTCCTCGTATGCTTTGGCAAAGGCGAACGCACGAGCGGCAATTTCCGCCGATGATTCTTCTATAATATATGCACTGTCGTCATCGTCAAAAAGCGCGCACGAGAAAAACGCCACACACAGCCATAACGCGCCCCATTTTGCCCTCATACGTCCTCCTTTTGCCGCAGAATTACGACGAAAAGCGCAGGTCGGCAACCGTTTCGATGGCGCTGATTTTTTCGGCGATGATTGCGTAGAGTTCTGCGCTCTGGCTCTCGATTGCCTTGATGTTTTGAAGACGGAGCAAAAAACTGTCTTTCGTCTTTTTTTGCGCCAGTTTTTTCAAAAGCATCGGCAGCGATTTTGCGATGTTCACCCGCTCGCTCGCCGTGAGTTCGTAGGGCGCACGAGCAAAAAGCAAATCCAGCATCGTATCAAGTTCCTCTTCTTTCGTTGCAAACTCGCATTTTTCGAGCACGGCATACAACTGCCGCTGACGAGCAACCGAAAGCGAATAGATTTCCTCCGACACCTGCAATTCCACAGCATTTTTTAACGCAATGCGCACTTTTTTGCCGCTGACATCTATCTTCACCGCACCATTTTTTGCCGCAAAACCGTTTGCAAGGAATTTTTTGACCGAATAATGCTTTTTGAACATCAAAAAAAATTTCTTGCGGAACAGCACATTGGCAATCGTTATCGCCGCCCGCTCGTTCGACTCCTTTTCCGTATCAATCGCAAGGATAAATTCAATGTTGCTCACTTCCTTCGTCGTGCTTTGCTTGCCACCGCGAAACGTCGTATATTCGTTCGTAACAATGCTCACCTTGCCCTTTTTCATACACAGTTTTTCCATTTCGTCAAACGGAATAATGCCGTCCGTGCTGTAGCTCACCAAAATATAATGTGCATTGATGTTTTCCAAAAGCTCGGCAAACGCCGAAAGAGCCGTCGCCTTGTAGCAATACGACGATTTAGTAAGCACCCAATCTTTTCTTATCGCGGCTTTTTCTTTGAGTACGCCCTTTTCATTGAGCTCAAGCGGCGCGGGCACCTTGTCCCATTTTGCAATCGTATTGAGAATGTGATAATTCGAGCCGTATTGATGCTGATTATACGGCGGGTCCAGATACGCGATTTCCACGCGCGGCAGGCGTTTCACAAGCGCGTTTGCGTCCTCTTTGAAAATGTGGACGGGGGAAGACGAATCGATGAGATACGGCAGAGAAAGACGAATCGGGCAGAGAATGCGCTTGAGCGCGTCGCGGGAATGACCGCCGAAGCCCTTGTGAAACGACTTAAACACCCCTGACGTGTTTGTGTGCGTGCTCGCCTCGTAGATGAGAAGCGACAAAAGCACCGCGCGCTTTTTGGAATCCTTGGCGGGAAAATGCGCCTCGATGTAATTGCGGATTTTGTCGATGGTAAGCGCATTATCCCGCGTGTAAAACAACCGCTCCGTGCGAAAATCAGCCGCGTCCACGTCAAATTCGCGCGGCGCGTAATATTTTGCCATATACTGCTCGTCTTCGCTCGGGAGCGGCAGCGCGTTAATGCGGTCAATCAGCATTTCCAGCGCATCTTCGCCGCCAAAAAGCGCAGACACATCTTTTTTGTTCACGCCCACAAACGCGCTGTTTATAATGTAGGAATATTCTTCCCAATCGTTTGCAAAAACCTCGAACCCCAGCGATTTTGCAAATCGCGCCACCACACCGCTTCCCGAAAATAAATCGAGAAAAGTCGTGCCGTTCTCCATTTTTGCGCCGACGGCTTTCATCGCTTTATAGATAAGCGAAAGCAATTTTCGCTTGTTGCCGATGTATGTGATAATCTGTTTCGTCAAATACGGTGTTTCAAATTCCATTTTTATCCTTTGTGAGATTATCGGTTGATTCGTCTCATATCCCGTTTATCCCAACTCACTTTTTCTGTAACACCATATAGTTTTTTGCTTTTTGCCCCCGTGCGCCACTTTTTTTGCGCGCGCTTATTTTATAAAATGCACGGCAAGACGGTCGATTGCCTCCGTGAGCGCAGACGCTTTCTTTGTATCGCGGTCAAGGACGAGCGGCATCGTTTCAAGCACCGTATCGCCGCACACATATTCCACCTTGCCGAACACCGTGCCCGCCGCATTCCTGCCAAAAATATACGGTGCAATGCTCACGCGCCGCTGCACTTGCCCGCGGAATTCCGCCGGAATTGTCAGCGCAATTTTTGACGGCGCACACACCAGATTCGCCGAGCGGTTTTTGCTCCCGAGCACTCGCATTTTGAAACTCGGCGGCGTGTCATCGCGAAAGACATCGTAGCGCGAAAACGCCAGCTCCATCAGTGCCGTGCCGTCTTTCACTCGGTTTGCCTGCCCCTGACGGCTGCCCTTGCCCGCGCCCTGCATCGTCACCGAAATGTACCGTCTGCCGCCTCTCGCCGCAGTGAGCGCAAGATTGTAGCCGCTTTCGTAGATAAAGCCCGTTTTTAGCCCGTCCACGCCGTCCAAAAGCCCCAGAAGCGGATTCGTGTTCTTTTGATGCACCGCCAGAGAATCGCCGTAGCGAGAGGCTTGGCTTTCGCTCAAGTTTTTTTTGAGCGGATAATAGATTTCGCGGCACGAATGAAAAAGACGGATAGAATCAGGAAAATCCATCACATAACGGCGGGCAAACGCGGCAAATTCCCGCGCCGTCGTCATATTGTGCTCATCGTAGCCCGACGGCTCCACAAAATGCGTCTCCGTCAAGCCCAGCGCACGCACCTCGGCATTCATTCGCTCCACAAACGGCGCAACTCCGCCCGAAATAAAATACGCAAGCGCAATCGCCGCATCGTTTCCCGAAGCCACGGCAAGCCCCGTCAAAAGCTCCTTCACCGTAACAATTTGCCCCTCGCCCAAAAACATCAGCGACGAATCGCTCGGCAGATTTTTCGCCCAGCTCTCGCGCACCAGAGGCACGATACTATCGTAGGAAATCCGCCCCGCCGCAATTTCCTTAAACACAATGTACATCACCACCAGCTTTGTCATCGACGCGGGAGGAATGGGCGCGTCCGCATTTTTTCGATATAAAACCGCCCCCGTTTCTGCATCCAAAAGAATCGCCGACCCCGCCGTCAGCGAAAGCGCATTTTCCGCGCTCTCAAACGCACTCGTCCGAAGCGACGAAGAAGAAAACTGCCGCTGTGCGTCTGCGTGGATTTTCGCGAGCGTCGCGCTTTCGTCCGCCGTGAGAGAAGGCGCGTCTTTTACGCTCCTGAGCGACACCACATGCGCCACAAAAGACAGCACCAACACTATAAAAATCGCCTCAAGCGAAATCAACGCAGGAAAAAGATACCGTTTGAACGGCTTTAATTTGTCAAAAATATTCGTATTCATAAACTGGATTATATAAAAATTACCCTTGAATTACAAATGAATCGACCTTACGTGTCATTAGAACTGTTCGGTAGTTTTTTTATGCAGCAAGGAGCTTAACCCCCTTGTTTCAACAGACAGTGAAAAAAGATTCTCGTGTCAAACACGGAAATGACACAGCCAAAGCCTGTTTTGAACGGGGTGATGTCCTGCAAAACGCCGAGCACGCACCGTATTTTTCAAAAACACGCTGTTTTTGGCAAAAAAAGTTCCGTATCGACCAAAAACAGCGTGCATTGTGCAATAAATTCACAGTATTTATAAAAACATTTTTGCGTCTGTGAAACATTTAACAGTAGCGGGCAAAAACAGACTGTTTTTCATCAATCGAGAACTTTTTCGGGTAAAAACAGCGTTGCGATTACTCAAAAAAGTTCTTGCGCGACCAAAAGCAAAAATGCGTCCGCCAAATTTTGCACTCATTTGTACTCAATCGAACAAAAGCAGACGTGCAACGGCGCGATTTTGATTGATTTTGATTTTTTTTGACGGTTTTTGAAAGATTTTGATTGACTTATCGCATATTCAGCCGTATCATTATGTTATGCTTTCACAAGAACGCCAAGCAATCATTTTAGATGAACTCAAAAAGTTTAAAAGTATCACGATTCAGCAGCTGTCAGAAACGCTCAATGCGTCTGAATCGACGGTGCGGCGGGATTTGGCGGAACTCGACGCGCAGGGGCAGTTGACCAAGGTGCACGGCGGCGCAGTCCTCAAAAATGCAACGCAAATCAGCACAAAGGACGCGACTGTCGGAATTCGAAAGGAATATAATATTTCGGAAAAAGAAGAGATTGCAAAATACGCCGCTTCGCTCATTCAGGACGACGATTTTGTGTATTTGGACGCGGGAACGACGACCGATTTGATGATTGCGTACATCACGGCAAAAAATGCGGTGTTTGTAACGAATGCGTTTTCGCACGCGCAAAAGCTCGCAGAGGCGGGGCTATGCACTTTCATTTTAGGCGGCGAAATCAAGTTGTCCACGGAATCGGTGGTGGGTGAAGAGGCGTTGCAAAGTTTGTCGAAATACCATTTCACGAAGGGATTTTTCGGCACAAACGGGGTCAGTCCTGCGTTCGGTTTTTCCACGCCAGAAATCCGCGAGGCACTCATAAAGCGAAATGCAATGCAGCGCACACGGGAGCGGTTTATTCTTGCCGACCCGTCGAAGTTTTCAAAGCTCTCAAGCGTAACGTTCGCTGAGTTTTCCGACGCAAAAGTTATCACGACAAAGGTTGATGACGAAGGATACAGGAATTTTTCCAACATCATAGAAACCGAGAGGAATCATGAGAAAATAACGGAGGCAAAAGAATGATTTATACACTTACGGTCAATCCATCACTCGATTACATCGCGGACGTGGAGCACTTTCAGCTCGGAAGCGTCAACCGCACATCTGGCGAGAAGATTTTTGCAGGCGGCAAGGGCATCAATGTGTCGATTGTGCTGGGCAATCTCGGCATTGAGAACCGCGCGCTCGGCTTTATCGCGGGCTTCACGGGGCAGGCAATCGACGGAATGTTAAAGGCGCAGAAGGTCAATACGGATTTTATCCCGCTTGAAAACGGCGTTTCTCGCATTAACGTCAAGCTCAGAAGCGACGAAGAAAGCGAAATCAACGGGCAAGGTCCAGACATCACGAAAGACGCGATTGCTTCTCTTTTTGCCAAGCTCGACACGTTGAGTGAAAACGACACGCTCGTTCTTGCAGGAAGCATTCCTCAGAGCCTGCCGAAGTCGTTTTACAGCGATATTATGGCGCGCTTATCGGAAAAGAAAATCCGCTTTGTTGTGGACGCAACAGGCGATTTATTGAAGAACGCATTGCAATACAAACCGTTTATGGTGAAGCCAAACAATCACGAGCTCGGCGAGATTTTCGGCGTTACGCTCAAGACGCGCGACGAGGTTGTGCCGTATGCAAAGAAGTTTCAGGAGATGGGCGCGCAGAATGTGCTTGTGTCGATGGCTGGAGAGGGCGCAGTGCTTGCGGCGGCGGACGGCAAAGTCTACAAGGGCACTGCTCCAAAGGGCAAGCTCGTGAACAGCGTGGGCGCAGGAGATTCGATGGTCGCGGGATTTATCGCAGGATATTTGAAGAGCGGCAATTATCTCGACGCGCTTAAATCGGGGCTTTGCACAGGAACGGCAAGCGCGTGCAGTGAGTTTTTGGCGACCGAAGCGGAAGTAAAGGCATTGCTTGCCGCTTACGACGGAATCGAAGGATAGACCTCACCCCCTGCCACTCTCCTAGCAGGCGAGGGGAAAGATTGCTCTTAACAATGGGTTTTAGCCCATTGCCAGATATTATACAAAGTATGTTCTTAGAAGGAGGAACGTATGAAGATTTCAGAGCTATTGAGCAAAGAAAGCATTTGTCTTAATGCATCTGCTTCTGACAAAACGGACGCTATCAACAAAATCGTTGATTTGATGGCGAAGAGCGGCAAAATCGCAGACATTGACACCTATCGCAAAGGCGTTTTTGCACGCGAAGAGGAAAGCACAACCGCAGTCGGCGAGGGCGTGGCAATTCCGCACTGCAAGAGCGACGCGGTGAAGAGCGCAGGATTGGCGGCGATGATTGTGCCGAACGGAGTGGAGTTCAACGCACCTGACGGCGAGAAAGTGGACGTGATGTTCCTTATTGCCGCTCCGAACACAAAAGACAATGTGCACGTCGATGTGTTGAGCAAACTTTCTGTGTTGCTTCTCGACGAAAACTTTACGGCATCGCTCAAGGCGGCGAAGAGCGTCGATGAGTTCATTGCCGCTATCGATAAAGCGGAAAACGCAAAGGACGCACAGGAGCAAAAGACCGTGAACAATGCGACTGTGCTTGCGGTTACGGCTTGCCCGACAGGTATTGCGCACACCTATATGGCGGAAGAATCATTGAAGAAAGCTGGCGAAAAGCTCGGTGTTGCAATCAAGGTTGAAACGCGCGGTTCTTCAGGCGCAAAGAACGTCTTGACCGACGCAGAGATTGCAAGCGCGGCGTGTATCATCGTTGCGGCAGACACGAACGTCCCGATGGCTCGCTTTAATGGGAAACCCGTTATTCAAGTGCGCGTTGCAGACGGTATCCACGACGCAGAAAAGCTCATCAACCGCGCAGTCGCTAAAGACGCACCGATTTATCACGCAAGCGCAGACGAGAGCAAAGAGGCAAGTTCCAGCGCAGGCGGCTTCTCGCTCTACAAGCATTTGATGAGCGGCGTTTCTCACATGCTTCCGTTCGTTGTCGGCGGCGGTATCTTAATCGCGCTCGCGTTCCTCATCGACGGTATTTACTGCAAGGCTAACGGCATCACGCCAGACGGCTCATTCGGCACAATGCTCCCGATTTCTGCGTTCCTCAAAGGCAAGGTCGGCGGCGTGGCATTCGGCTTTATGCTCCCTGTGCTCGCGGGCTTCATCGCTATGAGCATTGCCGACCGCCCTGGTCTTGCGCTCGGTTTCGTCGGTGGCGCAATGGCGGCTAACGGTACATCGGGCTTCCTCGGTGCATTGGTTGCAGGCTTCTTCGCAGGATACACGACACTTTGCTTGAAAAAGGCGTTCTCTTCCCTGCCGAAGAGCCTCGACGGCATTAAGCCAGTTCTGCTCTATCCGCTCGTTGGTATGCTCATCGTCGGTATCGGTATGAACTTCGTTGTAGAGCCAATCGTCGGCTTTATCAACAGCATTTTGAACAACGCGCTCAACAGCCTCAACGGTGCTTCAGGAATCGTCTTGGGGCTTATCCTCGGCGGAATGATGAGCGTTGATATGGGCGGTCCTGTAAATAAAGCGGCGTATGTCTTTGCAACAGGTATGCTTGCGCAGGAGCACTACAATATCATGGCGGCTGTTATGGTCGGCGGTATGGTGCCTCCGATTGCTATCGCAACAGCAACGCTTTTGTTCAAGAACAAGTTTACCGAAGAAGAGCGCAAAGCAGGTCCTGTGAACTTCGTTATGGGTGCGGCATTCATCACCGAAGGCGCAATCCCGTACGCAGCAAGCGACCCAGCACACGTTTTGCCAGCATGTATCGCAGGCTCAGCGGTTGCAGGCGCACTTTCAATGGCGTTCAACTGCACTCTCCGCGCACCACACGGCGGAATCTTCGTGTTCCCTGTTGTTGGCAATCCTGTGATGTATCTTGTCGCGCTTATCATCGGTTCAGCGGTGGGAGCGGTGCTTTTGGGAACTTTGAAGAAAAAAGTTTCTGAATAAGTCGTTATTTTATCCCATTTGCTAGACAAAAACGGCAAATGGGATTTATAATTTTATAAGACTTTTTGATTTTAGGAGAAAATATGAAAACTTTTGAGTACACAATTACTGATGAACTCGGAATTCACGCACGCCCAGCAGGAGAATTGGTAAAAGTTACAAAGCAATTTGCTTCAACGATTAAAATCGAATGCAACGGCAAGAGCGCAGATGCAAAACGTCTTATCGCAGTGATGAGCCTCGGCGCAAAGCAGGGACACAATGTAAAAGTTTCTGTTGAAGGAAGCGACGAAGCAGACGCAGTTGCAAAGCTCGAAGAATTCTTCAAGACACAGCTGTAATATTTTGATTGCACGAAAAAACCGCCCTGTGAGCAAGGACGGTTTTTTTATTTTTCGCGCACAAAAAAGCGGGGCTGATTTTTCCCCGCTCGCAAACGCAATTTCTTGCTATTCAATAATTGCGATGATGTCGCTGTTTTTGAGAATCAAATAATCCTCGCCGTCGATTTTAACAGAAGTTCCCGCATATTTATCGTACATCACGCGGTCGCCAACCTTGACCGTAATTTTCTCTTTCTCCGTGCCCGGTCCAACCTCGGCAACAGTTGCAGTCTGCGTTTTTTCCTGCGCAGTCTCTGGAATAATGATTCCGCTTGCTGTTTTTGATTCGCTTTTTTCGGTTTTTACGAGAACACGGTCTGCCAATGGCTTAACTTTCATATAGATTCCTCCAAAAAATATTCTGAGCAAAAATGTGCCAAATTCGTTCAGAATCGTGATTGATATATCAAAAATAGGGTCAAAATGACACAACAAGGAATGTAATAAAACATCGGTGTATCATTTGAAATCCTTTTTTCATATATAAAGATACGAATTTCAATTTCAAACGTCAAGAAAATTTTTGGGCAAGCGTTACGAAATATTTTTGTCATTACAAAAAAGTTCTGAGCATTTTTACAAAAAAATCATATAGAAACCAAAATATGAAAGACCGATTTATGCCTGAATCAATTTTCTTAAATCGGTAAAATACCGAAAACCAAAAAACGAAATGCACAAAAAATATCTTGATGAACTCGTTTCAGCATCTCGGTCAATGTGCATTTGCTTCA
Source organism: uncultured Treponema sp. (assembly GCA_937893155.1). Taxonomy (GTDB): domain Bacteria; phylum Spirochaetota; class Spirochaetia; order Treponematales; family Treponemataceae; genus Treponema_D. The sequence continues at coordinate 10,739 of CALBGU010000022.1, read as the reverse complement.
TAAAAAGAGATTCCGCACCACGTTCGGAATGACAGGCTGATAATATCCGCATACATTTCGTAAATCTGCATAATTTTTTCTAAAAAAAACAAAACTTGGCACGATGATTGCTTTGTAATAAGTGAAATCCATTTTACAAGAGGAAAGAAAATGACGAACGACGATTCAGTTTTGACAACATATCTCAAGGAAATCAACAAAATCCCATTGCTTTCGCGCGACGAAGAAAGTGAACTTGCGCTTCGTGCGTCAAAAGGCGACAAAGAGGCAAAAAAGCGCCTTGTCAATGCGAATCTGCGCTTTGTGGTGTCTGTTGCAAAAAAATATCGCAATCTTGGAATGGATTTGAGCGATTTAATCAGCGAAGGAAATATCGGTTTGATGACCGCCGTAGACCGCTTTGACCCAGAAAAAGGCTTTCATTTTATTTCGTATGCGGTGTGGTGGATTCGCCAGTCGATTATCAAGGCAATCAGCGATAAAAGCCGCACGATTCGCCTTCCTGCGAACAAAATCACTGATATGCTCCGCATTGAAAAATCTGCGCGCCACGTTGACAACACAATGAGCGAAAATCAGCGCGTTTCAAAAATCGCAAAATCGCTCGGAATGGAAAAAAAATATGTGTACGAAATGCTGTCTATCAGCGACGATATTTATTCGCTCGACGCACCGATTTCCGACAGCAATTCCGCAGGCTCGGTTCTCGGCGATTTTGTGGAAGAAGACCGCTACGCCGCGCCAGAGGAGAATGCAATCGAGGAGTGTATGAAAGAGGATTTGTCGAATACGCTGTCTACGCTCCAAAGCCGAGAAGCCTCTGTTTTGCGAATGCGATACGGTCTTGACGGTAGAAAACCGCTTTCGCTTGAAGAAATCGGCAAAAAATACAATCTTTCAAAAGAGCGTATCAGACAGATTGAGATGTTCGCAATCAATCGAATGAGAAGCCCGTTCAGAGCAACCCGTCTTGAGTCATACGTTGCCTAAGCAGATTAAACGCGTCCGTGCGCGCCTGAAGCAATACTTCACGGTCGCGCGTTATGTCGGCAAGCGCAAAAGTGAGATAGCCTGATTGCGCTGTTCCCGAAAATTCGCCGGGACCGCGCAGGCGCAAATCTTCTTCGGCGATTTTAAATCCGTCCGTGCTTTGCCGCAACACTTTCATTCGCTGCACACCGATTTCAGTAATATGCTGACTGTAAATCAAATAACAATACGACTGCAATGAACTGCGCCCCACGCGCCCTCGAAGTTGGTGCAATGCGGCAAGCCCGAAACGGTCTGCGTGCTCGATGACCATACACGTCGCATTTGCCACGTCAACCCCGACTTCAACAACGGTGGTCGCAACCAAAATTTTTATCTTGCCGTCTTTGAAATCATTCAAAATTTTGTTTTGTTCCTCTTCGTCCACACTGCTGTGAACGAGGGCGCATTTTACGTCGGGATAAATCTGCTCAGAAAGCACTTGAAACATATTTTCAGCAGATTTGAGCGTCTGCCGTGCATCTTCCACCGATTCCGCCCGCTCCTCACCGCTTTCAATGCGCGGATACACAAAATACGCTTGATGCCCCGCGTCGAGTTCTTTTCGGACCGCATTGTACACGTTCATTTCGTTTCCCATTTTCGTCAAATACGTCTGAATAGGCTTTCTGCCGCCCGGCATTGTGCGAATCGTGGAAATATCGAGGTCGCCGAACGATGTTAGCGCAAGCGACTGCGGGATTGGCGTTGCACTCATCATCAGCAAATGCGGGGTAAAAAGGTTTTGCCGCCCGTCTTTTTGGGCTGCAATGCTCTGGCGACCTTTGTCCAAAATGCTGTTGCGCTGGGCAACACCGAATTTATGTTGCTCATCAATAATTGCCAGCTGTAAATCCTTATAAACCACAGATTTAGAAAAAACCGCGTGCGTGCCAACCACCAATTTTACCGTGCCATTTTCTATGGCTTTGAGCAAATTGCCGCGTTCTTTGGCTTTGAGATTTCCCGTCAAAAAAGCCACGCTCACATCAAGTGATTCCAACAGATTCGCTGCATTTTCGGCGTGCTGCCGCGCAAGCAATTCCGTCGGTGCCATCAGCACGCACTGCCCGCCCCAATCCACCACGCGCAGACACACAAAAAATGCAACCAGCGTTTTTCCGCTGCCGACATCGCCCTGCAAAAGCCGCTGCATTGTTACAATACGCGCCGATTTTTCGTTTTTTGGCTTTAACAGTTCGGTGTTTCGTGATGAAAAACCAGCGTCAATATCGTTATCCATATCAAAAACGACGCGCATTTGGTCTTCGGTGAGCGAAAACGGCAATGTCCCCAGCAATTTTTTTTGCAAAGGCGACAACGATTTTTCAAAATCCTCTTTGCTCAAAGGAGGCTGAGTTTCCGTCTCGGATTCCGAAAAGTGTTCGTCAGGAAGATTTCCGCGGTGCTCAAAAGCCCGTTTCGCCATCGACAGCTGAAAACTAAAAAGTTCCTCGTAAATCAGCGTTCGGCGCGCTTCTTCGGTGTCGGAAATCTGCGATGGAAGATGGATTTTTATGATTGCGTCTTTTTTATGAAGCAGATTGCGTTTTTGCCTGAATTCTTCGGGAATTTCGTCGTCAATGCCAAGCAAATATTGCTTCAGCGCTTGCTTGATGAGTTTGCGGAACGTTTTTTGAGAAAGCCCCTCCGTAAGCGGATAGACGCTGAAAAGCCCGCTGTCGGGAATGATGAGCGATTCAGATTCTTCAAGCGTTTTTTCGTTCGGCAGAAAAAGCCGCTGCACCTCGAATGAAGTCGATTGAATTTTGCCGTATTTCAATTCAAATTTGCCCGTTACCGCCGCGATTGAACCAACAGGAAGGCTTTTTTCCAAAAATCCGCGATTAAACGCAACCAATTCCGCCTCCGCCGTGCCGTCGCTCACCACGAGCTTGAGCGTTTTCATTCTGCCGTAGCCAAACCATTCGTGCGCCTTGATTTCAACAATCGTGTGGATTTTTGACTTGGCAAACTCACAAATCGGAGCGCGCTTCGTTCTGTCGTCGTATTCACGAGGATAAGTCGAGAGCAAATCCGCAACGGTAAAAATATTTAATCGCGCAAACAACGCCGCCGTGTTCGGTCCAACGCCGCTCAACGTTGACACAGGCACTTGAATTTCGGCAATCTTCATTCTTCCTCCCATTTTTTCAAAAGTATATCACATAGCGCAAAAAACAAAAATACATAAATTTTTCAGAAAGACGTATCAAATTTATTTTATTTATGCTATAATGCTTGCATTGTGGATGCAAAGAAATCTTTTTTGAAAACTGAATTTACGAGTATTGATTTAAATACTTTTTTTGATGAAGAAGAAAAGCAGCAGGAAGACCTTTCTGCTGGCATCGTTCTTTTTAGTGCGCACGAACAGCAGCTCATCGGAGAAGTGATAAATAAATTATGGAAACAAGAACCCGAACGAGTTGAAACGCTTCAAAAGCAACTTGATAATCTAGAACATCTCGCGCGCGCAATCGCAAAATTCCCGAGTTTGTTGGAACGCTCCACTCTTACCGCAAGCGTGCGAACACCGCAATCACTGATAGAATCGCTGATTGCAAACCAATACGACGGCGACACGATGTTGCATTTGCCGTCAAAAGCATCTATGGGCAAGGGATATTTAACGGCAAAAATCCACACATTTGCATCGATTGCAAAGCTTGCTCGAATCACCAAACTCGGCGAAGATATTGCCAAGGGATTTGACGATTTAACCATCTCGTTGCTGTTTACGCTTATGGCAGAAGACGTTTATTTAAATCTCATCAAAGATACATCGCTCGACATCGACATTCGGCGCGAACTTGCCTCTTCGCTCATCATTTTGTGGGAACACAGTTCAGACCAAAACGTTGCAGACATTGCACCCGTTTTGCAGTCCGTCTGGCAGGCTCGGCGCGAACTTGCGCCCGCATTCGGCACGATGGTCGGCACGAGCGAACTTTTGCTGATGTCGATTAAAATGGACGAAAAATGGATAAAATTTATCAAGCAAAAACTCGGCGAAAGCGATGTTTCTCAAGCAATGGAGGAATTTTTGTTCGGGCTGTCGTATGAGCAGGTGCAGGCACTTCGCGCAACCCTTCGAGAATGCAAAATTCCGTCTATTGGACGCGACGACGTTTCTGAATTTTTGGGGCAGCACATAAAAACCGATATTTCGCTTGATTACCGCGACTTTTATTTGCTTTACACCGTGCGCCGCGATAACGCACGCGCTCGCCGCAGACTCAATTTGGACGGTCCAAAATGGACGCTGGAAGACCATTTTATCAGTTTTGTTATGGAATTGAATCGTGAAAAACAGGTCAATGATATTTACGCAAAATAGTGTAAACACGAATGTATGGAGGAAAAATGACCACAGAAAATGAAAAAACAGAAAAAATTGTTCGACGCGTTCCATACCATTTTGGTGAAAAATTGCGAAAAGTGCGCGAAAGAAAAGGCTTCACGCTCAAAATGGTCGCAAGCCGCGCCGGTGTAAGCGAAAGCCTCGTTTCGCAAATTGAAAGAAATCGCGTTTCACCCGCGATTGACACATTGCTTGTCCTTGCCGACGTTTTGGACATCAATCTTGAATATTTGTTTGAAGAATATCGCAGAGAACGCCCCGTACAAGTCATCAAGGCTGCGGAACGGCGCACCATTACCGAAGATTCAGTGCTTTTTGAGGAGCTTGCAAAGCCGGCAGAAAGCGACGGGCAAAACGCCGTGGAATCCTATGTGGTGAACATTCCGATTGGAGAGCACACCCACCGCGGTTCATACGGGCATTTAGGGCGCGAGCTGGGAGTTGTGGTGCAAGGGCGCGGAAAACTCCATTACGAAAATCTTGTATTTGAACTCGAAAAAGGCGATAGCGTGTCATTTTCAGCAAGTTCGCCGCATATGCTAGAAAATACAGGAGATGAGCCTTTGAAGGCGTTTTGGGTAGTAACTCCACCTCAGCGATTTATACAATAATTTGAATTGATACATGAAAAAAAAATCAGAAAAAATACAAAAAATCGTCTGCTGTTGCATTTTATCTTTTTGCGTGCTGACGATTTTTTCGTGTGCAACAACTTCCGCAGAAACTCCTGTCTGCGAATACAACGAAACCGATTATATTCCAGAAAATCCTCATTGGCAAAACGCGACCGAAAACGGCGAAATCCAATTTTTCGATTTTGAAAATCCCCTTTTACCCCTGCGGTACACAATCGCAAAAATACAGCTTGCTTCAAAAAATCTTTCGATTGTAACATATCCCGATTCCGAAACGGCATTTTTTTCGCAAAAAAAATTTACGCACAAAGGGATTTCCATTTCGGATTTCCAAAAAAAAACAAAAGCACAGCTTTCCGTGAACACAACGCAATATTTTACGCCCAATGATTTTGGCATATTTTCGGCAAAACGGCGGCTATTGGGCATTTTCAACGCAGACAACATACTATTTTCAGAGCCTGTTTCGCGCTATGCAGCACTCGTTTTAGAACGCGCGGCTAACGGCGGTTTTACAGCTCGCTGCATCGCTCATCAAAGCGAAGAGTTGTGCAAAAATGATTTTGCAATCGGCGGATTTTTCTTGATTTTGCAAAACGGCGCGCTTTTTGATAGTTCTGGAAACAATTTTTCATACACATCGCGAGACGCAAGAACTGCAGCAGGAGTGTCTTCGGACGGGCAGATTTTGTATGTACTTTCGGTTTCAGGGAGCAAAAAACAACACAGCGCAGGATTGACATATCCCGAATGTGCCAGATTACTAAAAAAAATTGGTGCCGAAAATGCACTTGAATTTGACGGCGGCTCTTCAACAGCGATGATGATTTGCAGCAAAAATGTTCTAAAATCTCAAATAAAAAGAAAAAATGCCGGCTATATCGGCTTTTTATTTGAAATAAAAAGCACATTTTAATTGACGAACCCTTATTTATAAATTATTATAAAACTATGGGTGTTACAACTAGTCAGCAACTGAATAAATATTACGACCTCTTTCGAGATACGGAAATTCCATTTACCAAAGATGTCATTTTGACATTAAAAATGGATCCGCGACAAGTTTACATAAAATGTAATGGTGGACAGTGGCCGTGCATTGTTAATTCGACATCGTTTCAGATGGCACGAATTATTGTGGGAATCAAGGGCGGTGCATTTCAGGAGCTTTCAAAAGAAAGTAAGAAACCTGAAGAGCAAAAGAGCGTTTCTCAGATTCGATTTTGTTTTTACGACGCAAATAATCAACCAATAAACTTTTTTGTTTCTGGCAAAGTTTCTACAATTGCAACTTATATGCAATCAAAAGATTTGGTTATTGTAACTCTAAATTTTACCCAGAGACCGCCAGACGACCTCATTGAGCCAGTAGGAAGATTGCTTGAAGCGAATGCAAACGCGCTCCGTCGCCGCGAAGAACGAATTGCCATAAACGCGGACAGTATGCGGAAACTATCGCTCACAAAAGAAGAAACTTTCGTGATGATTGATGAAGTGCCGCGAAAATGTATCGTTCGGGATTTATCATTTTCTGGCGCAAAAGTCATCTTGCTCGGCGTAGAAAAATTTCTTACGAACAAAAGCACTGTGCTCAAATTGGATTTTGAAGATCCTGTAGAAAATCTTTCAATTCCGGGAATGATTGTTTCGGCAGAACCTGTTGAAGGCAGAAAAGATATTGTGGCAGCAAGCATCAGTTTTGATGAACCAAAAATCCCGCTTGCATATAAATTGCACATCAATAACTTTGTAACTGCAGTCCGAAAAAATCAGCTTCCAGAGCAGCAAGCTAATACACCACAGAAATAATTTTTCGATTTAATAATATAAAGGAAATCTCATAAATGACTTCAGAAAAAATGATTGATTCGGTGTATTATGTCACTTTACCCGAAGGATTTAAGTTTTCAACAAATGCTTTTCCTCTTGATCCGACGATTCCTCTTCCTGTTCAAAAAAAACAGGAAGGAGATGCGGATTCTTTTGATATGTCGAGTCTCTCTGAAGAGCAAATTTTGGCAGGTTTGTTGACCGTTCTTGCCTATGACAGAACTAATAAGCATTTAGATTATTATCGTTCGATTTTGAAAAAAGTCCGCCCAAACTTAAAAAAAGAATTGACAAATGCGGCGATTCTAAAGGCAAAAAACGAGGACTTTGACCTTGCAGAAGAAATTTTTGTTGCGCTCCACGGATTTGACCCCGAAGACCTCATAACAATTCTCAATATGGCGCTCTTTTTTGACCAACGCGCAGAATCTTATCGCCGCGCAGGTCTATTCGAGGATGCTGACGCGTATGACGCAGATGCTTTGCAGTACTATACCGAAGCAATGGACGCTGACCCGCCACTCCCAGATGCCTACTTTAATGCGGCATTTTATTATATGAAACAAAACGATTTTATCCGTGCAAAAGATTGTATGGAAACATACCTTGCGCTCACCGTTGACGTGCCAGACAAAGAAATGGGAGAAAACGGAATTTACAAAAAAAATCGCGCACAAGAAGTCATTGATAAAATCAGAAATGGAAATCTTGAAGATGCAAGTTTCCATAAAGCATACAAAATGATTCGTGATGGCGAAGAAGAAAAAGGCATTGAACTTATCGGCGAATTTTTGCAAAAAAATCCAAAAGTATGGAATGCTTGGTTTTTGCTTGGCTGGGGATTAAGGCGGCTTGAACGATTTTCAGATGCTGAAAAATCTTTTTTAAAGGCTTTGGAAGTCGGAAAAGATTTCGGTGCAGAAAATTGCGATACGTACAATGAGCTTTCTATTTGCTGTCTTGAAAATGGAAAGCCAGACGAAGCAAGGACTTATCTTTTTAAGGCACTTGCAATCGAACCTGAAAATACAAAAGTTTTGTCAAATCTTGCATATATTGCATTGCGCTTAGGAAAAATTGCAGAAGCACAAAAATATTTTTCCACGGTTCTTGAAATTGACCCAAAAGATAAAATTGCTATTGCAGAACTCGCTAAGCTAGAAAATGATTCACAATAAATAAATTTTTGGCAAATAAAAAACGGGAAATTTCCCGTTTTTCATTAAGAAAATATTATCGAATAGGACTCAAATCAACCACATCGCCAGCTTTTATGCCTACACGCGAAAAATATCCTTGCGGAACTTCCAGCGCATATCGCGCATAACTTGTGCCATCAACAGATTCAAGACTATACGGCTTCATATCAAAAATTTCGTTAATCTTTCCATTTCTATCGATGTAGGCAATAGAAAGTGCTGTCGGCGTATTTTTCATCCAAAAATGCAAAATTTGGTCATTTTCAAAAACGAATAACATTCCCGTGCCATCAGGAATATTTTTGCGTTCCATAAAACCAAAGTTTCGCGCGCTCTCGCTTCTTGCAATTTCAGCCGAAATCGTTATTTTTTTTCCGTCATTGCACACTACAACAAGGTCTTTTTTAGGCAAATTGAATTTTTTGCTCGCAGCCGAAACAAAAAAAGCGCACAAAATAAAAAGACTTGCACAAAATACCTTTTTTGAAAAAAAAGATTTCATCACAATCCCTCTAAAAATTTATCCCGACCTTTTTCTGATTCAGTTTTATCCACATTTGAGGAATCTTGCAATTTCTTAAACTGCGCCGCGTCTACATATTTTAGCGCCAACGGCTTTTCCAAACTCATCATTACGCTGTCATTTTTCCAAACAGATTTGTCAGGATTTAGAACGTGAGGATTTCCATACTTTTCGCACAATTTTTTGAAAACAGAATAATAATCTATTCGGGCAGGATTAAGATTCAGTGTAATTATATACAATTTTCCTTCATAAAACTGAAACCAACATCTATCAAAAAAAGATTGCGACAAAAACGAAGCATCAGTTTCGATAATCACTTCTTTTGAAGCAGGAGCAATCGAAACATCTCGGTCGCCCCTATAGCCAAAATCAGGAATATCTTTTAGCGTTTTTTTTACAGAATCTACATCCATTCCGAGCTTAATTTTTCCATAGCCAAATGGAAGAGATTCTGAAAAAGCTAAAAAAGATACAAAAAAGATTATCGCAAAAACAGCAAAAAACTTACTTTTTGGCATACATTTGCTTCCTCAGAGTCACCGCAATATCAATGATAGCCGCACAATTTGATACCACAATTTTATTTTGGTCATTGAGCTTCAATCTCGCATCGTTTTTGATTTTTTCAAGGCACGTTCGCACTTCTGCCGCATTTATTGCGCACATTGCCGCCAAATCCATAATCGTAAACGGCGTCGTAAATTGTCTGTCGCTCGTATTTCGCGTTTTTTCAAGCTGCAACGCAAGCATATCAACCATTTTATGATACGGATCGTGCAAAAGCGCATTCGTCAACTGCCGATTCATCGACCAAATACGGTCAGCAAGCGTCGTTGTAAGACGAGCAACCAACTGCGGCTGCGTGGTAACCATTTTATCAAAGTTTGAGCGGTTTACCGTCATCAATTTACAATCAGTATGCGCGATTGCATTTGCAGACCGAGGTTTATTTTCCAGCAATGCCATTTCGCCGAACATATCGCCTTTTTTGAGCATTGCAAGCGTAACTTCTTTGTCATCAACAACCTTTGTGATATGCACTTCTCCCTCTTGGATAATGTACATTTCACTGCCGCCCTGACATTCCGACATAATCAGCGTATCTTTTTTATACGATTTCAAAAGTTCCGGCGTTGATTCCAAGTGCAACTCCTCTAACGGAAGCACATGCGGTTTCATTCGGATAAACTTTTTCTTTGCTGTCTCAAAATTTTCTCCGTCAGGGCACGCTTTCAAATAATGATAATAGCCAAAGAACGCGCAATTCAGCAATCCAACACGCTCATAATACGCCGCGATTTCAAAAAGATGCTCTGCAGAAGACGAAATATCATTTTTTAAAGTAAGCTGTGCAAGCATACTATTGAGAGAACGCATTCGTTTTGCAAATCCCTTTATAATCTTGAGAGCAACTGCAACATTAGATGCAATCAACTCAGGATACTGCTCCCGCTTTACGCTAATACAAATCGTATCGGTCTGAGCCTGAACGGATTCTATCTGCGTGTGTTCTGCCATACACGGAACAACGCCTACAAAATCACCAGGTCCTAAAATATACGGAGGTTCGCCAACAGATGAGTTTTCGCGACTGCAAAGAACCTGACCCTGACGAATTATATAGATTCTGTCGTTTGGCGCGTTACCTTCCATAAGTATGTAGGAGCCGCGAGAAAATCTTACCATTGATAGCTGTAACATATATCCCTCTTACTCAATAGTATTCTTATCGGTATATTCAAAAAATGTCATAATTACCAAAATATAATTTCTGGAATTAGTTTTATTGATTTTTTCCCATTCACCCTATTTACAATATAATCCACAAGCTCTTTTATTTCAGCCTGACTCGCATTATTTTCGTTGATGATTATATTGGCGTGCCAATCTGCAATTTTTGCCCCTCCAATGCAAAACCCCTTCAGCCCACATTCATCTATTAGTTTTCCTGCAATTTCGCCTTCAGGATTTCTAAATACGCTGCCTGCATTCGGCTTTTTATAGTGCCCTTTTTCTTTTCTTTTCTCAAGATATGAAAGCCCTACGGACCGAACATCATCTGCTGTCTTAAAAACTTTAAACACCGCAGACGTTACAATAAGTTTTTCGCCGTTTTTTGCTGCTGTTTGAAAAGGACTTTTTTTATATCCCCACTC
>CALBGU010000021.1 GCA_937893155.1 uncultured Treponema sp. | reverse complement strand
TTTCCCTACACGACGCTCTTCCGATCTAAGGATAATGTAATTCATTACCGAAATCTTTTAACAATTTTATGCTTTGATAAATTTTCGCCGATTGCTTTATGTTCAGCCCCTTCAAAAATTCATCAACAGGCACTCTGCCACTCTCGGTTTTGTAAAACTCAATCTCCATATATGTATTATATCACAAAAGATATAATAGTCAATCGTATACATTCACTGACGCTGACAAAATACCTACAGATATTTACATTTTCGCAGAAGATTAGTAAGATATGCGTATGAATAAGTTGTTTTTTGTATGTATATTTGTTTCCGCGCTCTTTTTTGGCTGTTCCTACAACGAAGAAAACGATTATCAGCAAACCGTGATAAATAATTCCAGTTACGATGTCGAGGTAAACGGAACGCTCATTTCTTCTAAAACGAGTGCAACATTTGACCTTTCGATGAGTGCAGACGATGACGACGAATTCTTGAAAATCACATCTACTGATTACCCGCGCGTAACAATGACGCGAGATGCTATTTCTTTTCACCGCTACGAATACACCATTTCTGATTACGCAGATACCACTGAAAGATATGAAAATGATAAAAAATATAAATATGTATACAGTAGCAAACAAGTCATAATTTATAATAAAACTAATAGTAAAATAAAAGTTTCAAATCCTTATTTCTGCAAAAAATACGATGCAGATTTCAGCGTAGAAGTTGCCGCAAATTCTTCTCTAGAATCAGGGGCAGTTATCACCAGATTTATATACGATTCAGACAAAGATGAATATGAAGAAGATTCTACATATACAGAAGGTAATGAAGATTCATCTCATCCGTGGAGTTTACGAAACGATTACGACACTTTTACCGCAGTGGATACTGACAACGATGTTTCCGCGTCTGTTACCGTTGAGCCCATTCGCTATACCGTTTCTGATGATGTAACCGAATCCAGCAAGCGAAAGGGAAACGGGCACATAATCGGCTACAAAGTCATTGTAAGATAATCTCAAGCGCATTTGCTCAAGTTCGGCGGCGTTCAATAGACGAATGGACGGCTTTTGCACAAAATTTTCAAAAGAATTGACCGAGCAAAAAAAATACGGCACAATAAAAATATGGAAATCACAAAAAAAATCCCGCGCATACTGATTGCGTCCCCCTCCAGCGCAGCAGGGAAAACGACCGTAACGTGCGCCATTTTGGCTGCTCTACGCCGCCGAGCAAATGAGGGCGAAAAATGCAGCCCGATAGCTTTTAAGTGCGGTCCTGATTTTATCGACCCCCTGTTTCACCGTGCAGCAGGCGCAGAATCGGCAAATCTTGACGGCTTTTTCTTGAGCAGCGAAAAAATCCGTGCACTTTTCTCGCAATACACCGCCGACATCGCCGTTATTGAAGGCGCAATGGGATTTTACGACGGGCTTTGTGTGGACAGCGACCGCGCAAGTTCCTACGACATCGCCCGCACGCTTGATTGTCCCGTTATTCTGGCAGTCGATGCCGCAAAATCCGCGCGAAGCATTGCGGCTCTGCTCGCAGGATTTTCGCGCTGGAAAAGCGACAGCAGGGTTATAGGCGTTATTTTGAACAACATCACAGAAGAACGCGCCGCCGAATTAAAGACCGTCATCGAAAATGAGGTCGGGCTCTCAGTTTTTGGATTTCTCAAAAAAGACGCTCGATTTTCGATTGAAAGCCGCTATTTAGGGCTTTCCGTGCCGAGCGAAAACAGCGCAATAGCCGAAAAAATGGCAATTCTTGCCGACAGCGCAGAAAAGACCATCGACATCGACGCAATTATTGCCGCTGCAAAAAATGCGCCGATGCTTTCTGTTCCCGCCGAACCGATTTTTCCCGTGCAAAAAAACACCCCTTCCGTAAAAATCGCCGTGGCAAAAGACGAGGCTTTCTGCTTTTATTACCGCGAAAATCTGGATTTACTCCGCGCATTCGGGGCACAAATCATCACGTTTTCGCCGCTGCACGACAAAAAACTCCCCGACGGCATCGACGCGCTCTATCTTGGAGGCGGCTATCCAGAATTGTTTCCCGACGCACTTTTTGAAAACACCACCCTGTGCGAGAGCATTCGAGGTTCCATTCGCGGAGGGCTTCCCGTTTTGGCAGAATGCGGCGGATTTTTGTATCTGCAAGCGCTCGGCGTGCTCAAAGGCACTTTCTGCAATACTGGAAAATTGTGCCGATTCGGATACGCAACCGTCCGCGCCGAAAAAGACACGCTTTTGTGCACCGCTGGCGAAGAGATAAAAGCGCACGAATTCCATTATTTTGACACAAGCGAAAACGGAACTGCCTGCACCGCCGAAAAACCCAGCGGAAAAAAATGGGCGTGCGTTATTTCGGAGCAATTCGATGAAACGCCCGCTCTGCCGCCGTTTTCTCAAACGCTGAATGTGTGGGCAGGATTTCCGCATTTGTATTTTTTGAGCAATCCTAATTTTGCAAAAAATTTTGTTGAAGCCGCCGCTCGTTTTCAAAAAATGCGTTCCGTTTTGCGCACCAAATGTTCTGTTTGTCCAAAAAAGCACCGAAAATCCATTCCTGCAGGAGATTTTTCACTATGAGCATAATCGAAGGCGTTTATGAACAGAAAATCAAATCCATTATCGCGTCCGTGTCTGCCAGCGACAAAAAAATAAAGTCGCTTTCCGAGCAGCGCTGGGATTCCGTGGCGCACCCACTCAGCGGACTAGGGCTGTTGGAAAATGCCGTAAGCAGCATTGCCGCGGCCGAGGGGCGCGTAATTCCCGATATTTCCCGAAAAGCCGTTGCGGTTTTTTGCGCCGATAACGGAATCGTTGCCGAGGGCGTTTCGCAGACGGGGCAAGAAGTGTCGGCAATCGTGGCAGAAAATATGTGCACAGGCAAAACAAGCGTCTGCACGATGGCAAAAATCGCGCGGGCAACCGTTTTTCCAGTGGACGCAGGGTTATTGCGCGCTATCACGCACAAAAAAATGAACTGTATTTGCGTTCGGCGCGGCACGGCGGATTTTCTCAAAGAAGACGCAATGACGCGGGAAGAAGCCTGCCAGACTTTTTTGCGAGGGGCTTTTTTTGCAAAAACGCTCGTGCAAAAAGGATTTTCGCTTTTGGCAACAGGCGAAATGGGCATCGGCAACACGACTACCAGCACGGCGGTTGTGTGCGCTCTGCTTTCGCTCTCGGTCGAAGCGGTTACAGGGCGCGGAGCGGGGCTTACCAACGCAGGTTTGCAGACAAAAATCCGCGTGATACGCGAGGGACTTGAGAGACGAAATCCCGACAAATCCGACCCGATTGACGTGCTTTGCAAGGTCGGCGGACTTGACATCGCGGCAATGACGGGCTTTTTCGTGGGAGCGGCGGCGGAAAAAACGCCCGTGCTCATCGACGGATTTATCTCGGCGGTTTCCGCGCTCCTTGCCGCGCGATTGTGCCCCAATTGCGCAGATTTTTTTCTTGCCACGCACAGCAGTTCCGAGCCTGCGGTCAAAAAAGTGTTTTCGGCACTCAAAAAACGTCCGTTCATCAGCGCACAAATGCACCTCGGAGAAGGCACGGGCGCAGTTGCGGCAATGCCGTTGCTCGATATGGCTTTGAGCGTGTACAAAACGATGGCGACATTCAACGATATACAAGTGGAGGCATACAAACGATGAATTTTTTGATAACTGGCGGCGAAGCCTCAGGAAAAAGCGCGTATGCAGAAAAAATCGCGCTCGAATTAGCACAAACGGAACAACTCCCGCTTTTTTACGTTGCCACGCTCGACAAGGAATCGGGCGGAGACACGGCAGAACGGATAGAAAAACACAAAAATATGCGCGCAGGCAAAGGATTTGAAACAATCGAACAGACAAAAAATCTCAAAAAACTGACGCTGCCGCAAAAAAACGGCGTCGTTCTTCTTGAAGATTTGGGAAATCTGTGCGCCAACGAGCTTTTTAGCACCCCCACATCTCCCATCGCAATCGAGCGCGACGACACAAACACCAATTACGCTTCCAGTGGCAAAATCAAATCCACGGCATCGGGTGCGGCAAATCTGTCTGCGTCCGTAACCGTTTTTGCTGACGGCGTGGCACAAAAAATCGTACATTCACTTGATTTCCTTGCCGCACAAGCGCGCCATTTTATCGTTGTCAGCCCCGATATTTTCCTTGAGCCGCAGACGTTTATCGCCCCCGATGGCTCCGAAATCCCCTTCTCCACCGACCTGCTCATTTTTATGCAAACGCTTGCGTCGGCGTGCAACAGCTGGGCAGAAAAATGCGAAAACGTCGTGCAAATCGTTGCAGGAATCCCCGTTCCCGTAAAAGAATAGCGCTCCGACACCGAAAAAAAATTTCGCACGTTCAAAAGCGGTTTCTCTTGCGCTTTTTTCTTTTATTTGCACTCCCCCTGCACTCTTTTCGGCTTGACATTTTCCCTGCAATGCTATAATTTGATAACGGTTATCAATTTTGAAGACAGGAACAGTCATTGTATGAAAACGGGATACAAAACAAAACAGCAGGATTTGGTTTTGTCATTTCTAAAAAGCACAAACGGCGCACATTTTACGGTCGATGAAGTTCGGCTGCATTTTTTGCACCAAAATTGCCCGCTCGGCGTGGCGACGATTTATCGGCAGCTGGAAAAATTCGTGGCAGACGGCAGTGTGGTCAAATATTTTATTGACGATAAAAGCGCGGCGTGTTTTCAATACATCGGCGGCGAGTGCGAAAACGGCGGCGCGGAAAAAGAGCATTTTCACATCAAATGCGAAAAATGCGGAAAATTGATTCATCTTGACTGCTCTGAATTGGAACATTTGCAGCAGCATTTGCAGCAACAGCACGGGATTGCGCTCAATCCATTCCGCACAGTTTTTTATGGAACGTGCGCGGCGTGTCAGGGAGAAATCGATGAATAAGGCTCATCGTTTTTTTCTCTCGCAAACCTGCGCATTCATCATAGCGGTGTTGTTGCTGTCGCTGTTGTCATTCGATTTTTTTCACGCTGACCACGATTGCTCCGGCACAGATTGCCCGATTTGTGCAGTGATTCACATTGCGCACAATGCACGGCTGTCACTTTGTGCTTCGGCGGGATTTGCCGCAGTGTGTGCACCTGTTCTTTTTTCCGCTTCTACACAAAAAAAGGAAACCAAGAACGTCCTTTTAAGAACGCTCATCACCGACAAAGTAAAGCTGTCTTTTTGATTTTTGAGCACACGCAATTTCAAAAAGCCATTTTTATCGTTTTGAACAAGAGTGATTTGCTTTCAGAACATCAACTTTGCGAAGTTGAAGCGATAATCCGCGATTTTCAGCCTCGTTCCCCGATTTTTAGAAGCACAGACGCAGATGCCGATGTGCAGCTTTTTGAACAAGCAGGACGAAATTCTTCCGTTACCGAAGTATCCTACTGGATTGCGGCTTTGAGTGCTGAGCAAAAAGAAAACATTTTGGAAAATAATCCAGATGTTAAGCAACAGTGGGACAACGAATTTGGTGACAGAGAAAATCAAAGCGTCTTTATTGGAAAAGGCTATGATAAATCTCAAATCGAAGCCGCTTTGACAGCATGCCTTGATGAAAAATCAATAGCATAATTTTTTTACAAGTACAGGTGTTTTTATGACTAAGAATAAGATTTTTTTGGCGGCACTTGCCGTTATCACTTTGTTTTTTGGTGCAACATTTGCAACAGCGAAAGCAAAAAAGCAGCAAAAATCTGCTTCGCTCAAGATTGTAACCACGATTTTCCCAGAATATGATTGGGTGCGCGAAATCCTCGGCGAAAACAGCGCCGACGCACACATAACGCTGCTTTTGGATAACGGCGTAGATTTGCACAGCTACCAGCCGACCGTGCAGGACATCGCACAAATCTCGGATTGCGATGTGTTCGTGTATGTGGGCGGAGAAAGCGACAAATGGGTTTCAGATGCGCTCAAAAATGCGCGAAACAAAAATATGCGCGTGGTCAATTTGCTCGAGGCGTTGGGCGACAAGGTGCGCGAAGAAGAAATCGTTGAAGGAATGCAAGCCGAAGAGGAAGAAGAAAGCGAAGACGGCGAAGAAGAAGCAGAATACGACGAACACGTGTGGCTTTCGCTCCGAAACGCACAGATTTTGGTCAAAGAAATCGCCGCACAAATCGCAAAAGCCGATTCAGCACACGCACGCATCTATACAGCAAATGCCGAAGCCTATTGCAGACGCCTTGACGCATTGGACAAAAAATACAGCGCAACGGTCAACAATGCGCACACAAAAACGGTGCTTTTTGGCGACCGATTCCCGTTCCGATACCTTGCAGACGATTACGGTTTGCGCTATTTTGCGGCGTTCGTCGGGTGCTCGGCGGAAACAGAAGCGAGTTTTGAAACAATCGCGTTTCTTGCCAAAAAGCTCAACGAACTGGGCTTAAGCGCAGTCTGCCAGATTGAAAGCAGCAACGGGCGCATTGCAAAAACAATCATTCAGACAGCAAAGGCAAAAGACGTGAAAATCATCACGCTCGATTCACTGCAATCCACCACCAGCCGCGACATCAAAAAAGGCACAACGTATGAAGGCGCAATGTCCAAAAATCTGGACGCGCTTGCCGCCGCGCTGAACTGATTTTTCCGCACTAAAATTTTTCTGTCATTCCCGCACATACTGCGGGAATCTTTTTTTTGCAAGCATACATTCTTTTAGTTTTGTGCTATACTTTTTGTATGAAAAACCACCTTTTTTTTGTTTTGGCTTTTGTGTTGTCCTCCGCCCTTTTTGCGCGCGACTTCGGCGTGTACATCGGCGCAGACCGCGAAACCATTTTGGCAGTTTTGGACGCAAAAAGCGAAAAAACGCTCGCGGTGTTGGATTCAGAAGAGAGTTCGCTTTCGGCTGATGATATTTCGCACCTGCATACAAATGCACACGAGATTTTTTCGTACATCAATGTCGGCTCGCTTGAAACGTGGAGAGCCTCTTTTGATGATTTTTCGCATTTGACGCTCGCTCCGTATGAGCATTGGCAGGACGAGTTTTGGGTTGACGTGAGCCAAAAAGAATGGCAGGAGCATATTCTAAAGATTGCCGAAACGTGCGTCAGCAAAGGCGCAGACGGCTTTTTTCTGGACAACTTTGACGTGTACACGGAGTTTAGAAGCGACGATATTTTTTATGGATTGACGGCAATAATAACCGCATTGCAAAAATACGGAAAGAAAATCATCATAAACAGCGGCGATGTGTTCGTAGATTTTTTGATTCGCAACGGTATGCAGGATTTTTTGTACGGCATTTGCCAAGAAAGCGTTTTTACCCGCGTACAAAACTACCGCACCGAACGATTTGCAAAACAGAAATCCACGATTACCAGCGAACGCCTTGGCTATCTTTTGCGCGCTCGCTCGGCAGGCTTGCACGTTTTTGCCGTCGAATACGCCAAAACGCCGTCTCTGGCAGAATATGCGCGCGTTTCCTGCGAAAAAAACGCCGTCGAATATTACATCGCGCCCTCCCTTTCGCTAGATGCGCGCGACGAATGGTGACGAACGCAGAAAAGCGAACATCAACACGGAGAAAAACGCGCATCTTTCATAAAATGCTCAAGGCTCTCTTTCCAATTCGGGATTTTCCCGCCGAGTTCTCTTGTGATTTTTGCCTTTGAAAGCACCGAATACGCAGGGCGCACCGCCTTTGTGGGATATTCAGCGGTGGTGCACGGCGTAACAGCACATTCATTTGAAATGCGCTTGTATTTTTTGCCGAGCCGGTAAATTTCCGCCGCAAAATCAAACCACGTCGTTTCACCCTCATCGCTCACATTGTAAATCCCGTACGGCAATGCCGCGTGATGCCCGAAGAGCTTGTGCGCATTTTCCGCGCTCGCAATAATCTGGAGCACAATCCCCGCAAGCGTGGCGCAATTCGTAGGCGTGCCGCGCTGGTCGTTCACCACTTTGACTTCGCTCCGATTATTCATCGCATTCGTCATCGTGTACACAAAATTTTTGCCCGAAAAACCATACAGCCAGCTCGTGCGCAAAATATAATACTGCGTCATCTCTTTTTGCACCGCTTTTTCGCCCTCCGCCTTGCTCGACCCGTACACCCCGACCGGACATATCGGAGAATCCTCGGTATACGGCGTATTTGCCGTGCCGTCAAAAACATAATCGGTGGAAATATGAATCAATTTTGCGCTGGTTTGGCGGGCAACACGAGCGATATTCCGCGCGCCTGCACTGTTTATCGCTTCGGCTTTTTCCTTTTCGTCCTCGGCTTTATCCACCGCCGTATACGCGGCACAATTCACAATCCACGACAGCCGCGACGCACTCGTTATCCCCGACGGCTTTATGCTGTGCGACTCCGAAAACTTCATCAGCGCGTCAAAATCCGTGATGTCAACCTCAGAGCCTGTTCCCACAAAAGGAATCCCGTTTTTCTCAAGCCGTTGTGCAATTTCGCTGCCGAGCATTCCCGTGCTTCCAATAAGCCAAATCATAAAAACCCCGTTTCTGCAAAAATCGTGTAAAATCAGCGCACCGCCGACAGCGATATTCTACAAAAAAATCCCATTTTATACAATTCCAAACGCTTTTTTTGCCGCCGTTGAGTGCTCTTCTTTCTGTCATTTCCGCTCTTGTTGCGGGAATTTGTTCGATAACCACGATTTAACAAGGGGCTTAAGCCCTTTGCTGCAGCAAAAGTATGTGACATAACACGACTGTGCCATTATTTTTCAATAATTCCCTCCCCGACTGCTTGGACAATGAATTATGAATCAATAACGCACTCACCGACAATTAAATGCTCAATTATTGAACAATAATCGACGAAGCACACCGCTTCGGAAAAAAAGCACGGTCGAACACCGCGCACGCATCTTGCGCAAAATCAAAATCGGCGATTTCGCTTGAGCGCTCAACAACGGCGGCAACATCGCGCGGAGCAGAAACCGACTCGAAGCGAAGAGTTTGATACGGAGCGTCCGTTTCAAAGAGCAATCGCGATTTTTCAAGCCGTTTTACGCAGTCCATCGCGCTTTTGTCGCCCTTCAAAATCGTTTTGCCGATGCCAAAATACGCATTTACGCCCCGTTTTAAGAGCGCCTCTGCGTCATTGCGTGAGCCTTCAAAGCCGTGGAAGACGACCGACGGGCATTTTTTGAGTTTTTGCAGAATGTCTTTGTGCGAAAAAAGTGCGCCCAGCGCCTTTCGCAAGTGAATGACCGCCGGAAGTGAATATTGTTCTGCTAATTCCAGCTGAAGCGCAAAAAGCGAAAGCTGTTCTTTTTCTTTTGCGCGCAATTCAGGCGTAAAAAAATCCAGCCCGATTTCGCCAATCGCTTCCACCGCGGATTTTTCTTCGGTGCAAAGCACATTGCGGAGCGCAGACACGGAAAGCGAATCCAGATACAGCGGGTGAATGCCGAGCGCGCACAGCACGGTTACGCCTTTTTTTCGCACAGTTTCTGCGCGTTTTTTCTGCTCTGAAAATTCTTCGATTGAGAGCGCGCAAGTACAGATTTTGCAAGGAAATGGCATATATTCAAGGCAGGAAAGCGGCAGCGCAGACAAATGCAGATGCGCATCGCATACGGGAAAAACATTCAACTTTTTTTAATCCTCCGCCGAAAATGATTACATCAGACCTCAAAAGGAGTATTACAATGGGAACTTATACACTAAAAAGCATTGGTAAATCCAGAGATTACATGACAATCGTGCGTGAAATGGAAGACGGATACGTCGTTCGCATTGTCCGTGATGAGGACGGATACAACGATGTTACCACAGATTATATGAGCAAGGCTCTGTTTGATAGCTGTATCCGCACCGGTTATCTGACTAAGGTTGCAGAAGTTGCAACTGCATAGAAGCCGAAATCTCTAAAAGCGCGTCATATCGCTTATGTACATCTAAAATGCACGGGAGCCAATGAATATTGACTCCTTTTTTTTGCATTCCCCGAAACCACGTTTCTTGCCGTTTGGCAAACTGCCCAATCGCCGTGTTGAGTTTGGTAAAAAGCACTTCTTCGCTTGCAATTTTGCCTTCCAAAAACTCGCTGATAAACCGATATTCCAGCCCCAGCCGTTCCAATCGCTCATAACTGTAGCCGTCAACATCGTGCAAGTGTTTTACCTCGTCAATCATTCCCTCGGCAAAACGCTCGCGAAGCCGCTTTGTTATATTCGAGCGCAATGCCGTGCGTTCAAGCGTCGTCCCGATGATAAGCGGCTGTACGGTGGGACGCGGCGGGTAGGATTTTCGGAGTTCTGCACATTCATCGCTTTGCATAAACTCGGCGATTTCGATGGCGCGAATGGTTCGCTCCCGAATGAGCAAATCGCTCTTGTTGTGCAAATTGGGCTTTAAGCGCAACAGCCATTCCCCGAGTTCCTCAAGGCTCATCTTGGCGGCTTTTGCGCGCAATTCGGCGTTTTCTTTCACCTCAATGAAATCATAGCCGCGCACGATTGCATCAACATACATTCCCGTGCCGCCCACAATGACGGGAAGCACACCGCGCTTTTGCAAATCGGCAAACACGCGATAGAAATCCGTTTGGTACGAATACACGTTGTATTCCTCAGAAAGCGTCGCCACATCGATGAGATGATACGGAACGTGCACCGTGCCGCTCTCCGTCTGCACGTCGTAATCCGAGAGGTCTTTGCCGCTCCCGATGTCCAGCCCGCGATACACCTGCCGACTGTCCGCAGAGATAATTTCGCCGCCGTGTTCCCGTGCATAGCGCACGCCGAGCGCCGTTTTTCCCACCGCAGTCGGTCCTAAAATAATGACGCAATTATATGTTTTTTCTTCCATATTATAACACTCGCGTAATCGCACATTTGAGATATTCGCTGCGGGAATAGCCCAAAAGCACGGGGTGGTCTGCGCCTGCGCCGCGCTTTTCGAGAATCTGCACACGGCGATGGCTGTCGGTTGCCGCGTGGGTAAGCATCGCATAAAAATTGTTTGCGTCGAAGAAATACGAACACGAACACGTTATCAAAATGCCGCCCTCGCGCAAAAGCCGCATTGCACGCAGGTTAATTTCCTTGTAGCCGCTGTACGCTTTTTGAATCGCTTTTGCACTCTTTGTGAATGCCGGCGGGTCGAGGATAATCACATCGAACTTTTCGCCCTTCTCTTCGTATGTTTTGAGTAAATCAAACACATCTGCGCACACCGCTTTCATTCGGTCTTCAAAACCATTGAGCGCGATATTTTTCTTAACCAGCTCCACCGCCTCCGCTGAAATATCCACGGAAGTTACGTCCTTTGCGCCCGCTTTTGCCGCATTCAAGCCGAACGCGCCCGTGTGCGTGAACGTATCGAGCACTTTTTTTCCGTGGCAATATGTTGCGGCAATGCGGCGATTGTCTTTTTGGTCAAGGAAATAGCCCGTTTTTTGCCCGTGCGCAATATCGACTTCAAGACGGATTCCGTTTTCCACGATAACAATGCTCTCTTCTCTCGCCGCGCCAATCCAGCCTGCTTTTTCGCTCAAGCCTTCTTTGTCGCGCACACCCGCGTCGTCGCGCTCGTAAATGCCGTACGGTTTCACGGTTTCTTTGAGCGCGCTCACAATTTCCTCGCGAAACACCTCGCACGCAAGCGCCAAAAACTGCACGACAAGATACACCTTGCCGCTCTCGTCCACATAGCGCTCAACGATAAGCCCCGGAATAAAATCCGCTTCGGCAAAAACAAGGCGGCAGCTGTCGGATTCGCTGTAATGGAGGCGGCGAATATTATATGCGTCGCGGATACGCTTTGCCCAATAGCCCTTGATGTCGGCAAAAATCTGGTCGGCGTGTTCAGAGCCGATAAGACGCACCGTGATTTTTGACGCGCGGTTTATAATGCCCGTGCCCAAAAATGCACCGCCCTTGGCAAACACCTCGACCGCCTCGCCGTTTTTAACCGCACAATCGGCAAGCGAGGTCTGCTTTACGCCGCTGCCGTCGTCTGCATAAAATTTAACGGAATCAATCTCGTTATCAAAAACCCACGGAAATCCCTGTTTGATTTCCGCTTCTTCTTTTGCTTTCAAAAAAACTCTTGCTGTAGTATTCATAATTCTTCATCATACGGATTTTTTTTGATTTATGCAACTTTTTGCAACAAATGCTTTTAGATAAAATACCCTTGACAATAATCGTATTTTTATACATAGTTAATACATAAATATACGAATAAACTTCACGAGGATAGTATGAAAGAACGTCTGACAAGACTCAAAAGCATTCGAAAACTTATAAAAAATTACAGGATAGAAAGCCAAGAAACTCTTTTAGGCTATCTTTTGAAAGAAGGCTATGAAGTAACGCAGGCAACTCTTTCCCGCGACTTAAAACTCCTCAAAGTCGGCAAGGTTTCGGACGGGCACAACGGCTATGTGTACACCCTGCCCGGCGAGGACGAACGCAGAGAAAGCGAGCAGATTTTTGTGCAGGATTTTTTGCGCGGCTATGTTTCTATTGAATATTCGGGAAATATCGTCGTTATCAAAACGTACAGCGGACACGCAAACACGGTGAGCAATGCGCTTGATTTGCTCGGTATGGACGAAATTTTGGGAACCGTCGCAGGCGATAACTGCATTTTTGCCTGTCTGCGAGAAGGTGTTACCGGCGAACAGTTTATGAAAGCCCTCAAGGCAAAAATCCCTGAACTCGAAGAATAGTATTATCTTAAAAATACTATCGGTCATTGGCGAACTCGTTTCGGAATCTTATTGAAGAAACTGAAACAAGTTCTGTACAGCAAAGCGTTTTTGCAAGCACAGAATGCAAAAAAAGAACTCTTTACCATTATCGCGATAAATGCTATTATCTCTCATATCTCACATTCATCAAGGAGAAATTCTATGGTCACATGGGAAAATCTGGACACACTCGATGCGTTCAAAAAACTCACCACGCTCAAGGATGCGGTTTCTGTAAAAGAGGAACTTTCAGGAGACGGCGCAGCAGACAGAGTTTCAACATACTCTGTACCGATGTCAAACGGTCTTGTTTATAATTATGCAGCAAAGCAAGTTGATGCAAAAGTGATTGCATTGCTTTCGGAGTTGTCCAGAGAGGCTCAGCTGACAGAAAAATACGCTGAAGTATATAACGGCTCTGTCGTGAACACTGGTGAAAAGCGTCTTGTGCTTCATCACCTTACACGCGGTCAGCTCGGCAAAGACGTAAACGCAGACGGCGTGAACAAGAGAGATTTCTACAAAGAGCAGACCGCAAAAATCAAGGCATTTGCAGACAAGGTTCACTCTGGCGAAATCGTGAATGCGGCTGGCGAAAAGTTTACAACAGTCGTACAGATTGGTATCGGCGGTTCAGATTTAGGTCCTCGCGCTATGTATTTGGCTTTGGAGCAGTGGGCAAAGGCTAACAATGCTTTCAATATGGAAGCACGCTTTATTTCTAACGTAGACCCAGACGATGCGGCGGCTGTTCTTGCTTCTACTGATGTGGCTCATACGATTTTTATCCTTGTTTCAAAGAGCGGAACAACGCTTGAAACGCTCACAAACGAGAGCTTTGTAAAAGATTATCTCAAGAACAAAGGTTTGAATCCTGCAAATCATATGATTGCGGTTACAAGCGAAACAAGTCCTTTGGCACACAACAGCGATTATCTTGCAGCGTTCTATATGGACGATTACATTGGCGGTCGCTACTCTTCTACAAGTGCGGTAGGCGGCGCAGTGTTGAGTTTGGCTTTCACTCCAGAAGTGTTCCAGAAGTTCCTTGACGGTGCGGCGGCAGAAGATAAGACAGCGCTTGAGAACGATGTTACAAAAAATGCGGCTCTTCTCGATGCACTCATCGGCGTATATGAGCGCAATGTTTTGGGCTATCCGTCAACGGCGGTTCTTCCCTACTCGCAGGCTCTCAACCGCTTCCCTGCACATTTGCAGCAGCTTGATATGGAGTCTAACGGAAAGAGCGTTAACCGTTTCGGCAAAGAAATCAATTATGTAACAGGACCTGTCATTTTTGGCGAGCCTGGCGATAGGGATTATGGCAGATGTATGGTTGGCGATATAGACCGAAGCACAAGAGGCTATGATTGCTGGGTGTATGATGTGCGCGATTGCACGGGAAAGATAAAAGAGGGTGCAAAGCTCATGGGGACGAATATGAATATTCGCTGGCTTCCTGATATGACGACGCAAATCACCGACGGCAATGATATTTTCGGCTCTCATCAAGGCGTGATAAATGACGCGGAAAAAGGTGCTGTGCTTGTTCCTGAAGGCTGCGCAACGAACAACGGAACAAAGGGGAATCCTTGCTTAGTGGCGGACGTGTTTGGCGATTGGAGGGGAGAGCTGATTTTGCGAACAAAAGACAATAAGGCAATTCGCATTTACACGAACACAGATGAATGTTTCCATAAGATTTTTACGCTTATGCACGACACTATGTATCGCACAGGAATCGCATGGCAAAACGATTGTTACAATCAACCGTGCTACACGAAGTTTTATTTCGCACACGACACGAATTTCAAATACGTCTTGCCAGAAATGCAATTACCAAAGGCGTAAGGAGAGTTG
>CALBGU010000020.1 GCA_937893155.1 uncultured Treponema sp. | reverse complement strand
AAAGACGCGCTCACGGGTATTCGCAACAAAACTTCCTATGACCAAGAAGTGAAAAAACTCGAATGGAAAATGGGCGGAGATGAGAACTTGCAATTCGCCATTGCAATGATTGACTTGAATTATCTCAAGCGTCTTAACGACACATTCGGACACGACAAAGGAAACATTGCGATTAAAAAGCTGTGCTATATCGTTTGCCATATATTTGAACATTCGCCTGTCTTCCGCATTGGCGGCGATGAGTTTGTGGTTATTTTGCAAAACAGCGATTTTGAGAACCGCGAGCGTCTGTATGATGCGTTCAACAGCAGGCTGGACGAAATCCGCGCAGAGACGGGGCTGGAAGAATGGGAAAAGGTGTCCGCTTCGATTGGAATCGCCGTGTATGACCACACGATTGACAGCAACGTGGATAATGTGTTCAAGCGCGCAGACAAGGCGATGTACAAGCGCAAAAAAGAGATGAAAGCCACGCGCGAGAGCTAACTGCATAATGCAAAAAATGAAGATGTTTTTTGTGAAGCAAATGACAAAACAAAAATCGGCATTATAATAAAATTATGGCGGAGTTTTCGGATTTTTTTGACTATCTTGAATGGCGCGGGGATTTGACGTTTGAAAAATCTCCCTTTAATGCGGTTGATGCGCTCATTTTGTGCCAGATTGCGTATTTGGATTTGACCAAGGCGACTGCGGAAAACCGCGCGGTTTGTCTTCGCGATGCGGCGCGGCTTCACGGCGATGTGCGGCGGCAAAAGGTCGGTCTGGTGATTAACGAGAAGACGGCGGAGTTGTTTTTTCGTGCGGCAGAATCGGCGCGCTTTGGCGGCGTAATGATGACGGATGTGGCAGACAAATACGACGAGCAGAGCGAAGAGCAGTTTTCGGCGATTACGTTTATCATTGAAGAAGGCACGGCGTTCATCGCTTTTCGCGGCACAGACGACACGATTGTCGGGTGGAAAGAGGATTTTAATCTTGCATTTGCCGACGAAATCCCTGCGCAAAAAGACGCGCTTTTGTATGCGGCGGGCGAATTGAGTGCGCCGAACATCACGCGCGTGTATATCGGCGGGCACAGCAAAGGCGGCAATCTCGCGCTGTATGCGGCGGCGCACGTGGTGGATTGTCGCGAAAAAGTGTGTGCCGTGTTCAATTTCGACGGTCCGGGATTTACCAAAGAAACGCTTTCGACTCCGCAATTCAAGGCTATCGAGGGCATAACACACTCGTTTTATCCGCAGCTTTCGATAATCGGGCAGCTTTTTTCGCATTTTGACGACTATTGCGTTGTAAAATCGTCGGGACAATTTTTGATGCAGCACGACCCGTTTACGTGGCATTTGCGTGCGACGGGCTTTGAGGAAGTTGCCGCGCTGGAGGCGGGGAGCATTTATTTTTATCAGACGTTCAATGAATGGTTTGCCGCTCTTGAAAAGGAAAAGCGCGCCCAGTTTGTCAATGCCCTTTTTGCCCCGCTTGCCGAGACGGATTGCAAGAGCCTTTCTGCGCTTTCGGCGAACTGGCTTCAGGCTTCGAGCGCGATAATGAAGGCGGTGAACGAAATGGACAGCGAGGTAAAAGCGGAATCGTGGAAAATAATTTCGTCGCTTTTTGCGGTGGCGCAAAAAAACTTTGGCGTTCTTATTGCACAAAAATAATGCAAGTGAATTGCATAAAAAGAAAATTTTCTGTATTGTAATCTTATATGAAAGAGCTTCAACTAAAGTACGGATGCAACCCAAACCAGAAACCGGCGCGGGTTTTTATGGAAAACGGCGATTTACCGATTACTGTTTTGAACGGAAAACCCGGTTATATCAATCTTTTAGATGCGCTCAACGGCTATCAGCTCGTTAAGGAACTCAAAGAGGCGACGGGACTTCCTGCGGCGACGAGTTTCAAGCACGTTTCTCCGGCGGGTGCGGCGGTGGGTGTGCCTTTAAGCGACACGCTCAAAGCGATTTATTTTACCGGCGATGTGGAGCTCACTCCGCTTGCTTCGGCGTATGCGAGGGCAAGAGGCGCAGACCGAATGTCGAGTTTTGGAGATTTCATTTCGCTTTCCGACCCGTGCGACAAGGCAACCGCTCAACTCATTGCAAAAGAGGTCAGCGACGGCATTATTGCGCCGGGCTACAATGCAGATGCGTTGGAAATCCTCAAGGCAAAGAAAAAAGGTGCGTATTGCATTATCCAAATCGACGAGAATTATACGCCGCCAGAAACTGAAGTGAAGCAGGTGTTCGGCGTGATGTTCGAGCAGGGGCACAATTTCCAGAAGTTCGATGATTCCATTTTTGCGAATATGGTTACTGAAAACAAAACGCTCAGCGGGGACGAAAAGCGCAATCTTATCATCTCTCAAATCGTTTTGAAATATACGCAGAGCAATTCTGTGTGCTATGTAAAAGACGGTCAGGCTATCGGCATTGGTGCGGGGCAGCAAAGCCGAATCCATTGCACGCGACTTGCAGGCGACAAGGCGGACAAATGGTGGCTTCGTCAGAGTCCCGAGGTGCTTTCTCTGCAATTTGTGGACGGCATAAAGAGAGCCGACCGCGATAATGCGATTGATGTGTACACGAGCGACGAATACGAGGACGTGCTTGCGGAAGGAAAATGGCAGGCGATTTTTAAGGTGAAGCCGCAGGTCTTTACGCGCGAGGCAAAAAAGGCGTGGATTGCCAAGAACAGCGATGTTGCGCTGGGAAGCGACGCATTTTTTCCGTTCGGCGATAACATTGAGCGCGCGCGAAAATCGGGCGTGAAAGTGATAGCGCAACCGGGCGGAAGCGTGAGGGACGATAACGTTATTGAGGCGTGCAACCGCTACGGCATTGCAATGGCGTTTACGGGCATTCGATTGTTCCACCATTAACCTATCAGTGAGAAAACCTTTTGGAGTTCTGGAAACAGGACTCCAAAATTGTTTTAGGGCGACTAAATGTGGAAAAGTTGTTGAAAGTGTGTATAAAAACACGGAATTTCGGTGCATTTTTTGTTGATATAGTCGATGAAAAAAATATATTGGCTGTATGAAAAGATATTTTTTGAGCAGGTTTATTATTTTTAAGGTGTAAAAAATGGTGTTACCAGGAACAAAAAAAATCGTGAAATTGTTGGGGCTTCATTCAAACAAAAGCGGCGGCTCGTTTTCGGGGGATTTTGACGGCTTGGGCGTAAGTATGCGCGAGGATTTCGGCAAAAAAACGGTTACGCTCAAAGTGCCGTCCATAACGTATGACGACCGCGTGTGGCTTGAGCAATTCAACAATCCGTATTTTGTAAAGCGGGTGAATACGCACGGCAACAACACAATCGAAATGGAATTTCCCGGATTTCCGATGTTTTTCCCGACCGAGCGGCTCTGCCATGTGGTAAAATCCACGCTCCATTATTTTATGGTGCAATACGGTCTGTAATTGTTTTTAATGACAGAAAAAGTAAAAATATCGTAGGGATTATTCTGCTTCTTATCGGTATAATCAAATTATGTGGTTTCTGAGAGAAGAAAATCATTAAGGTTATTAAGAAGGAGAATATATGAAACGTTCAATGATTATTCCTGCGGCTCTTATTGCGCTTTTTGGCGCAGGTATGCTCACGTCTTGCGGCGGCGAAAAGAATACAGCGGCAAATGCAGCAAAAAGCAATGAGCCTGTTAAGATTTCGCTTTGGTACGGTGCTGCTGTAACAGAAGCAGGTGCGCCGCCAGCTGATTGGAATGTATTGCAGATTGTAAAAGACAAGCTCAACATCGACTTAGAGCTTACGATGCTCCCATCTTCAGAGAGCGACCAGATTGCAAAGGTAAACGCTGCAGCTGCGGCAAACAGCTTGGGCGATTTGGTATTTATTCAGGACGCAAACTATACAAAACTCGTTGACCAGGGTCTTTTAGCTCCTGTTGATGATATGTATGATATGATGCCGAACCGCACTGCGCTTTTGTATGATGACGCTTCAAAGAAATACACCACTTACCGCGGACATTCTTACGCATTCGCACAGCCAGGTTCTATCCAGAAGAACGAAGGCGTGTTAATCCGCAAAGACTGGCTCGACAAGCTCGGTCTTGCAGTTCCTGTTACAACAGATGACTATCTCAATGTAATGAAAGCATTCACTGAGCAAGACCCTGACGGCAACGGCAAGAACGATACATACGGCTTCGGCGGATACTTGGAGCTTTCTGCAACAAATGAAGGCTTGGGACGCCGCCTTGACCCATTGACTGGTGCATTCGGCACGGTGGGAACATGGTCGCTCGAAGCGGACAGCGTTGGTTTGAACGTGAACCGCCCAGAATATTTCGAAGCGCTGTCTTGGGTAAAGAGCATCATCGACGCGGGCGCAATCGACCCGAACTGGCTCACTTACAAAAAAGACGATTTCCGCGCGGCATGGAAGCAGGGTCGTTTCGGTATTATGAGAGAGCAGAATGCAGCATTTGCAGCAGAAAACAACTACAAGCCGTTTGACCAGAACTTCCCAGAAGGCGAATGGATTGTAATTGACCCTCCAAAGGGACCAAAAGGCAAACTTTCTGTTGGTACAAATATGGTCGGCTATCGTATGTATGCAGTGAGCGCAAAGGCTGCGGCTGCGGGCAAGAAAGAAGCGATTGCAAAGCTCTTGGAGTGGATGTCTTCAGACGAGGGTTATTACTTGCTCGGATTCGGTGTTGAGGGCGTGAACTATGTGCTCAAAGACGGTGTTCCTGTAGTTGACGGTCTTCCTGACGCTTCAAAGGGCTACACACAGCCAGAAATCCAGCCAATCACACAGCTTCGCAATATGGTCTTCTACAACGGCGACGCAGAGCTTGCTTCACGCTATCCGACATACACAGCGGCAAAGTCTGGCAAGACGATGAGTGCTTTGACAACATTGCGCGAGATGCAGAAGCACCCGTGGACGAGCCAGACTGGCGTAAACGGTATGCCAAAGCCATCTGCTGACGTTGAGCGTTTCTTGAATCAGGGAATCAGCGAGTTTATGACTGGCAAACAGGCTCTTACAAAAGAGAACTGGGACAAGTGGGTTGCTGATTTCAACAAGATGGGCGGAAAGGATTGGAATGACCAGGGTGTAAAGTACGCTCAGGAAAACAACCTCGTTCACTAAGCCCTTTGTAAAGATAATTCAGATGTGATAAAAACCCCGTGCGTTTCTCGTGCGGGGCTTTTTTGTGCCGTCCCTGAGTTTAGAGATTGGTAGCTCCAGACATTCGGGGAAGCGGTATCTTCGCATTTTCAAACGGGCGCGACGTGTGGTATACTGTGGGGAGCAAAGTTTTGGCAAATGGTGGAGGAACAAATGAGAAAAATCGTGATGGCGCTGTTGTGTGCGCTGTGTGTGCAGGGCGCGTTGTGCGCGGAGGAAGCGGAAAATACCGATGGTGAGATGTCGGTGGGGCAGGCGAGGGCGCTGTATTCGCTCTTGGAAAATCTTAAAGAGGAAAGTTCCCTTTTTGCCGAGGAGGTGTCGCCGAAAAATCTCTACAATCTGCTTTCGGACGATTACAAGGCGCACGCCGCGCTGAACGAGGATACGCAAGAACTGGTTATTAACAATGCGGTGGTGATTCGCGTGCAGAAAGAACGCGCGCTTTTGACGTTTGAAACGTATATGAATCCGCCTGCGCTTTCGGTGGCAGAGTGCGAGCATATTGCAAACGAGTGGACGCGGAACAGGATATTTTCGCGCGCGTATTATGACGACGAAGTATTTTATCTGGATTATTTTTTGTGCTTCGACGGCGGAATTCACGCGGACAATTTGAATAACACGCTGGATTGGTTTTTCACGTTGGCAAGCGATTTTGTGAGTTTTATGGAGCAAAACGGGCAATAAAAATCCGCTTTGCGAACGTGTTTCAAAAGGTATGCGGTCTTTATCTCACCTTGCCCCCGATAATCTTTTTTATGCCTGCAGAAAAGAGATGCCGAATCAAGTTCGGAATAACAAAAACGATAATATCACCAGTTCCGACACTCGTTCTGGATTTATTATGCGTTGCGGTCGGTTTTGGAGGCGAGGAGGGCGGCAAAATCAGCTGCAGGGAGCGGACGCGAAAAATAATAGCCTTGGATTATGTCGCAGCCCATCTTTTTGAGCATTTCCATCTGTTCTTTTGTCTCCACGCCTTCCGCGATAGACGGCACGGCGAGCGCTTTTGCGATGTCGAAAATGAGCGAAAGCATCATATTGCGCTTGTGCCCCTCGCCCTGCATAAAGCGCATATCCAGCTTGATTGCGTCAATCGGCAGTTCTGCGAGCATATTCAGCGACGAATACCCCGAGCCGAAGTCGTCCATCTCGATTTTGAAGCCGAGCGCGCGCAGGTTCACGATAATGCTGATGAGCTGCTCAAAATCCCGTGCATACGCGGATTCGGTGATTTCCAAATGCAAATCGGCGGGGGAAATCTCGTTTTCTGCGACAATCAGTTTGAGTTCTTCAATGACGTCGGCGGAATAAATGTCCGTGCGCGACACATTGACCGACACCGGCACGGTTACTCCGAATTGCTTTTTCCACGCATTGATGTGCCGTGCGGCTTCCTGCCACACAAACAGGTCGAGCCGATAAATCATTCCCGTTTTTTCAAACAGCGGGATAAACAGCCCGGGCGAAATCATTCCCCGCTGCGGGTGCTGCCAGCGAATCAGAGCCTCCGCGCTGTCGATGACGGGATTTTCGCCTTGAATGTGGTATTTTGGCTGAAAATACACCACGAGTTGCTTTTCTTCGATTGCCGTGTCGAGTTCGTCCACGAGCATTTTTTCTTCGGCGGTCAAATTGTGCCCGATGACTTCGCGCAGTTTTGACGACGTTCTGGAAATCGTGCGTGCCATATCGCCGAATTCGTCGCGGCGGCTCAAGAGTTCGGTGCTGAGTTTTACGTCCATTTCGCCTGCCGCGATTTTCTGGATTGCCTCGGAGCTTTCTTTGACGGCGGAAATGAGGCGCGACGTGGTGATGTACATCAAAAGCGCAATAAAGATGATGAACGAAACCGATACAATCATCATAATGCGCGTTTGGCTTGAAACATAGCGCGCCACCGATGTTCTGGGAAGCCCCACGAACGCCATTCCGCTCACATTGCCGCCTTTTTGCACGGGCATATACACCACATAATACGGCGTGCCGTTCACGTCCGTGTTGGTTGACGAATACACGTTGCCCGACACCAGCACGTTGGAAATCACCTCTGGCGCGGCTTTTGTGCCGAGCGGTTTTTGACCGTCAGCGTTTAGAATACTGGTTGCGGCACGTTCTGCGCCCTCAAAATAGGTAAAATCCATACCCGTATCTGCTTTGAGCAAATCTTCGAGCTGTGAGCCGTCCGTTTCTCCGTTGCGCATTGTGATGGTCTCGCGGTAAGATGCACACGCCGAAAACATTCCGCGCAGGATTTCGTTTTTCATACCGTTCACGAGGCTGTGCGAAAAAAACACCACCCCGAACGTGCTCACGATTATCATTGGCACTAAAACGATAAGCGATTGCTTAAAAGAAACACTGGTAAAGAGCTTTTTAACTTTTTTTGGCATGATATGTCTCCCTGTTTTGGAGCGCTGCGGCAACATCTGCATAACGCCAGCAACAGCGCACCCCCTTTTTATTATAACCGCACTGGTTTTGTATTTCAACTTTCCTTTTTTCCTGTGTTTTCCGCGCTTGTTTTGGCGGATTGTTGCGCGTAAAAGAAATGCCGTCTTTTAGGGGAATTTGGTTGCAAAATTTTGCAGTTGTTGACATTGTTTGTTTTATTTTGTATCCTAAAAACGCTACATATAGAGCTATGCTATTAGAAAATCCTTTTTTAAATTTGTTTTCCTAATCTTCACGAGTCATAGCGCATATATTCATCTTTCAACAGTATAGAGGTTTTGTCTTATGGAAGAGAATATTACTGAAATCGTTACATCTCTTTTGTTTCAATTAGCAGTTATCTTTTTTGCAGTCCGCATTTTCGGCAAACTCGCCGTAAAAGCGGGGATTCCGTCCGTGCTCGGCGAACTCGTCGCAGGTATTGTCATCGGTCCGTATGCGCTGGGCGCGCTGAAACTCCCGGGATTTTCGCAGGGGCTTTTTCCGCTCAACAGCGAATCACTCGCGGTCAATCCCGAATTGTATTCGATTTCGCAGATTGCGTCGATTATTCTGCTTTTTGCGTCGGGCATTGAAACGGATTTGAGCCTGTTCCTCAAATATTCGGTGTCGGGCGGCATTATCGGCTTTGGCGGCGTTGCGGTATCGTTTTTGCTCGGCGACGTGTGCTCGATGCTGATGCTTCACACGCATTTTATGGACGTTCGCTGTTTGTTTTTGGGCATTATGTCCACCGCGACGAGCGTGGGCATTACGGCGCGCATTTTGTCGGACAAAAAGAAGATGGATTCCCCCGAGGGCGTTACGATTTTGGCGGCGGCGGTGTTCGATGACGTGTTGGGCATTGTGCTGCTGGCGGTCGTGATGGGCATTGTGTCGGCGCTGGGCGGCGGCGGCAGTTTGAGCGGCGCGGATATTGCGCTGATTGCGCTCAAGGCGTTTTCTATCTGGCTGGTGTTCACGCTGATTTTCATTGTGTTTGCAAAAAAAATTGCGCAGTTTGTGCGTCTTTTCGGCGGTACGTTTGATTTTACAATGGCGGCGCTGGGCGTGTCGTTTTTGCTCGCAGGATTTTTTGAAAAGCAGGGTCTGGCGATGATTATCGGCGCATACACGACGGGTCTGGCTTTGTCGCGCACTGATATTGCACCCGTTATTCAAGAGCGAATCCGTGGGCTGTACAAGTTCTTTGTGCCGGTGTTTTTTGCGGTGATGGGTATGAGCGTGAATGTGTCGCAGTTGTTGAACCGTGAAGTGCTCATTTTCGGCGCAATTTACACGATTGTCGGCGTGATTGCAAAACTCTTGGGGTGCGGCGGTCCTGCACTGGCGCTGGGATTTAATGCGAAGGGCGCGTTTAGAATCGGAGCGGGAATGATTCCGCGCGGCGAGGTTGCGCTTATCATTGCGGGCATCGGCTTGGCTTCCGGGATTATCGACCAAAAGATTTTCGGCGTGGTGATTTTGATGACGCTGGTGACCACACTTGTTGCTCCTCCCGTGCTTACCGTATCGCTTGGCATAAAGGGCAGGGGCACGCGCAAAGAAA
The DNA here is from genome assembly GCA_937893155.1 of uncultured Treponema sp. Classification (GTDB taxonomy): domain Bacteria; phylum Spirochaetota; class Spirochaetia; order Treponematales; family Treponemataceae; genus Treponema_D. The sequence goes on along the minus strand of CALBGU010000020.1, from coordinate 5,403 downwards.
GCGAGTCGTCTGAATCGCAAACGTTTGAATGGGACTTTGACAATGCCGACATTGCGCAGATGGTGATTGACTTAATCGTTCGTGATTTACGCGGCGAGGGCTTTTATGTGCAGACGATGAACATCAACGAAGGCATTATTCAGGCGCGAAAAGGCAAAGTCGCGCTGTCAATACACATTGAGGATTCCAAGCTCGTGGCAGAAACGTCGGCAGAGGATATGGGCTTTGTAAAAGCGGAGATTTACGAGGTGATTTTGCGCTTTAATAAATCGCTCAAGTCGATTGAGTCGCTCAAGGAGATTTTCTTGAGTCAAAGCAAGATGATTGGCACACAAAACCGCGTTGAAAAGTGCATTGTGAAATATCTTTCCCCAAAGTGCATAAAATGCGACCTTTCCGCGACGGACAAAGACGGCATTATTCGCGAAATGTGCGAACTTGCGGCGGCTTCTGGCGCGGTGAGCGATGTGGAAAAGCTCATTGACGCGGTAAAAGACCGAGAAAAACAGATGAGCACGGGACTCGACCGCGGTATTGCCATTCCGCACGCGCACACCGACGGCGTTGAAGAGCTGTGTGTTGCAATCGGCATTAAAAAAGACGGCGTTGATTATGCCGCATTGGACGGAAACGCTTCGAATATCTTTGTTTTGATTGCTTCTCCTGCCGATAAAACGTCGCCGCATATGATGCTGTTGTCCGAAATGACGGGCATCTTAATGCAAAACGACATTCGCGAAAAGATGTTGAGCGCAAAAACAGCCGACGAGGTTATTGATATAATCAAAGAATGCAAAAAAATGTAGGAGGTTGACGGGTGAATTTCTATCAGAAATTCAAAGAAACAGTGTATTCTGTTGCGCCGATTATGATTTTGGTGCTGCTGCTGGGCGTAACGATTGCCCCGCTCGGCGCAAGCACGTTGCTGCGCTTTGTGGTGGGCGGCGTGCTGGTGATAATCGGTTTGACGATATTTTTGTTCGGTGTTGACATCGGGATTTTGCCAATCGGCGAGCGCAGCGGTGCTGCCTTAACCTCAAAACGCAGTTTGCCGCTCCTTTTGGGCGCTTCCTTTTTCATTGGCTTTATGATTACGATTGCCGAACCTGATGTTCAGGTGCTGGCAGACCAAGTGCGCTCTGTTGCGCCGTCTGTTTCAAAATGGGGATTGATTCTGATGATTGCGGCGGGCGTTGGCTTGTTTGTGGCATTGGGCATTTTACGCACAATGCTGGCTATCCCGCTCAGAATCGTCTTGATTGCGTCTTACATCATCGTTTTTGCGCTTGCGTTTTTGTCGCCAGCAACCTTCCAAGGCGTTGCCTTCGACTCAGGCGGCGCAACAACAGGACCGATGACCGTTCCCTTCATTATGGCATTGGGCGTGGGCGTTGCGGCGGTGCGTTCCAAGAGCGCGGGCGCTCAATCCGACACAACATCGAGCGATGATAGCTTCGGGTTGACAGGAATCGCGTCGATTGGACCCGTTGCGGCGGTGTGCATCTATGGAATCTTCTTGTCGTCGCCTGTTTCTGATGCAGAAAATGCTGTTTCCTCGACTGCGGCAAGCGAAACGGCGGACGGAATCGGTATTTTCATCGCGCTTCTGCCCGAAATCCTGCACGAAGTCGCCAGCGCACTCTTCCCGCTCGTTCTTATGGCGGCAATCTTCCAAATTTTCCTTATCAAAATGCCTCCCTTCCAAGTAATTCGTATGGTGCGCGGCTTGATTTTGAGTTTCGCGGGGCTGGTTTTGTTCCTGACGGGTGCGCAAGGCGGTTTTATGAGCGCGGGAACGGCACTCGGCGAAGTTTTGGGCAAGCTTGCCGTGTCGGGAGAGAAAAAACTCGTGCTTTTCAACGCTGCGGGCGAAGTGGAACGCTTGCTGCAGATACCAAATTACATTCCCGTGCTGCTGTTAATCGCAATCGGCTGTGTTTTCGGCGCTGTTGTGGTGAGCGCAGAGCCTGCCGTGTGGGTTTTGACCGACCAAGTAGAAAGTGTGAGCGGCGGCGCGATAAAACGGCGCACTATGCTCGGCGCATTAAGCTCCGGCGTGGCGATTTCTATCGGTTTGTCGATGGCGAGAGTCATTTTCGGCTTTTCTCTATGGTACATTTTGATACCGGGCTACGCGCTCTCGCTGATTATGACATTTTTTTGCCCAAAACTCTTCACAGGCATTGCGTTTGACTCGGGCGGCGTGGCGTCAGGACCGATGACAAGCACATTCATAATGTCCTTTACGCTGGGAGCGTCGGCGGCAACGGGCGGCAACCCTGCCGTAGACGCATTCGGCGTGATTGCGCTTGTTGCGATGACTCCCTTGATTGCAATTCAAGTGCTCGGCATCATTTTCAAGATGAAAACGGCGAAAAAATAGGAGGCGCAGCGTGGAAAACTACAAATTACTGATAAGTATCGTGCCTCACGACCGCGGAGAGCGGCTCATTCGTGCGGCGATGGAGTCTGGCTGTCAGGGCGGAACCGTTTTGAGCGGGCGAGGGCTTGCTGCAACCAACATCGCGGCAATTTTGGGCTTGGGAGAGGAAGCGAAAGACATCATCTTGATGATTGTGGACGAAAACGTAAAAAAATCAGTGTCAAGTGCGATAATCAGCACGGCAAAAACAGAAAAACGGAACTTCGGCGAGCTTTTTTCGCTCGATTTAGGCACTTTTTACAAATCTGGCAAGCAAAGCGGGGAAGAAAATATGGCAAAAACAGACTGCGACAACACAATGATAACCGTAATCGTGAACAAAGGCTATGCGGACGACGTTATGGCGGCGGCGAGAAGCGCGGGAGCAGGCGGCGGCACGGTGGTCAACGCGCGGGGAACGGCGAGAGAGACTGACGCGCGCTTTTTTGGTATGCACATCGTGCCAGAAAAGGATATGCTCATTATGGTCGTGCCGGCGGACAAGAAAAAAGCAGTCATCAACGCAATAGAAAATGTCAAGTGCCTCAAAGAACCGGGTATGGGCATTGCATACTCAAGCGCGGTAGAGGATTTTACCACGCTCGGCAAGAAAAAATAGCGCACGGATTGCCTTTTGCACGGTGTTTTTGCCTTTTTCTTGATTGTAAAATGCGTGAAAACACGGTGCGGCAACCATTCCGTAGAGCAAAAATGCTCATTGCACGTTGTTTTTAACCAATCCGTCGCGGCGGAATACTCAAAAACACAGTGCGATGAGCATTTCTTTTTGCAGGAAGAACCGAAAACACGCTGCAAAGATATTCCCGTAGACATAAAAAAGCCCGTTGCACTGTGCAGCGGGTCTTTTTGGTTTGTAAAATCAACAAAACACGGTGTTGTTGAGCCTTGCTCAGAACAAAATTACATCTTGGCGATTTCGGCGAGCGTGTCGCTGATAACGTCAAATGCCGCGTAGAATGCAACTGGCTCTTTTTTCTGCGTGAACGGCTCAAACAGCACTGCAATATCATCTCTCTTATCGGGGGCTTCACCCAAGTTGTGCCGAATCGCCTCGGAATCAAACGCGGGGTCGTCGCGCGCAACGAGCACCGTAACGCCATCGCCGCAAAAACGCTCGCTTTGCTTCTTCGCTGCTGCAAACGCGCGCGAGGTATGGCTGTCGGCAACGTACCCATAGCGCATATAAAGCTCTTTACACGCCGATTCTTCTTCGTTTTCCGAAACGTGCGACGTGAAAACGAGACTTTTCATCAGCAGAGAGTATTGCTTGAACACGTTTTCGAGTCTTTCGAGGTTCGACGGGTCTGCTGGGTTTGCTTTTTCCCTTTCCAACAGCGGAATCATACTGTCCAGCATGGTGCAATCGCCCTTTGCATCGACGGACAGGTTTGCATTCGCGGGGATAATGAAGCCTTTGACAGGAAGCGAGTATTTCCAGCTGTAAAGTCCTGCGACAACATTGCTGTAATTGCCTGCCGCGAGCGAGTAATAGATGTCGCTGAAGACTTCGTCCTTTATTCTGGAAAAGGCATAGGGATAGAAGAACGTTTGCGGGAAAAGCCGCCCGATGTTTGCGGTATTTGCGACTGTCAAACCGTATTTTTCAACTAAGGGACGGTTGTTGAACACCTGCCTGATGATTTTATGGCAGTCTTCTTCCGTGCCGTCAACCTCGATTGCGCAGATATTGCCGCCGTTTTCGATTAAGTCGCTGGCTTTCAAGCCTCGCATTTTTCCTTTTGGGTAGACGAGGACTGCTTTTATCTTTTTTGCGCCGCGGAGTTCACGCGCGAGGCTTGCGCCCAGCTCTCCCGACGTTACGTCAACGAAGACTGCTTGCTTTTTTTGGAAATACAGAATGGTATCAACGCACGAAACAAGGTAGGAAATACCAAAATCTTTGTGCGAACCCGTTGGTCCATGGAACAATTCGAGCACATACAAATTAGTATCGAGCCGTTTCACCGCGGGTTCAAACGGAAATGCGCGCGTGGCAATCGTCTCGCAGATAATCGGCGAAAACTCATCGTTAATAAGCGCAGAAGTGAGTGCGCCCGCGATGGACTGGAATGAGGTTTCCTTGTTGATGTACAAAATCCAGCGGCTCATATCCACGTCATCAACGGGAACATACAGCCCGCCGTCTTCCGGCATACAATTAAGCACCGCTTTTTCAAAGTTTACGATATTTTGCGGATTTCGAGTGCTTGCTAACTGCATTTTTTCTCCTTACAGCGATTCGGTTTTGAAAGATGCACCGTTTTTTGCCATTACCTCAAAAAAGTGAGGGAACGAAACACTGCAACACTCCGCGTCCTTCACCGAGATGCCGCCGAGCGCAAGCCCAGCGCACGAAAGCGCCATTGCGACACGGTGGTCGCCGTAGCTTTCGACCGTCGCGCCGTGCAGGGTGAATGCTTCGTTCGGTGCGCCGTCTGATTTTACCGGACAATGCCCGTGAATCACGAGATAATCGCTTCCTTCTTCGATGTGTGCACCGAGTTTTTCAAGTTCTTTGTGCAAAACGGCGATGCGGTCTGTTTCTTTTTTGCGGCACACGCCCAAATCCTCGAGCACGGTCGTGCCGTCGATAAAGCACGCAATGACTGCCAGCGCGCAAACAGCGTCGGGAAAACCAGACAGATTCACTCGCAGCTCGCCGTTTGGCAGATTTTTGGTTGACAGATAGCCTTTTGTGCCCGCGGCTTTCGCCATACCGCGCACGGTGAGCGTTTCCGCCTCTTTGTTCCACACAATGTCAGCCCCAACGCTTTGCAGCACTTTCACAATCGCGTCATCGCCTTGCGTTCCCGTGCCGTCCACGCCGTCAATAACGAGTTCGCTGTCTGTCATCAATGCGGCAATCAGCGGAAAAGCCACGGCTTCCCAGTCACTGGGGATTGTCCGCTCAAAATGAGGAATGGAACGATTGCCGTCCACCTCGATTTCTTTGAAATCAT
>CALBGU010000019.1 GCA_937893155.1 uncultured Treponema sp. | reverse complement strand
GGGTCGGTTACCGCGTCGAATAATCGCCCGAGTGCTGTTACTAAGCCGATGACCGTGAGAAATCCGAAGATAACGCGCCCCTGCGGAATGAGTATCGGCTGACCCGCCGCGATGTCTGCGTCGCCGGGCAGGTAGAAGTTCACCAGATAAGTGCCGATAAGCCCCGACAGCAAAGCCCAGCCGAATTGTCCGACTGCAAACAGCCATATTTTCGATTTCGTTAATGATTTCATTCTTTTTGTATCCTCCGTTGTGTTTTCTATATCTACCCCTCGCCTGCTAGGAGAGGGGGTAGGGGTGAGGCTGTTTATCGCAGTGCCTCGAGCATAATGTTAATCAACAGCTGAATTTGCTTTCGCGGATTAACGGCTTTGTCCTGTGCCAGCAGTTCGCCTGAAATCGCGAGTTTTTGCGACAGACAAAACAGCGAATGGAGCATTGTAAAATAAATCTCGTCGTCGCTTGCACTCGCAATAACGCTGTTTCTGCCGCCGCCGAACGTTATTGAGCCGTCAGATTTGCCTTTTTCTATCGCCGAAACCATAATTGAGTTCACCCGCGAAATTGCCTGCTCGTATTTTGACAGCCTCTCTGCGCTCACCTTTTCGGCTTTCACGAACGAATCAAAATAATAGATAAAGCTAAAAAAACTCCGCTGGCTCACAATCGCTTCTTCAAACACCTCAAGCAATGCCTTCATCTGCTCAAAGCCCGTCATCGCCTTGTAGCGCACTGACTCAAACAGACCGCGAAAAAAGCGTATTTCAAGATTCCACGCATAAACGGCGGCTTCAATCGCTAAATCCTCTTTGGTGGAAAAATAGCGATACAGCGACGCAACGCCGATTTCCGCTTCTTTTGCGATGTCGTTCATCGAAATTGCTTCGATACCGTGCTCGGCAAAAAGCCCGAACGTACATTCGATAATCCCGTTAATGCGTGATTCCTTGAGCATTTCCTGCTCTTTTTTTCGCTTTTCAGCGGCCTGCATAGGCATAGTGGCTCTCCTTGCCGTCAAAACCTCCCGTTGCAAGCTCGACGGCGTGATAAGCCCCATTATAAATGCCTTGCCGTTTTGCCGCAAGAATTGCATTGCACATTGAGATGAGCATATCGCGTTCCTCAACGAATTGCTGAATCATCGCCTGTGCGTGTGAAAGATTCGGCATTTCGCTCGTGCCGTCCCCAATCTCTGCGCTTCGGATTGCGCCCCATTTTTCGTGCCCGCCGACGTGCTGAATAAACAACTTGGGCACGGGATAAAACGCCAATTCGCTCGGCTTGGTAATCAGCACATCGCACGCTCTCATCAACAGATTTGTGGCGTACACGGCTTGGAAAATATCCTTGTGGCAAAACACGTGCACACCGGCGCTTTCTTTGCCTGAGCAGCCGCCGTCATTGAGCGCATTCTGCACAAACGCCGTCGTTGCATTCCAATCGTTAAAATGCGTTTCGGCACAGTTTTTAAGCTCGGGAATTTTCGCCGTAAAGAAATCCCACACATTTTCGTAATCGCCGATGTTCAGATACAGCGCGGCTTTTTTCTCCGCAATATACGGCAAGAGCGTCTGAATCAGACCCGCAAAATAATCGCCCTGCGCGCCCGCGCCGCCAATCGACAGCAAAAATCGGAGCGGCTTTCCGTTTTCGGCTCTCTCAAGACGTGCCGCGCAGTCTGCCTCGATGTTTCTCACCAGTTCATCGTCCACATAATGAGCCGTGTACACGATGTCGCGCGCGCTCATCGGCTGTAAGACCTTTTCGCCCGCAAAACCCTGCAATGTGCGATAGCCGATGTATGCGCTCGGCGTTTGCACCGTGTGAAGCGCACCCTCGCTCAAGTGCAGAGCCATTGCCCAGTTGTCTGGAATCGCATTCACCACGTGCGAAAATCCCGCGTGAATTGCCGCTTGACTCGGCCAAACGTGAGTGGCAATAAACGGCGTACTGCGCGGAATATCGTGCAGAATCGGCGTCATCAGCTCGGCGTTTTTTTGGTCGCCTGCGTTGTAGGTGAGCTTTTTGAAGCCCTCGTAATTGAGCGGCTCCCAAAACAATTTATTGAACAGCGCAGATTTCTGCGACAGCCGCGAGCCTAAGGAATACAATTCGTTTTGATAAGATATGATTTTTGTGCAGGTGGTGGAGGGGAATGAATTAAGGTCAAGCCAGAGCGGAGTAAAGCCCATTGCTTTTGCCGCGCTTGCCATCGCCATAGAAATGCGGTAATGCCCGAAGCCCATACGGATATTGCCGATGATTATGCTTTTTTCTGGGATTGCGCCAAGCGGCTTGTCCGACAGCCTAAGCACCTTTGCGCCGAACGCGTCGAGCACATCGTTTTGCTCCGCGCACAAATGATACGTTTTATCGCGGTCGTCTCCGAACTTTCTGATGAGCTTTTTCTGTGCCGCCGCCGCCTTTTTCAGCGTCCGCGCGTCGATTTTGTTCCCAAAAATGACCGAACTTTTATCCATTTTTCTCTTTCTCTCCTACTAACTATTCGAATGTGCCAAATGCAATCCTCTTGCAGCGCTCATTGCAAACTCCCTGCAACGCTCGTTGCAAGAGGTACGCAACGCTCATTGCAAATTCCTTGCAACGCTCGTTGCATACAAATCGTTTTAGAAGAACAACTCCACGCCGATTGGCATAAACACCTGATTGCTCGTCGCCTTGTAAGACAAATCCGCCAACTGTGTGCCGCCCGCGCCGACCGTGCCTTCCATTGTCTGCACAGAGAAGCGGTCTGCCACGCCCACGAACATATAATTGTTCGCCGCAAACGTCTTCTTCACATACACTTCCGCGCCGATGTTGTGCTGTCGGAGCTTCAAATCGTCCACGCTCAGCGTGTTTCCGCTGAATGAGAAATTGCCGTCCGCGTCTGCCATGGTGATGTTGTAGTTCGCAGAAAGACCGATGAACACGTCCTGCTTGCCGAACGGATTTGCGCATATTTCAGCCAAAGCGTCCACGCCTGCCATAATGATATTCGCTTCATCGCCCTTGCTCATCGTAATCAAGCCGCTGCCGCTGTTTGTGATGTCGGTGTATTTTTCAAGATTTGACTCGCCCTGACCGCCCCAGATATGACCTTTGTAGAGAATAAATCCTTTCTGAATAACGCCCATTGTGCCAATGCAAGAATACCAGTTGTAGAACTTCTCGGGGTCGTATGCGCGAAGGTCGTTGTCGCCCATCAACGGCACTTTGAAACCGATTTCGATAAGATTCGCGTTCGGTGTTGCCTCAAGGTCAAGATTCGGGTCAAGGAAGCTCGTTGCGCCGCCCATAAACGGCAGAATATCCACGCCGAATTCCATACGACCGTAATAATCGTTCAAGCCGAAACCTGCATCGCGCGCCGCCGAATACTCGCTGAGCGCATAGCGGTAGTTCTTCTCGCTGATAGAATCGCCCCAATACTGCGCCTTAATCTGTGCAATGCCCGGAATCGTGTAGCCCACGCCAGCCTGTGCAGTGCGCATAGCCTCGTAGAAACTCATATTCTCTGTTGAATCGCCGTCTGCGGAACTGTTGTCGAACGTGCCCGAAAGGTCAACCGAAGCCGCCGCGTGAAATCCGTTCAGCACACTGTCTTCCGTGCCCGTCGCAGACACATACAAGCCTGTCGTCGGCCAGAACTCGCTGAAAATATCGTCCTCGCTCTTCACATCGCTTGATTCACGCTGACCAAAATCGCCGATTGAACCGCGCAGCGTCTGCTCGCGCATTTTGCCGAACGCAACTTTGCCCTCTAAGCCCGCAGGCAAATCAAACAGCCCCCACATCTTCGCTTGGTCGCCAATCGCCACGGCATATTTACCGTCTTCGTTGTAATTCACCTTGTCCGAATCTTCGTTTGAATCATAGAGCTTGTGCACGAACAGCGCGCGGGCATCAGCGTCAAGATTGAAGTCGAAGCCGAACTTTTCGTCTGGAGTGCGCCCGATAATCCAGAACCCGATACGCGACCCATACGACCAATCAGGGTCTAAGTGCGCATATCCCCCTGATTTCGTTTCGTTGCTCTCATACGACTTTAAAGTAGATACAATCGCTCCTGCTGCCATAATTGATTGTAATTGTGTTGCTTGAGAGCCTAATTGCGTCATAACCGCTGCAACTGTTGCATTAGAAGTATTAGAAGCTACCCAAGTTCCTAATGCTTCAGCATATCCGTCATCGGTAACAGATTTTGCATTAGTTGATTTAGCATATTCGCCTGCAAGTGTTGTGTATACAGTTACAGCTTTTTCAATATCCGCATTGACAGTGTCCACCGTGATTTTGCTGGTGGTGTTCTGTCGCCCCATTTCAAACGTTGAGCGTCCCCACGCCCCGAAAGAAATCGTGCCGATTGATGTTTCAAGAGAGTGCGCCTTGAGCGTTTCGTGTGTGTCGGCATACCCCCCCCCTGTAATCAGTGCAACGGTTGCAATCGTAAATAAAAACTTTTTCATAAAAATCCTCCTGTATTTTTTGAGAAATACATAATAGAACAATCGTTATCAACGTGATAGTATCACTATCACAATTATTATGATAGCACCACTATCAGTAGTTGTCAAACAAATTTTTTGAGATTTTTTTATTTTTTTTGTAACCTTTTTTTGAGGTGATAAAACTGAAAAAGTCGGCGTACTTTTTTGGCGGTCAGTGGCGAGCGCATTTCGGAAAGGCTAAAAATGTAACATGGCAAGCAACTTTTTGGGAGCAAAATGGTGATACAGTGTATTCATTCAAACTCAAACGAAGGAGAAACGATATGAATGTACACGAATTGCTGTTGAAAGCGCACGATTTTCTGTTCACAAAGCCGACGGTGGCGGTCGCGGAAATCTACCGAATGCCGTTGTCGCAGAAAAGGGCGCGGTCGTGCAGGGCGAGGACGTTTGTTGAGGCAACAGCCGAAGACATTGTGTATAGCGCGCTTCTGAACCGACTTCGCAAAAAGAATTCCGCAAAATACGTTCACGCCGTTGCCCGCGCAATCTGCTTTTCCACGCTCGACCCGTTTCTTCGCATTAAAACCGCGCACGATGTTGCGGGGCTGCTTTTGGAATACGACTGGGAAAACTTTTTGGCAAACACGATTCCTCCCCAGTCGCTCGACCATATTTTTCGCACGGGAAAAGCCGTCTGTGAGGGATATGCGAATGTGTTCAAAGCATTTTGCGACGAAATGAAAATCCCGTGCGAAAAAGTAAGCGGATATGTTTGGGGAGGCTGTAAGAGCAAGGGCGAAAGCAACGACATAAAGGAAGCAAGTCACGCATGGAATATCGTGTGCGCCGCTGGCGAGTGGTATCCGGTGGATTGCACTTGGGATAAACCCAACGAAACAGAATGGCTGTTTCCCGAAGCGGAATATTTTGCTCTTTCGCATTTTCCTCATAACAGCGCGCAGCAACTTTTGAAAATCCCGTACACGTTCAATGAGTTTTTGATTTTGCCGCATTTATTCCCGAATATCACCCAGTATGTTTCGCATTTTAGCCGTATGCCGCACAGCGAAGAACAGCGCGGACAGTTTGAAATTGAGTATCGCTGCGTGAATCGCAACAGATGGATTGACTTCTGGGTGTACGACGAAAACGATAAAAGGATTCTCGATTTTGAGCCGTCGATAAGCAGAGGAAATGCGGGGACGAAGCGCGCGCGTTTTGCCATAACCGAACGCGGAAAATACACCGTCAAAATTATGGGGCACAATCGCTACAAAATTGATAACTGCGGCGGCATTACGCTCGATGTTCGCTATCCTGCGCGGAGTGTTTGACGCAGTGCCAAAAATGTCTGTTGCGAAAGTGCAAAATCGTAAAAGTAACGCGCGATGTTACCTTTTTTGGTCAAAATGCGCTACAGTATCTGTATAAATACGCACTAAAGGAGCAATCTTATGAAGAAATTTTTTGTTTTTGTGTTGGTTTCGGTACTTGCCTTAAGCGCAAGTTTTGCCATTTCGCTCAATCAACTGCACATCGTTGCGGACGACGGGACGTTTTTGGGAACGTTCGAGAATGAGTATGCAGCCAATTCGATTTACAACGAATACGGCTCTTACGGCTCGCCGTACAGCGCGAAATCAATTATGAACCGCTACAGCAATTACGGCTCGGAGTATTCAAATCTCAGCCCGTTCAACAAATATGCGCAGTCTGCGCCGTGGATTGTTGACCGATACGGCAACACATACGGCAGGCTTTCGCTAAACAAATATGCATCGGGCGTGACAAAGCAAAGTTATCAGCTCGCGCTTGAATTGTACGCCCTGCAATGCTCGTTTTAGGCATTTTTGAGAGGATTTTTGAAAACGGAGGGGAAAATGAAACGGTCGTTTTTTTCTGCTGCAACGCTGCGCCGTGCTTTAAACAAGAATTTTTTGGTCAATGTAATGTGCATTGGGCAAAAAAATAGAAATTTTTTCCTTGCTGCATCAGTGCGCCGAGCTTTAAACAGGAATTTTCTGGTCAATGTAATGTGCAGCGAGCAAAAAACGGCTATCGAGGTTTTGCCAAAAGATAGAGAATTCTTCTAAATGTATGACAGAGCAAAAGAAAGCGGTTGGGAATTATAAGCGAATATGATTTTTAATAAGCAAAAAATGTTATATTCATCTTTTCTGTCAAAGGTGATATAATTTGTACAAACAGGAGCGAGTTATGAAAAATGATAACAAAGTACGAGAACTTTTTGATATTGCGTCCGACAAAAAACGACTCATAGAACTTTGTCATTCAGCTGATAGTTCTGGAATAGAAAATCATATCCGCTCTATTGAAGTAAAATATTGCAACTATTTACTGTATTTTTGCATTATGTATCCAAAACCAATTTTTCTGACTAGCCAGATATATTGGGCATTATATTTTCTTGATATGATATTTCTTTTCAATATTATTTTCGGGGGTGGTGAATGGAATATATGAACAAATGGAACAGCATTGTTGAGGTAGTTCGGAAGAATTATACAGCAAAAGAAGAGCTTGTTCAGCAATCGTGGGAATTTCTCTTTCAATTCGTTTTCGGTTATGCTGTATCGGAGATTGACGCACAACGAGCGATAAAAATGGGTTCGACGGAACGCGGAAAGCCCGACATCATTTTGTGCAAAGACGGCGAAGAAATATTTGTCGTGGAATTAAAGCGGCATATCAAGCACGACGGACGTGAACAGCTTTTCAGCTATTTGGACCGGTTGAAAATGAATCTTGGCGTGGTTGTATGCGACAAATTATATTTGTACGATTACGATTTCACGCAGAAAGAAAATGCGTATGCCGAAGTTGAAATCCCGTTTGAAGAAAACAACGAGGACGGCGCAAAGTTCGTGGAATTATTCAGCAAAGACAATTTCGACAAACAAAAAATCTGCGATTTTATCCGAAGCAAAAGCAACTCAAAAGACGTTATCGCAAAAATCAAAAGCGAAACGACGAGCGAACTCATAAAAGATTTGCTCAAGGCTCATTTCAAAGCAAAATATGCTGTTTCCGACGAAGATTTTGATTCAGCAATTTCTTCTCTGTCAATTTCATTGCAACCAAGAATATCCACGCAAACAATTTCCGCATTTGAAAAAACAGAAAAAAGAACTGAATCGTATAATCTGCACGCTCCTGAAGTCATATACAAAGTTTCAGGAAATATTGTCAGTGCAAAAGTGTTTAATACGCGGCTTCTTGAAACAAAATCAGCCCAAAGAACGTGGATTTATTCAAATGGCACTGTTGATACAGATATTTGGAATGCGTCTAATTTTTCAGAAACTTCAAGTCTTAGCTCAAATATTCACAGTACATCAAAATATAGATGTTGGAAAGAAACAGGTCTTATAAAGATTATTCTTGAAATTGAATAGCAACTAAAGGAGGTGAGAAAAAATGTTTGAGTTGATTGGGAGAAATCATAACGAGATTGACGGAACGTATTGCTATGGATATTTGCAATATGTGGGCGTTGAATACGGCAGCCGCGGACAAATCTGCATTTATCGCTGTCCGATGTGTGGGCGAGAAATACGGCACGTTGAAGGGCTACAATTCGGCGGTTTTGGAAACAACAGCGGCGACGATGACAACGGCGGATTTAATAACGGCTTTGGCGGTTTTGGATTTTAAGAGCAAAATCCGCTTGTTTGTGCTATAATCTTTGGGCGAGAGAAAATCATACTAATCCGCGATAACAAAGGAACACACAATGACAACCGAAATGGGAGAATCCTTGATGCAAAGCTATTTCAAGCACGTAAAAGGCTGCTTGATTTCGCAAACGAATTGGAAACTTTCTGGCAACTGGCACGCAAGCGAAGACGGAAAATGCGCCTGCAAAGCATTATTCCGCACCATTAAAGGCGACCCCGTTTTTTCGGGAATCTTCAACATAAAATTAGAGCAAATCCTCAAACAAACAGAAATCGATGTCGTCGGCATTGACGCAAACAACACCATCTATATGGCGGAAGTCGCTTTCCACGAACGCGGGCTTCAATTCGGCAACAAGCGCGAAACGCAGGACATCTTTGCAAAAAAAATGCTCCGTGCATACCTTGCCGCGCTCTATCTCTTCCCGCATTGCACCTATGAAATCTTTTTTGCCTCCCCCAAAATCGTCCCGAACGCCGATGTGTCGATTCGGGAAATATTCCCCGAACTGCAAAACCATTTTGAAAGCGACAAAGTGCATTTTCACTACATCGTTGACGAAGATTTCCGCGATACAATCCTTTTGCCCGCTTACGAAATCACCCAAAGCGAAACCGACACCTCTGAATTGTTCTTGCGTAGCATAAAATTGCTGGAACTATTTAATTTCGTTCAGCCGTCCACTCTCAAGCGAAAAAAAAAGAGGACTCTTCATAGTGAAAAGTCCTCTATACAAAATACACAAAAAAATGCAATAAACGTCAGTGTTTTATGCTAAGCACGCGTCCAAATCTGCAGCGATTTTGGCTTTATCCAAGTTTTGACCGATAATGCAGAGCTTAATCATTCTGTCGCCGACTTTCTCGTCCCATTCAGCCTTAATCTGCGGGTTTTTCGCAAGGATTTCCTCGCGCTCTGCCGCAGAAGCCGTGGCAATCCACTGCCCGCTGTAGCCAGCCTGAATCTGTCTGCCCGATGTTTCAAACACCACCGCCATATCGTCCTCATCGCTGAACCAGCACAAGCCTTTGCAGCGAATGATATTGCGAGGCCAGCGGCTTGCGAACGAATCGAGCTTCTGACGGTCGAACGGGCGGCGGCGCATATAAATAAACGTGCCGATGCCGTATTCATCTTCGTCCGCACCCGAATCGCCTTCGTGCTTGTGTTCGTGGTGGTGATGCTCGTGGTGCTCATGCTCATCGCCGTCGTGATGGTCGTGCTCTTCGTGGTGCTCGTGATGATGTTCGTCGTGGTCATCATCATCGTCATCGTCCTCATCTTCGCCCTCTTCGAGCTTCTTACACCAGCCCGCGCTTGCGTACACTTGCTCAAAATCAAAGCTGTTTGTCGCGAGCATATCGGCAATCGGTACATCGCCGTGAGAAGTCTCGATAATCTTCACGCCCGGGTGGAGCGCCTCAATCACCTTGCGCACCTTTGCAAAATCGCTTTCAGACACAAGGTCTTTTTTGTTGATAACCAGCGTTGAGCAGAACTCAATCTGCTGTACGAGCAGGCTTTCGATGTCCTCTTCGCCCATATCGTCCTTGTGCAAGAGCTTGTCGCCGCCTGCAAACTCGTCCACCAGCCGCGCCGCGTCCACCACGCCGATAACGTTGTCGAGCTTGCCGTTCTTGATTGTCTCGAGTTCCTGTGCAATCGGCATTGGCTCGCACACGCCCGACGCTTCGATAAGAATGTAATCGTATTTTCCCGTCTTGATAAGATTTTCGATATTCTGCGCCAGTGCGCTTTTGAGCGTGCAGCAAATGCAGCCGTTTGTGAGCGGCACGATGTCAGACGTGTCGGTGATTTTTGCACCGTCGGCAATCAATTTTGCGTCTACGTTCACTTCGCCGATGTCGTTGACGATAACCGCGACCTTGTATCCCTGCTGATTTGACAAAATTTTGTTCATCAGCGTTGTTTTGCCTGCGCCCAAATATCCGCAGAGCAACGCCATTGGAGTTAATTTTTTAGCCATTTGAAAAACCTCTGCATATAATCTACACAATTTCGCGCTTTTCTTCAAATCTTTTTTGCCTCTCTTGAGAAAATCCTTTCGTGCGCCTTTTTGGTAACCGACGTTTCCTTTCTGTCGTCTTGAGTGCTTGATACGGAAATCTATTTTTTCTATGCCTGCTGAAACAAGGGGCTTAACAAGGGGCTTAAACCTGAAACAAGGGGAGTAAGCCTGAAACAAGGGGCTTGCCTGAAACAAGGGGCTTGCCTGAAACAAGGGGCTTAAGCCCCTTGCTATATCTGCGTTACGAATAATGACACTTATTCTCTCAAGAATTGATTTCTGACATCAAAGAATGAACAAAAAACATCATTAAAATGTCGAATTCTTTTACAGAAATGATAGATTCTTTCATAGAACAATCATATTCTTTGATAGAATAAACTCATTCTTTGGCAGAATCAACTCATTCCTTTGCAGAATTGATTCATTCTTTGATAGAATTGAATGATTCTTTGATAGAACGAACTCATTCTTAGGCAGAATGGACAAAATTAAACATAGAATGGGGCAAAAATGCCGTCTTTTTTGGTTTGGATTTTGGTGCGTGCGGTTGTGTGCGTGAAAAAGGTTTTCCGCGTGTTGAATAAGAAAAAGAATTTCTGTTATACTGTATGCACTTAAACAGTTTTTGGAGTGTGGAGAGAAATGGGGAACATTATGATTAGCAAGATGAGAAATATCGGCATTATGGCGCATATCGACGCAGGCAAAACCACGACGACCGAGCGCATTCTTTTTTATACAGGCAAAATCCACCGCATCGGCGAAATCGACGACGGCGCGGCAACTATGGACTTTATGACGCAGGAGCAGGAGCGCGGCATTACGATTCAGAGCGCGGCTATCACGACCGACTGGAAAGGCTATCAGATTAACATCATCGACACCCCCGGACACGTCGATTTTACCGCCGAAGTAGAGCGCAGCCTTCGCGTTTTGGACGGCGCGGTTGCCGTGATTTGCGCGGTCGGCTGGGTGCAGCCGCAGACTGAAACCGTGTGGAAGCAGGCGGACGAGTTCAATGTGCCTCGCATTTGCTTCGTGAACAAAATGGATAGAATCGGCGCAAACTTTTTCGGGGCGATGAACGATGTGCACGAAAAATTCGGCGCAGAAACTGTGGCTCTTGAAATCCCGATTGGCGCGGGCGGCGACTTTGAGGGCGTAATTGACCTCTTGAAGATGAAGGAAATCCGCTGGAACGCCGAAGACGAGGGCGAAACGTTCACCGAAAGCGACATCGCCGATGAGCGCAAAGCCGAAGCGGACGAGTGGCACGACAAAATGGTTGACGCGATTGCAGGCGTGGACGATGCGCTGGCGGAAAAGTATCTTGAGGGCGAAGAAATCAGCGCGGACGAGCTGAAAACCGCGCTTCGCAAGGCTGTCTTAGAGCGCACGCTCGTTCCGTTCCTTTGCGGCTCTTCACGGCATAATCAAGGCGTTCAGCCGCTCATCGACGCAATCGTTGACTATCTTCCAGCTCCTGATGAAGGGAGAGCCGCGGAGGGAGTCCACGTCAAGAAGAACGCAGAGGAGAAAGTTTCGCTTCCGTGCAAGGCGGACGGTACTCCTGCGGGCTTGGTGTTCAAAATCACCTACGACAAAGAAGCGGGCGTTTTGTGCTATGTGCGCGTGTATTCGGGAAAGTTTACGACGGGAACGCAGATTTACAACGTAGACAAAAAGAAGCGAGAGCGCATTAACCGCATTTTCCGCGTGAACGCAAACAAAATGGAGCAAATCTACAGCGTAACGGCTGGCGACATTGCGGTGTTCGTCGGCTTGAAACTGGCGCAGACGGGCGACACGCTCGGAAGCGAGGGAATGCCGATTCGATTGGAGAATATGAAGTTCCCAGAGCCTGTCATCTCGATTGCGATTGAGCCAGAAACGCTCTCTGACCGCGACAAGCTCAAGGAAACGCTGGAGATTTTGAGCCGCGAAGACCCGACTTTCACCAGCCGCGACGACGCGGAAACAGGACAGCTCATCATCAGCGGAATGGGCGAGCTTCATCTCGATGTTCTTGTTACGCGCATAAAGGACGACTTCAAGGTGCAGTGCCGAGTTGGCGCGCCGCAGGTTACTTATCGCGAATCTGTTACTGCCGAGGCGGAGCATACTGAAACCTACAGCCGCAACCTTGCAGGCAAAGAGCAGACGGCAGGCATTACGCTCAAGGTTTCTCCGCGCGGCACAGGCGAGGGCAATTTGTATACTTGTTCGGTCAAGCACGGTATGATTCCAGAAGAGATTTTCGAGGCGATAAAATCGGGCATTGAAAACTCATTCACAAGCGGCATTCAGTACGGCTATCAGTGCACTGATATTGCGGTTGAAGTTACGGCGATTGATTACAGCGAGATGACTTCAACTCCGTTTGCGTTCGAGGCGTGTGCGGTGCAGGCGTTCGACGAAGCGTGCCGCAAGGCAAGCCCAGAGCTCTTGGAGCCTGTGATGAAAGTCGATATTGTCTGCCCGAAAGAGTTTGTCGGGGACGCAATGAGCCAAGTTACTCAGCGCGGCGGAATTATCTCGTCAATGGAAGACAAGACGAACGACAGCGTTGTGTACGCCGAAGCGCCGATGAGCAAGATGTTCGGTTTCTCTACGAACTTGCGCTCCGCTACGCAGGGAAGGGCGAGCTTCAGTATGGTCTTCAGCCATTTCCAAGTGAAACAAGGCGGACTCGCTAGCAGCTACTAGAAAAGTGCTGGATTATAATCTGCGGCAGCGGCAGATTACGCTCTGCGACAGCGGCAGATTACGCTCTGCGACAGCGGCAGATTATGGTCTGCTGGTGGCTCAGATTATGGTCTGCTGGGGTGGCAGATGAAGGATTAAAGAAGAATGGCAGAGATTTTATCTGATGACATACAAGATATAGCCGTAACCGCGGGCGAAATCGTGCTTGAAAACGGAGGCGAAACATACCGCGCCGAAGATACCGTTGTGCATATCGCGACGGCGTTGGGGGCAAAGGGAGCGAGTGCATTCATCACGCCGACCGTCGTCATTTTTAGCTGTATGGACGAGAAAGGCGCACATCACACCGTTATGCGACGCATTACAAAGCGCAGTACGAATATGCTAAAACTTTCGCAGATGAACGAACTTTCGCATCGCCTTGTGCATCGGGGAAAAACCTCGAATCCCTCGCAAGTGCGCACGCTTCTTCGCCGCATCATCGACGCAAAAGAATACTCTTCGACCTTCCTTGTGCTTATGGGCGCGCTCTCTTCGGCGTTTTTCACGTTTATGATAGACGGCAATGTCTTTGACGGCGCGGCATCTTTTGTCATTGGGGCTCTAACGCGAGTGTTTATGATTTGCTATGCGACCGTGCTTGACGGGAAAAACTCGTTTTTGCTTTCGCTGTTGAGCGGCGCGCTCATCTCGCTTTTATCCGATGTGTTCGGCTTTTTGCCGCTGGGGATAACGCCCGCGCTTGTCCTTGGCGGAAGCATAATGCAAGTCGTTCCGGGGCTAGCGTTCGTCAACGGAATCCGCGACGTGATTTCAGGCGACCTTGTTTCTGGCGGCGCGCGGCTTTTGGAAGCTCTGATGACGGCGACGGGGCTTTCTATCGGCTCATGCTTCGGCGTTTTTTTGGCAGGAAGATTATGAGCGTTTCAAAGATGATTGTGGCTGCATTGTGGAGCGGAGGCGCGTCTGTTTTTTGCTCGCTGTATTTTAACACTCGCGCCTTTCACGCGGTGATAAGCGGGATTTTAGGCGCGATGAGTTACTTTGTGTACCTTATCATCAAGGTTCATATCGGAAACGAGGCACTCGGATTTTTTGTCGGCACGGCTTCTGTGGCGGTAGCAAGCGAGATTTTGGCGGTGATGATGAAAAATCCTGCGACGGTGTTTTTGCTGTCGGGATTGCTTCCGCTCGTGCCTGGCGGCGGGCTTTTTTATATGATGAGAGCTCTTGTGCAAGAGGAGTTTGCACAGGCGTTTGCTATCGGATATCAAACGATGATGGCGGCGGCTTCTATTGCGCTGGGAGTTGCAGTCGTTTCGTCGGTGTTTCGTATTGTGCAGGCGTTTTTGCGCCGAAAAAGAAGTAGGAGAGTTTTATGAGACCTGTTGTTGCAATTTCAGACCCAAAAGTTGAAAAAATCACCGAGCAGACGGTTGTTACGTCGAGTCCGCTCGGAAAACATCTTGATAAGCTGGCAGACACGGAGCAGGTGTCGTATCTGATGTTTGATAAGCGAAAAATCAAGCTCGTGGCTAAAATCACGATTGGCAGAGAGTCTACAAACGACATCGTTATCGACAACAAATTGACGAGCCGCCAGCACGCCATTATTCAGAAAATCAAGGACGATTTCTTTTTGAAAGACGAAAACAGCACGAACGGCACTTTTTTGAACGACCATCGAATTCCTGCGGGAAAGTACGTCAAACTGAGCATCGGCGATAAAATCACCGTTGGTTCTGCAAGTCTTATCATGGCGTAACACATGGCAGAGTGTATCACAAGTACTGATGTTTTCCAACTCATCAAAGAATGTTGCTCCTCGTTTCCCGAAACATACAAACTTGCTTCCACTGTCGCTGATACGATTTTAGTGCTTGCAGGCGAAAGCGAGTTGTATCGTCCGAGAAATGAACTGGGCAATGCGGGCGCGCTTTTGGATTTTTCGCAGGCGGAAGAAATGCCGCTGATTGTCGTGCCTGATTTGCACGGGCGATATGATTTTTTGGAAAATCTGCTTCGGTTTGTGCTTCCCTCGGGCGCGGCGGTTGTGGATTTGCTGCTTGAAAAAAAAGTGCGCGTTGTGTGCTTGGGCGACGGTATGCACGCCGAAAGTCGGGCGCGGGAACGCTGGGTGCGTGCGTATTTTAAGTACATCGAAGGCGAAATTGACAGCAAAGAAATGCGCGCGGAAATGCGGGAAAATCTTGCCACGATGATGTGCGTGATGAGTCTAAAGCAATTATTTCCTGAAAATTTTCACTTCCTCAAAGGCAATCACGAAAATATTATGAATCGAATGGGCGATGGCGATTATCCGTTTTGCAAGTTCGCCGAAGAAAGCACGATGACGCACGATTTTATGATAAAGGAATACGGCGAAACCATCGTGAGCGCGATGGGCGAGTTTGAAGACAGCCTTCCGCTTGCGGCGGTGTTTCCGAATTGCGTTTTGTCGCATGCCGAGCCTGCACGGAGTTTTTCGCGCGATGAGCTGATAAATGCGCGGCTCATTGAAGGCGTGGTTGGCGGGCTGACGTGGACAGCGAACGGAGATGCGGAGGAAGGAAGCGTGGAAGGCACCGTGAAAAATCTGCTGGGGAGAGCGGACGCGGCGTATATCGGCGGGCATCGCGTGGTAAACGGGCAATTTGCGCTCAGACAGGGCGGAACGTATATTCAGATTCACAATCCGAATTGCCAAAATGTTGCCGTTGTGATGCCGAAGTGCGCGTTTAATCCCGAATCAGATATTTTTTCGGTGGAAGAGACGATTTGAATCCAAAACGCGCCGTGCACTCGTGAAATAAGTCGTTTTCTGTTCAAAACGGTGAAATAATGTCTGTAAAATCCAAATTTGAAACCAAAACGGCTATTACACAACTGTATTGTCCAAATTTCTGTTCAAAATGCACTGCCGCACTGGTGAAATTGCCTGTTTTGAAACCAAAACGCCCGTTTCACTTCTGCGGCGCACAATTTTCTGTTCAAATCGCCCATTGCACAATGTACGGGCGATTTTTGTTTTTCAAAATCTGTCTTTTCAGGCGAGTATCGAGCACTGCGCGCCGTATTGTGCGTAATATTCGTCGATTTCTTTTTTAATGCTGTCGGTGATGACGGTGCGTTCTCCGTGCGTATACAGCGAATCCACCACGTCTTGCATGGTAACGATGGCGCGGGCAGGGAAGCCCCATTTTTTGCTGATTGCCGAAAGCGCGCTCTCGGTGCTTTCCAAAGCGCGTTCTTGGCGGTCGAGCGACACCATTTCGCCGATGACGGCTACATTGCCTTGCGCGCGGATAATCGGCAGCGTTTCTTCAATGGATTTTCCCGAGGTCGTCACGTCTTCGATGATAACAACGCGGTCGCCGTCCTTGAGTGCGCTCCCGAGCAAAATGCCCGCGTCGCCGTGGTCTTTGGCTTCTTTGCGGTTCGAGCAGTAGCGGATTTCCTTGCCGAACAGCGAATGGTATGCAATGACGCACGCGGTGGCAAGCGGAATTCCTTTGTACGCAGGACCGAAAAGCACGTCAAAATCGTCGCCGAATGAATCGTGGATTGCGTGCGCGTAAAATTCGCCGAGACGCAACAGCTGACTGCCCGTAACGTATGCGCCTGCGTTCATAAAAAACGGCGATTTTCTGCCGCTTTTGAGCGTAAACGAACCGAACTTGAGAACGCCACATTCAACCATAAAATCAATAAATTTTTTCTTGTAGTCTTCCATAAAATGCAATTCTACTCCAAAAATGCAGCTTTTGCAAAGTGATTGCAGTGCCAAAACAAGCTGAATCTTAACAGATTTTTATTTGACAGCCAAAAAATCCTCTTGTATGATAGAAAAAGATAATCGTAAGGATTGTTACTGGTAATGCAGGCAAAACCTTTTGTCTATTTCGTTGCGAAAAGAGGCAAACAGGCTTTGCTTTTTTTTCGCTCATTTCACTTTTTATCAGTTTTTAGGGGGAATCCTTATGAACAAATACGATGGATTAGCTCGTATTATCATTCAGAATGTTGGCGGAAAATCCAATATCACTTCTATCACGCACTGCGTTACCCGTCTTCGCTTCAAGCTCAAGGACGAATCAAAAGCACAGGACGAAATCCTTAAAGAAACCGACGGCGTTGTAAATAT
>CALBGU010000018.1 GCA_937893155.1 uncultured Treponema sp. | reverse complement strand
TTAGCGGCTTGCCTTAAAAATAGCCGCAAGTCGCTCCTTCACGGGAGCGTGAATTGAAACAAAACCGTTGAAAAACCATTCAAAATTTGGAGGTGTTTCAAAAGGTATGCTCATTTTTATGTCATTCCTGTGCTATAATGACAGCATACTTTCCGTAACACCTCGCTCTTTTCAGCATCTCGCTTAAAATGTGTTTTTGTGCAAAAAAAATGCTGTCTGATAAATCGTATCAAACAGCATGTGTGTGTTTAATATTTGTTTTCGCCGAGCGCAAAGCCCGTCAAATCGTGTCCCGGATACACGATGGTATCGTCTGGCAGGGAATACAATCGACGAAGGCTTCCGAGCATATCGTTGTAATTGCCGTCAAAAAAATCCGTGCGCCCGTAACCGCAATAAAAAAGCGTATCGCCCGAAATCAGAATGTGCTCTGTTTGGTTCATCAGGCAAATGCTCCCCGCGGAATGTCCCGGCGTGTGAATCACCAACCAGTGAGAGAGCGCATTTTGTACGCTCTGACTTTCAGTGTGGATTGCTTCAGACAGTATTTGCCCCTCGCTCAAAAATGCAGTTGCTTCGGGTAATTGCCTAAACTCGCTCGCCAGCCCCGTTGCTCCACAATCGTCGAGAATTTTTGACTGCGCTTCAGCGGCGTTTTTGCCGAGATATTTCGCGTCTGCCTCGTGAATCAAAACAGGAACTGCGGAATTTTGCTTGCAAAACGCGGAGAGCTTGGCAACGTGGTCAAAATGCCCGTGTGTCAAAACGACCGCGACCGGATTTTTTCCATTCAGGTCAAAATCTGCCGCAGGGTCAACCACAAAAACGTCGGTTTCCGTTAAAGGCACAACGAGCGTATTTTCTCTCATTTCTTTGCTGACAAAAACGTTGATGTCCATAAAATTATTCTTGCACCTGCTCTGGAGCGCTTTCAGCGGGAGTTTCCGTTTCTGCGGGCTGCTCTGGTGCGGCATTTTCTTCTGTTGCCTCGTCTGAACGTTGCTTTGAATAGCTTACGCTTAACTTTCTGCCGCGATAATCATAGCCGTTGAGCGCGGTAATCGCCTTTTCTGCATCTTCCTTAAAGAGCTGGATAAACGAATAATTTGCGAGCACTTTGATTGTGCCGATTCGTTCCCTTTCAATGCCTGCAACATTCGCGATGAGACCCACGAGGTCGCGCGGGAAAACGTGGCGATTTCTGCCGATGCCGATAAAAATCGTGGACGCAAGCGATTCATCAATCACGATTCGCGGCGGGCGTTCGGTGCGCTCTGTTTTTTCGCCTTCGTTTCGGCGCTCTTCGCTTCTCGGCTTTTCAGCGCGCTCATTGCGATTGAAATGCTCTTCGGTGCGCTGTTTTCGCAAGAATCTCGGCTTTGAACTTTCGCCGCTTAAGAGCAATTTGGTGATATACGCGGCAACATACGAACGGCGACCGAGCGGAATGCATTTTTTGAAAATCTTCTTGAGCCGCGCCAACTCGTCAGGGTCAGCCTCGTGCTCCACTTTTGAAAGCATTCCAGAAAGAAATTCTGTCATCTGTTCTTCTTTTATTTCGACTTCATTTTTATTCATCATACTATAACTTCTCCAAGTAAAATTTTATTCGGACGTAAAATCCATCAAATACCCAAAATCAAGTTTTTTGAATCCGAATATCGTAAAGAGTTTTTTCATATTTTCGTTAGCTACGACATTTGAAAACATTATTTGTTGCACATTTTTCGTTTGTAACATCGTAAAAAATTGCTCCAAAAGCTCTTTCGCAATTCCGAGCCCTCGAAATTGATTTTGCACAAAAAATGCCGTAACATAAAAAACTGTTTTTGAATCTTCTGGGCACGGAACGCCGATGACACAGCCTGCAAATTCATTTGAAATAGATGTGCATAAAATACCTATTTCAGTTTTGTGTTTGCCATATTCAAAATGATGGATATTTATATCTGAAATGGCATATTGAATTGCATCGTTGTCATATTGTGCGCTTGCAGACAGTGTTTTTATTGCCTGAAAAACGAGCTCTCTGTCTTTTTGAGAGTTGTAGGGCTGAAAAACAAAATCCGAAAGCAACAAATCTTCTGTGTCGTCGATTTCATTGTCCAAAAGTTCAAGACCCCAAGATTCCCGAAGCGTGTTGTACCATTTTTGAACGTGTGCAATCATTTTTTTATTCTTAAAAAAATGCCATTTTCGTTCAATTTCGGGATATTGCTTAATGACGCTCTTGAAATTCCTAAAAACTCCGCGACCAGAACGGAGAACGTTTTTGAGTTCAGCGGCAACAATCGGGTTGTGCAAATTGAAGGCAAACTCTTCAAGCAATGAAAATCCATCTGCGGAAGTCCATGTTGGAAGCGCGAAAAATGTATCTTCGTCAGGCGTTTGGTCAAACCGCTCAACCGTGAGCGTGGACGCATTTATCGCGGATTTTTCAGTTTGATTTTCCATCGCAAAAAGGATTTTCTGCAAAAGTTCGTCGTTCAGGTCAAAAGTCATTTTGAAAACCTATTTCACGTCAGCGCGTTTTGAAACAATGCGGTCAACAAGCCCGTAGCTTATGGCTTCTTCGGCATTGAGCCAATAATCGCGGTCTGTGTCTTTTGTAACCTGCTCAATGTCTTTGCCTGTTGCGTCAGAAATAATCTTGTTGAGTTTTGCACGCGTTTTAGCAAGTTCTTGCGCATGGATTTCAATATCGGTCGCCACGCCCTTAATGCCACTCATTGGCTGGTGAATCAAGTACTGGCTGTTTGGAAGCGCAAGCCGCCGTTCTTTTGGCACGGCAAGCAATATCAAAGCTGCTGCACTTGCAACAAGCCCCATTCCAATGAGTGTGACAGGCGCGTTGATAAATCGAATCATATCAAAAATCGCAAAACCCGCTTCAACGTCTCCTCCCGGAGAGTCGATATACATTCTGATTGGCTCGTCAGAATCGGCTTCCATCATCAAAAGGTCGCGCACGATTTTCTCGGCAAGTTCTTTGTTTATCTCTCCGCTCAGAATAATCTGCCTTGTTTTAAGGAATTTTTCGGCGAGGGGGTCAGCACCCGCTTTCTTCTCGTCCTTCTTTTCCTCTTCGTCGTCATCGTCGAAAGTAATTCCAAATGAATGTTTCATCATTCCCCCAAAAAACGTATAATTATCTATACTAGCGAAAAAGCGATTTTCTGTCCATTATCCCGCGCAAAAATTACGGATAAGCCTTAAAATCTTGAACCACGCTGATTGCGGATTGAACCGTTAAATCCGGGAAAACCTTTTGCGCCACGCTCATCGCTTTTTCGACCAATGCGCTTGAATCGGCAACGCCCTGCAAAACGAGCGTGTCTCCGCTGATAACGGCGTGCAAAAAGTTGATGTTCAAATTGTATTCAAACACGAGCTTATTCACGAGCCGCTGTGCCGAAAGCAAATCTTGCAGTTTTTTCTTGCCCTCTGCTTCTTTTTCGGGCGTGATAGCGACATCTTTCAAATTTTTAAGGATTTTTACAGAATCTTCAATTCCGAGCATTCCCGTGTTCAAAACAAGGTGATAATGCGTTGAGTCTGTGTTGTCCACGTTGAAAAAGCTCTTGTGAAATCCAGCGCGGTTTGCAGCGCTTTCCGTGATTCTCTGTTTCGCCTGCTTTTCGTCCCACGCGAACTCTGTCTTTAGCCGTTCTGTGCGAATTGCGTCGTTTGCCACAAAGCGCACCGCCAAATGATTCGGCAGTGTTTCCAAAATCACAAAAGCCCCGCGCCCGATTAAAATGCAGTTATCTTTTGCGGCTGCTTCAAGAATAGCAAGCTGAAGATAATCTAAATATTCGTCGCGGTCTTTTGCCAATGATGCAAAGAATCCCGGCTTTTTTTCGTCGTATTTCTTGAGCTTTTCGGCAGGAAATCCCAGCTCGATAATGCGTGCCTCAATGTCCTTTCTGCCGATGAATGTGTAGCCGATTTCCTTTGCAAGTGCGCTTGCAATTTCATCTCCTAATGCTGCAACTTGACGCGAAATTGTAATTACTGCCATATTTACCTCCTGACAATATTTTTAGTTTGCTGTAACATATATAATAATACAATTTTCGATAAAGTCAAAGGAAACCAGCAAATGAGTGATTTTTTTTCAACAGATGATGCGTCTTTAACGTGGAAAGAGAAGGGACGGCGGGAACTTTTGAAGACGGTTGTTTTTTCGGTGAACGAAAGCGAAAGCGTGAGTCCGAATGGCGATGTGGGGCATTATGTCGTGGTGGACGCGCCTGATTGGTGCATTGTGATTCCGGAAGACGAGGGCGATTTTTTGATGGTCAAGCAATGGCGGCACGGTTTTGGCGGCTTGAGCGTGGAATTTCCCGGCGGTGTTGCTGAAAAGGGCGAAAAACCCGAAACGGCGGCAGCTCGCGAGCTTTTGGAAGAAACGGGATTTCGTGCAAACGAGATGATTTTTCTCGGCTCAATGAATCCGAATCCTGCGCTTTTTTCTAATCGGGTTCACGTTTTTCTTGCCCGAAAACTGTACAAGGCGTCTTCGCAAAAACTCGACGCTGATGAATTTGTGGCTTTTTCCCGAATCCCAAAATCAGAAGTGTTAGCAAAAATGGGCACCGACGAGCAGCCTCACGCGCTGATGACGGCAGCGTTATGCTTGTATCTAAAAAATTTTGCGATTTAGACAATTCGTGTTATAATGAGCGCTGATATGCGTTGTTTTTACAAATGCGTATCAGGTAAGCAACGAGGAGAACGATATGGCTGATGATTTTAAGTTCAATATTGAAGAATGTTTTGGCGTGATTTCTGAAGGCTCAAAGGGCTGGACGACCGAGCTGAATTTGGTTTCGTGGAATGAGCGTGCGCCCAAATTCGACATCAGAAGCTGGGACAGCGAACATAAAAAGATGGGTAAAGGCATTTCTTTCACGAAGCAGGAACTTATCAAACTTCGTGACATTTTGGATTCGCTCGATTTGGGGTGATTTTCATATCGCAATCTGTTCTTCGTAAGCGCTGCATTGTGCCCCGCCTTTTATGACGATTTCATAGAGCATTTTTTCGAGCAACAGCGTTTCGAGAGCAGTGCCGTTTGCTCGAATTTTCATATCAGAATCGGCGAGCAAGGCTACCACAGACGCTGTTTGAAATGCGTTCCAAATGCGAGATGCCGCGCGATAACGCTTTTGCGCGTTTTTGTTGAGAAACGCTCCGTTTTTTTCAGGCATTTCTCCTTTTGCAACCAGCGAATGCCAAAGCCGAAGTTGCTTGAAGCAATACGAAAGACCCGCGATTATTGCAATGCCGCTTGAACTGCGCGCGTACAGCAATTTGTTCAAAATGGCGAGCGAATCCTCAAATCGCGCTTGCGGGGAGTTTTCAGCAGCTGCCATTGCATTGAACAGCGTGAACGGCGATTCTTCTCGGGTTGACGCAAGAACGGACTGAACATTCTCGTCGGTGATGACGCTTCCTTTTGGAAATCCCGAAAAAATCATTGCGGAAGCGGATTTGAGCGCGCCTGTGTTGTTTTCTACCATTTCAAGCATGGACTGAACGGCATCGTCGGTAATCGCGTAGTTGTTTTTTCGGAAAAAATTGATGAGCCATTCTTCCTTTTTGTCGTCAAACAGCTCCCAAAACGTTTTTTGATTTTCTTTAGGAACAATATCCTTCAGCTTTTTATCCACGCTATTTTCAGCGGTTGTAAGCACCAAAATAGCCTGCCCGGGAGATGCAATCCACGACTGCAAAAGCGCAAGGTCGTTTTTTGTTTTGAGCATTTCTGCTCCGTCAAGCACAACAAAAGTACAGGGAATAAAAAGATTTTCGTTTTGGAGTTGAGAAATCACCTCAGAAAATTGAATGTCATTCCAATAGTATTTATAAAAATCAATTTCACCGTATGTTTTTACAGCATTTTTCCGAAGATTTTGGATTGCTTCTTCTTTTTCGCCGATTTCCGAACCTGTATAAAGAAAGATGGGGGAACTCATATTTTTGAAAATATTTTAAGACAAATTAAAAATAACCGATTCTCAAGCATTTCCGCAAAAAAACAAAAGCGGAAATGCACCCAAAAACAAGAATATTTGACGATTACTCTTCTTCAAATTTTGAATCAAAAAGTGCCTGAATTGCCGCCGCTGCGTCGCCTTCGTCAGCACCTTCTGTTTTGAGCGTAAGCTGCTCGTTGTAAGCCGCCGCCATGGTAATCACACCCATAATTGACTTTGCATTCACTTGCATTCCATCTTTTTCCAGCGTAACTTCACTAGAAAACTTGTTTGCCGTTTGTGCAATCAAAGCCGCAGGTCTTGCGTGAACGCCAGCTCTGTTTCTGACTGTCAAAATTTTTTCTGTCATAATATTCCCCTTGATTATGCGTTTATTCTAATAAGAAACTTCATTCCCGTAAAATGCGGTCTGAGCTTCTCCTGTTTCTATCCATTTAAGCACGTTCTGGTTAAATTCCTTGGCGGAATTATAGCCCATTGCTTTTAGGCGTTCGTTCATAGCGGCGGCTTCAATAATAATAGGAAGATTTCTGCCGGGCTTTACCGGAATCTCCAAAAACGGAACTTTTACGCCGAGCAAATCTTCTACATGATTTTCTGTGCCCAAGCGGTCGTACACTTTGTTGTTGTCCCAATCCTCGAGCTTTACGATGAGCTGGATTTCCTTTTGCTCTTGAACCGCACCAATGCCGTAAAGCTGCGAAATATTGATAATGCCGATGCCGCGCACTTCCATGTGGTGGCTTATGAGCGAATTTGGACCTGTTCCCACGATGGTATTTCCGTGAACGCACCGGATTTCCACGATGTCGTCTGCAACGAGGCGATGTCCGCGCTCAACAAGTTCCAATGCGGTTTCGCTTTTTCCCACCCCACTTGCACCAATGAGCAAAATTCCAAGACCGTAGACTTCTACCAAAACGCCGTGGAGCGTCTTTCGCGGTGTAAAAATATTGTCGAACACTCGCAGGAGGCGCATAGAAAATTCTGTGGAATCCAAATCCGTTTGCAAAACAGCACATTTTGCTTCTTCTGCAATTTCCAAAAAATCCTCGAGCGGCACGAGCGAACGCGAAAAAACAACGCAGGGAATATCGTAAGAAAAAAGCCTGCGAAGCCGTTCCGTGTTGTTTTCTTCGTGCAATTTTTTCAGATATGCAAATTCGCCACGACCAAAAAGCTGCACTCTGTCATTTGCAAAATTTTCGTAAAAGCCCGACAGTGCAAGTCCCGGGCGATTTATGTCGGGAACTTCAATCGGTTTTGAAAGCCCTGTTCTGCCACCTATACAGCGTAAATTAAGAGAATCATGACCTGTTAAGTTCAAATTAAGTAAATCTAATATCGTGAAACTCTTCGCCGTCATAATTCATACTATAACATAGCTTATGAATATTTTTCAAGTAAAAATAAATCTAAAAATAAATCAAGAATGAATTTAATTTCTTGCTTGACTAGTAATAATAAATTTGGTAAGATAAGCAACACTTATCTCATTTCCGCAACAAACCCGTTACTTGTTGCGGCGGTTTTTATTAGAGGTTTAATATGTACGCACTTGTTGAGTATAAGGGCAAACAGTACAAAGCAGAAAAGGACGCTTTGTTGACTGTGGATAAAATCGATGCCCAGAAAGGTGATAAAATTGAAATCGATTCAGTGCTTCTCGTAAGCAATGACGGAAAGGTTTCTGTGGGAACGCCTTATGTAAGCGGCGCAAAAGTTACGCTCGAAGTTGGCGATACTTTCAAAGACGACAAAGTTATCGTTTACAAGTATAAGAGCAAGAAAGACTATCACCGCACAATCGGTCATCGCGAGCAATATACAAAAGTGGTCGTGAAAGACATTGTTGTTGCATAATCGAGACTGAATGATTCGAATATCGCTCGGTTGTTCTGATTCTGGCGAATTCAGGAGTTGCGAGGCTGACGGACACGCGGGTTTTGCGCAAAAGGGGCGTGATATTGTGTGTAGTGCAGTTTCGGAACTGTTAAGGACGGCAGGTCAGGTTCTTTCTGATACGAGCGGTATTTTGGTTGATTCAGAAACTGGTTTTCGCGGAAAATTGCAGTTTGGAATAAAAAATCCTTCTGATATTTCCAAAGAAAATGCGGTACGGTTGATTTGTATTGCGGATTTTATTCGGACAGGAATTTCTTCTGTTGAAAGGGATTATCCGCAATGTGTTCAACTGAAAGAGTATAAGACAGATTTTTAATCGGAGGAAAAAATGGGACGCAGTAAGGGCGGTAGCGGCGCAAAAAACGGTCGCGACTCAAATCCGAAACACTTGGGTGTAAAGAGATATGGCGGAGAGCTTGTTAGCGCAGGTTCTATCATTATTAAGCAGCGTGGAACTGTTATTCATCCAGGTGATGGTGTGAAGAAAGCTAAAGATGACAGCTTGTTCGCTTTGGTGGACGGAAAAGTTGTTTTTGGTGAGCGCAAAAACAGAAAGATTGTTTCTGTTGCACCAGTTCAGGCTTAATTTTACCGCTTGAGTTTCAATAATGCCCGACAAGGATATTCCTGTGTCGGGTATTTTTTTAGAATTTTTCGAGGGAAAAAATATGTTGCAATTTGCAGATGAAGCATATATCGAAGTTCGTTCCGGCAAGGGTGGCAATGGGTGTATTGCGTTTCGGCGCGAAAAATATATTCCGATGGGAGGTCCTGCTGGCGGCGACGGCGGCAAGGGCGGTGATGTTATTTTTTGTGTGAAACGAAATTTGAGGACGCTTGCTCATTTGCGCTATCACCCGATTTTTAAGGCGCGAAACGGAGGTGACGGCTCTGGGCGAAATCGTTTTGGTGCGGACGGCGAAGATGTGGTGATTCCGGTGCCTCCGGGAACGACGCTCAAAGATGCTGAAACGGGCGAAATTATCAGAGAATTCACTACGGAAAGCGAGGAAGAGCAATTTGTGTTTTTGCACGGCGGCAAAGGCGGCTGGGGAAATGTGCATTTTAAGTCGTCCACAAATCAAGCGCCGCGATACGCGCACGACGGAAAGCCCGGAGAAGAGCGAAAGTTGTTGGTGGAGCTTTCTATTATGGCTGATGTCGGGTTGGTAGGTTTTCCAAATGCGGGAAAATCATCGCTGCTGGATTATTTTACAGCCGCGCGTCCGAAAATTGCGCCGTATCCGTTTACCACGAAAATCCCAAATCTGGGCGTTTTGCACGTTGATACCGATAGTGACATTATCATCGCTGATATTCCGGGCATTATCGAGGGGGCGAGCGAAGGCTTGGGATTAGGAATTCAATTCTTAAAGCATATTTCAAGAACGGCGTGCCTTCTTTTTATGATTGATTGTTCGGAAGAAAAGTGTATGCAGACGTATGCTACGCTCAAAAACGAGCTGCAATCGTATTCAGAGGAATTGCTGAAAAAGCCGAGAATTGTTATCTGCAATAAAATTGATGTTGAAGGTGCGGCTGAAAATGCGGAAAAAGTGAAGACGCAAATTCTTTCAGAAGAGCCTGAAACGCAGGTTTTGCTGACTTCTGTGGCAGAACGCATAGGGCTTGGCTCGGTCAAAAGCGTCATTGTGAAGATGGTTTCTGATTTGGACAGAATGAGAACGCCGGGGAAAAATCACGCGCAGATTTCGTCTGAGGGCAATTTTTTTGTGGCAAAATCTGAAAAATCAGATTTTCTGAAATCACGTTCTGTTGATGAAACAATGGAAATTCAATATCCTGGGCAATGATGAAACTGGCGGTTCTTGGGGGAAGTTTTAATCCTGTTCATATTGGTCACCTTGCGCTTGCAGATGCGGTTTGCGTGGAATTCGGCTTTGATAAAATTTTATTTGTTCCGACTGCGGAGCCACCGCACAAAAAACTTGCTCCTGATTTTGCAAGCGCGAAAGACCGCCTTGCAATGTTGCGGTGTGCGGTCGAAAAAAATCCGCGTTTTGAAGTGTCGGACGTGGAAATTGCGCGTGGCGGTGTGTCTTACACGTTTGATACTTTGGAGGAACTTTCAAAAAAATATGCGGGACAGCTTTCGGCAAAAATCGCTCTTATAATGGGAAGCGATTTGCTTGCGGGATTCCCTCTGTGGCGGAATGCAGAACAAATTGCGCGCATGGCGGATTTGATTTTGGCTTCGCGGCAAAAAAATGCGATTTCGATTGTAGGCGCGGAAAAAAGTTTGAATGTTCCGTCCGAAAAATATGCGACGGTTTCGGATTTGAGTGATGACGAACAGGAAAATCTCAGAAAAAATTTTGCCTATCCGCATAAATTGCTCAAAACTCCGATTTTGCCTGTGTCGTCAACAGAAATTCGCGTTGCGTGCGAGCGCGGAATGAGCTGGAGATACCTTGTCCCCGACGGCGTTTATTGGTATATTATAAAAAATAAATTGTACGGTGTTGCTGATGGACTACGATGAGCTTGAAATGAAAAATCTGATTGAAGAAATCAGAAAACATGTCAAAAAATCCGTAAAAAAAGAGCGCTACGAACATTCTGTGCGCACGGCGGAATTTTCTGCGCGTATGGGGCGGATTTACCAAGTGGACGATACGCGGTGCTATCTTGCGGGAATTTCGCACGATATTTGCAAAAACTTGAGTGATTCTGAAATGCTGAAACTGGCTTCTCGGGACGGCAGGGCAATTTCTGCGCTGGAGGCTGAAAATCCGCAGTTGCTGCACGGGCGGGCTGCGGCTGTCTTTATGCAGGAGCAATTCGGGGTTTCAGATGCAGAGGTTTTGCAAGCGATTGCATCTCATACGTTTGGCGGTGCTCATTTGTGTCCGCTTGCCAAAATTTTGTATGCCGCAGACAAAATTGAGCCGGGGCGACCGCATGTAACGAGCGAATATCTTGAAAAACTCTTAAAAATGGATTTGGACAGTCTTGTTGCAACCATTATCAAGGAAAATGTGGCGTATCTGCGTTCTAAAGGCAAAACTGCCGCGCCTGCAACGCTGGAATTTTTGGCGGAATTGACGGGCGAATCGGGAGATTTGAATGGAAATCAAGCGTGAGCAGCGGAGTGCTGTTTTTCTTGTAATCATTCTGATGATTCTTATTGGAATTGGAGCGTATTTGGCGATTTTGCTTCGCACGGATTTTGTTTCGGAAAGTCTTGAAAAAGACCAAGTTATGAAAATCCTTTTTGTGCTTGAAGATAAAACGGGCAATGCGCTTTTTACCGATGTTTTTATTTATTATCCCCCGTCAAAAAAAGGCGCGCTGTTTGAAATTCCGGGAAATACGGGTGCCATTTACGAGAGTTTGGGGCGTGTAGACCGCATTGACGCGATTTATAAAGAAAAGGGAATTCAGGTTTATAAATCCGAAATTGAAAAGCTCATTGGCACTAATTTGCAGTTTTACATAAAAATGGATACGGAGCATTTTTGTGCGATGACCGATTTGCTCGGCGGGCTTCGGGTTTTTATTCCGTCGCCGGTAGATGCTGAATCGGACAACGGCGATTTGTGGCTTTTGCCTTCTGGCGCGGTTACATTGGACGGCAAAAAAATTGCTGTTTATCTGGATTATCTTTTGCCCGAAGAAACGGAGCGAAGCCGCCGCGAGCGCCATCAGCACATTATGGTGTCGTTTTTGGAGGCTTTGAATCGAAATCGCGGTGTGTTTTTTACAAAGAAATCTTTTTTGCATTACCAAAAAAATTTCTCGACAAATCTTGATGACGATAGCCTTTTGTATGTGCTTTCGGAAATTGCAAACGTGGATACTGAGCGCCTTTTGCCGCAGACGGTTCTCGGCTCGTCGCGTGTTGTGGACGGCAAGGAACTGACGTTTCCGAATTATGACGGCGAGTTGATAAAAGAATCGGTGCAAATGTCAACAACGCAACTAACGACGACAGAGGACGTGAACAGCCGCGTCTATGTTTTGGAAATCCAAAACGGCACTCTCACGCAAGGTCTTGCGCGCAATACCGAATTGCTTTTGCGCGGTGTGGGCTACGATGTTTTGAATGCAATTAACGCCGATAATTCGGATTACGAAAAAACGGTGATTATAAATCATATCGGAAATGCAGCGGCGGCAAAAAGCCTCGGGGACTTCATTCACTGCTCCAACATCGTTGACGATGAAGTTCGTCCTGATTCTGCTGGTCTTGCTGCTGATACGATGGTCGATTTTACGATAATTCTTGGTCGTGATTTCAACGGTCGATATGTGATTGGAAAATAAAACAAGAGAGGTACTTTTATGAAAACAATTCGCGAAAAAGCACTCGAAATTGCCAAGTTGATGGAAGACGGCAAGGGGGGTGATGTGGTCGCGCTGGACGTGGAAAATTTGAATAGCTGGACTGATATTTTTATCATCGTAACGGTGAACAGCAGTGCGCACTGGAAGGGCTTGCAAAAATCTGCGCTGGAATACGCGAAAGAAAACGACTTGCAAGTGCATTTGACGCACCGAAAAATGTCTGACGGCGATGATTGGAATCTTATTGATTTGGGACCGATTGTGATTCACTTGATGAGTGCAGAAGCTCGCAATTTCTACGAACTGGAAAAATTGTGGCATGCTGGTGAAAAAATAAATTAGCAGTGCAAAAAAAGGGCGCTAAAAAGCGTCCTTTCGTATTTTTATATAAATGTTTCAGTCTTCATCGTCAAAGTCGAGCTGCTCGTCTTCGGCATCATAATAATCGCTTTCGTGATACCTGAACGCGCCGTAGCCATCCTCTGGCTCGATGTCGTCGAAGCTTTCTTCCATTGCATCGACATCATCATCTTGCAAATCGTCGAAACTCACTTCGTCTTCATCGTCCTCAAAGTCCGTTTCATCATCGAAGTCATCGTAATCATCGAATCGCCCGCCAGCATCATACTCATCATCATATGCAAATCCGAATGAATATTCCGCAATTTCGCTTTCACTGAACATAATTGCACTCCTGCTAAGAAAACCCTGTTTGAATAGAGTAAAATAAACAGGCGCTGTGTGTCAATAACGTAAAAAAAAATGCACGAAAATTCTAAGAAAATCGCATACTTTATTGACAATAATCTGTAAAAATGTATAATGAACATACTATGTTGCATGAAATACGGGTTTTAGCCCCTGCAAAGGTGAATATTGGATTAACTGTTTCACCAAAACGGAGCGACGGATTTCATACCATTTATAGTATTTTTACATCAATTCCTTTATATGATGATTTAATAATATCTTCACTAGAAGAAAATGATGTTTGTAAAGTCCAATGCAAGTTTTTATCTGATGATGGTGATTTTGAAGTTGCATTGCCTGAAAAAAATACGTTGACAGCAACATATAGAGCATTTTGCGAATTAACAGGCGTTAATTTTGGCATACATGTTTCGATTCAAAAGCGAATCCCGATGGGCGGTGGTCTTGGAGGCGGTTCTTCTGATGCAGCTTCTTTGATTTATGCGCTGGAGCAGTTGAGTGGTGTTTCTCTGAAAATGAGCGAACGGTATTTGATTGCGGAAAAAGTGGGAAGTGATGTTTTTTTCTTTTTGCATTGCTGGGAGAAAAAATATTGCAGTGCTTTTGTAACTGGTCGTGGTGAGGTTGTAAAAGAATTTGAGCCGCGGACAGATTTATACTTTGTTGTTCTTTGTCCAAAGTTGCATAGTTCTACAAAAGAAGCGTATGCGGCGATTGATGAATGGTATCAACGTGGTAAAATAAGAGATGTAAAATTGAAAAATGAATCAGATTTTGTGCAGATGTATAATTCTGCGGTTTCTGATTGGCATTTTTCTAATACGTTTACATCTGTTTTAACAGAAAAATATCCAATAATTGAAGAAGCGATTTCTGATTTGAAAAAAGCTGGCGCTTTGTATGCCGATATGTCTGGCTCTGGTGCTTCTGTTTTTGGAGTTTTTCAAGATAAAGAGAAATGTAAGGTTTCTCTTGAAAAATTGCGAGCTAAATGGAATTGCTACGCTCGCCTTTCTTTCTGACCTGTTTTTTTGCGGGGGGGGGGGTGAAAAATTATGCAGATAACAGAATTGCGATTGCATAAAGTTTCTGACGGCGGAAAGCTGTTGGCTTATGTAACGGTTACTTTTGATGATGTTCTTGTTGTTCATAACGTGAAGGTCATTGAGGGTAAGTCTGGTTTGTTTGTAGCTATGCCAAGTAGGCAACTTGCAAATGGTGAATATAAAGATGTTGTTCATCCGATAACGTCTAGTTTTAGAACGCTGTTGCAAGATAAAATTTTAAGTGAATATAATGCAGGTCATTTTGATACATCGTCTGATGAGTTTTAATGACTGAAAGTTATATATTTTGGGACGTCGTCAAGCGGTAAGACAACGGCTTTTGGTGCCGTCATTCCGCAGGTTCGAATCCTGCCGTCCCAGTGAACCCGTTATGAAAGTGTTTTAAGGAGTTCTTCATTATGGATCAGATTGTTATTAACGCAAAGACCCGCACTGAAACAGGTAAGAGCGTTGCGAAGAAACTGCGTGCCGCTGGTCGCATTCCAGCTGTAATGTATAACGAAAAAGGCGAATCTACAATGCTTGATATCGATGCAGCAGAGTTTTCAAAAGTGTGGCGCACTGTTACGCCAACAACGCTTATCACTTTGAAAGTTGATGGCAAAGATAATTTGGCTTATATTCAGGATAGCGAATACGACATAAAATCTGACAAGAGTTTGCATGCTGATTTCCATGTTGTAAGTGGAGAAAAGCCGATTGTCGCTCGTATGAAGGTGAATTATGTTGGTACACCTGCTGGCGTTCTTGCTGGCGGATTCTTGCTTCGCCATGTTCCTGATGTAACGTTGAAGGCATTGCCAAAAGATATGCCAGCTCGTGTTACTGCGGATATTTCTGGCATTAAGGTTGGCGAGGTTTTCCGCGTAAAAGATTTGAACTTGTCAGAAGCAATTACAGTGCTTACCGACAAAGAAGCATCTTTGATGAGTGTTTCTGCTGGTCGCTAAAAATCGGCTAGCGTATGAATCCCTGCTGTTTTTGCAGGGATTTTTTTATCGCTAAAAATATGAACAAAATTGAAATTGATAGAAAAAAAATTTGTCCACACTTTTGATAAACAATTCTCAAATACACTGAAAATATGCGGCGTTTCTGATTCGGATTTTATTGCAGCGGGGGTTTCGGGCGGCGCAGATTCGATTGCGATGCTCACGGCTCTTTTGCATTGCGTTCCAAAATCGAAATTGGCGGTTATTACGGTAAATCACAACATTCGTGCTGAAGCCGAAACTGCGGGCGATGCGGCGTTTGTGGCGGATTTTTGTAAAAAAAATGGGGTGCAATGCCGTGTTTTTGAAATTCCACGCGGTGCGGTTTTGAATGCGGCGAAAAAAATCGGCGGGGTGGAAGATGCTGCGCGAACATTGCGCTATGCGGCTTTTGAGCAATTTATACGGGACGTTAAGGCTGATTTTTTTTGTGTGGCGCACAATCGAGATGACCAACTTGAAACGCTGGTTATGCGTTTTTTGCAGGGAAGTGCAGGCGAGGCTGCTGCAGGGATTCGGCGGCAGCGCGGAAAATATATTCGTCCGCTGTTAGATATTTCGCGGGCAGAGATTGAAGCGTATTTGAATGCGCAGGGCATTTTATGGCGCACTGATTGCACGAATTTTGATGAATCTTATGTTAGAAATCGAGTGAGAAAATCGGTGATTCCTCTGTTCAACAGCATTTTTGAGGGCTGGGACGGTGCGGCGCTTGCGGGTGCAAAAAAATTGCGCGATGATTCTGAGTTTATCGAAAAAAAATTTATCGATTATTTTTCAAACGCACAATCGTGCAAAAAATATCATTCTGTGGATTTTGAAAGTTTCTGCACAATTCCGTATGCGCTTCGCCGCAGAACCGTCTATGCGCTTGTGGACGCGCTTGGCGTGAGTGTGCGTTTGCCGTTTCGTGTTGTCGATACCGTCTGTTCTTGGGCTGAAAATGCAAAGCCGAATGCAAAAATTGAGGCAATGGGAATTACACTCTTTCTATGGAATAATTTTTTATGTGCCGATATTATAAAAAATAATTATGCAGATTGTGGATTTTGTGCTACTATAAGAGAAAACGGCGCGGCGAAAATTCCTTTTTTGGATTTTGAAATCGAAGCTCAATCTGATGGAATTGTGGTGAAAACGACAGAAAAAAGCGTTTTTGTGCCACATTTGACCTTTCCGTTTTTGATTCGGAGTGTGGCTCCGCTAGACACAATTCGGTCTGCTGATAATACGTTTCGGGATATTTCCAAGATTTTGAGTTCGTGGAAAATTCCGGAAAAAGAGCGTTGGAAAATTCCGATTGTGCAAGAACTGCAAACTCCAGAAACGCAGATTAGGGCGATTTTGGGAAGTTTGGTGGACGCAAAAGATTGGATTGTCAAACAATAGAGAAGTAGTATTATTTATTATATAGCAAGGAAATATCGTATGAAGAACAAGGTAGCTTCGTTTGCATTTTTGTTTTCAGTTTTTGCTTTTTCTGCTTTTTCGCAGTCGTCATCATCGGTCGCGAATCAGCGGACTGCGCTTCGATATTTGTCGAATGCCCGGACTGCGCTTGTGCGGCATGAGTGGCGTGAAGCTGCGTCGTATGCGGAAATGGGGCTTTCGTATGACGAGCGAATTTCGGATTTGTGGTATTATAAAGCGGTGGCGGTGAATGCGCTTGGGCATACGCGCGCGGAGGTTTTGGAAGCAAGTTCTCAGGCGGTGAAAATCGACAACTGGTTTGATTACAACAAGGATAATGCTCGCGTTTTGTATGCAGATGTTCTCTGTGATTCGCACGAAGAAGCCGAGGCGTTGAGGCAGCTTTCAGCTGTGCCTGCGCTCACTTCGTCTGATGCTGAATATATACGCGCAAAATGCTATTATCATCAGGGCAATCTTTCGTCTGCACGCGAAAAAATCGACCAAGCCTCAAAATTTTATCCGACCGATGCACGTTTTCCGCTTTTATTTTTTAAGACAGAATTTTTGATTTATCAAGATGCAAGTGCATATCCTGCGGCTGTGAGACGTCAGGCGGATTTTTTTATTCGCGGACGCGAGCGCTTTGTTGATTATGTTTCAGATGATTTTGAATTTTATGTCGCATTGTTTGCAAGAGGCGAGGAGAGACGGCGTTTGTTGCGCAATTATGATACGTCGGGCGCTCGGCATGAATTGTTTCCCGCTATTGCCTTGCAAAATGGGATTTTGAGTGAAAATGATGCTGTCGAGTATCTTTTTTCGTTCGATGAATTGCGGCAGGAAACGATTGAGCATTTTGTGCCGCTTATCACGGATAATGAGGCGAAAGACGCGCTGGTTCAGTATTTTTCA
Organism: uncultured Treponema sp.; assembly: GCA_937893155.1. GTDB lineage: Bacteria > Spirochaetota > Spirochaetia > Treponematales > Treponemataceae > Treponema_D. The sequence continues at coordinate 5,683 of CALBGU010000018.1, read as the reverse complement.
GAATTTGAGGGCGTGATAATTTCGGACACAGACAAAGACGGTATTGAAGATTTTTCTGTGAAGTACGAAAAAGGACGACCTTCAAAAATTGTGTGGGATAAAAGTCAAACTGGTTCTCAATTATGGACAATCGATTGTGATTACGGAACGCCGGTGCGAGCTTCTATTGAAGATGATTTCTTAAAAATAGATTGGGATTATTATCCAGCGGTGGTTACGGCAGTTTTTAATGCATCTGAATCATCGCATTGGCTGCAATTTAATGTGTTGCAGGATATGCTCAAGTGGGAACCAGTGAAGTTGGAGCTTTCTCCAGTAGTTTCTGCGCTGGGAGCGGATTTTTATATTCCGTCGATTCAAAATCCAAAATCGTTGGCTGTGCCGCAGCAAAAGGATTTTATCGCTTCTTCTTCAAGCTATGAAGTGCCGTCAATGGAGCGCGATGGTGCGCATATTGTTTTTCAGCTTTATGGCGGGAAAATCCAGTTTGCGGCGTATTATGATGATGGAAAAATCTATGCGCGCACCCATTTTTCTGACGGCGTTCCGATTATCCGCATTGTTGACAATACGGGGAACGGCGTATATGAGACGACGGAATTATATGGCTTTTCATCTACGGTAAAACCTGAATATTATGCAATCGAAGATGAACGGCAAGTGATGATAAACCTTTTTGGTTCGATTCCGGTAGATTCTCATTTTTATCTAAAATCGGTTCAGATTAACAACAGCAATGACATAAATGCTGATTTTACCGAGGAATATTTTGAGAATAATGGAAAAATTGCTTCTTGGGACACCAATGGCGATTCAAAATGGGATATTCGGTTTTATCGCAAGGGCGGCGCGGCAAATGCGCCGAGCGTAGACGAGTCGCTGTTTTATCTTGAGCCGGGGCACGAGCTGGTAACGGTGGTGAAAGAAAATGGCGTTCCTGTAAAAATTTCGCGGGGGCTGGTGGAGCGCAAAGTAATAAAATCAGATAATGCGGATATTTTTTGGATTAACGAAAATGGTTCAAAAGATGATGCAGAATGTGCGATTGCTGCGGTTGATGAAGTGAAAGTTCAGGGCGTTTGTATCATTGTTGACAAAAAAGATTACAGAATCAATGCGGTAAAAATCGGTTCGGAATATTTTGCGGAAATTGTGAAAACAGACCGCGACCTTGAGCTTTTGCGCAAAGCTGATGAATTGGATATTTTGGAGAAAGATACGGTACAATGAATTTTTATAGAAAATCGTTTTGTTTTTTCGTGTTTTTTGCTGTTTTTGTAGCGATATTTTTTAGTTGTGCGTCTTTTGGTGCAAAACCAGAAAGCGTTTTTCAGCCGTTGAATTATACGGAAGCAGACGCGGTAAGAACCGAATTGGCGAGAATTGAGGAATTAAGCGCGGAAAAGCCTGTTGAGGCGCTTTGGCGGGCGGTTATTTTGAACCGTTCGATTGCGGAACGGGGCGTTTCTGACGAGAAAGATGAGTTGGAAAAAACTGTTGCAGATTCATTGGCATCTGCTTTTGAGCGGGTTGCAACGAAATACAACGAATTTTTGGAAGCAAAAAAATACAGCGAGGCGGACAGTGTATTGCTATCGCTTGAATCGTGCGGCTACGAAGGCTTGAATTCGCTTTCGATGAGCAAAGAGGAGCTTGCCGCGTTGGCATTGCCCGAGTCTACCTTAGCGAAAAACACCGAAAATTCTGTGGCGTTTAAGGTGTCGCAGGCGGTTTCGGGCACTGTTACCGTGTGGGTTGACCGCGGTATTGCAATTCAGAGCGGTATGGGATACGCAGACCGTGTTATTGGTTCGGGATTTTTTATTTCAAAAGATGGCTATCTCATTACAAATCATCACGTTATTGCAGATTTGGTTGATAAAAAAAGTCAAAAATATTCAAAATTGTTTATAAAACTTGCCTCCGACAGCGAAACAAGAATTCCTGCAAAAGTTGTTGGCTACGACAGCCTGCTTGACCTTGCGCTTCTTAAAGCCGAGATTGATTCGCCCTATGTTTTTTCGCTTGGTTCGTCGGTCGATTTGGACGTAGGGGACGAGGTTGCGGCTATCGGTTCTCCTGTGGGGCTTGAGCGCACTTTGACGAGCGGGCATATTTCAGTGAAAGACCGAAAACTTACTTCGGTGGGGAATGTTTTTCAGATTGACACGGCGGTAAATCCGGGAAATTCGGGAGGTCCGCTGATTGACAAGGCTGGAAATGTGCAGGCTGTGGTTTTTGCGGGAATGTTGCAATATGAGGGCTTGAACTTTGCGATTCCCGTGGAGTATCTCAAAGCGGAGCTTCCGATTTTGTTCGCGGGCGGCGAGCGTAAACATTCGTGGATTGGCGCATTTGGAAAGCCCAAAAAAGAAATGGGCAAGAATATCGGTTTGGAATTGCTGTATGTTATGCCGGGCGGAAGTGCGAGCAGAGCGGGTTTGCGTGAAGGCGATGTGATTACGGCGGTGAATGGCACGGCGGTTACCAACAACGATGAACTATTTGATATATATGTGAAACTGCGTCCGGGGACGATTGTAATTGTGCAGACTCAAAAATCCGATGGCAGCACTGCGGAATATCCTGTTTATCTTGATGAGCGTCCGAAAGCTCCCGGTTACGAGGTGTACAGCCGTGATATTGTTGCGAATTCTTTTTATCCGATTTTGGGAATGAAACTCAGCACATTGTCGGGAAACAAAAAATATACCATTTCAGAGCTGGTGAATGGTGGCATTGCTGATGAATCTGGTTTTACGGAGCAAGACCCTGTTGAAATCAAGCAGGTCGTTTTTAATGATGAAAAAACGATGATGGGGGCAACTCTTTACACGAAAAAGAAAAAAGGCGGCTACATTGATGTTGCAATCGGCTTGACCGCCTCCCTTGATAACCAGTATTATTTCTAAAACGCTTGCGAGCCGTGCTGAAGGTGTCACGGCTTTTACGACAACGGGAGTTTTATTTTATGGCAGAGATGAAATATAAGCGCAATTTTTGCATTGTTGCGCATATCGACCACGGAAAATCCACACTATCCGACCGCCTTATTGAAAAGGCGCGCATTATTGACCAGCGGCAAATGCAGAACCAGATTCTTGACAGCATGGACATTGAGAGAGAGCGTGGAATCACGATAAAAAGCCAGGCTGTTACCATTCCATATCATGCAAAAGATGGTTTTGACTATGAATTGAACTTTGTCGATACACCTGGTCACGTCGATTTTAGCTATGAAGTGAGCCGCGCTATTGCTTCTTGTGAGGGCGCATTGCTTTTGATTGACGCAACGCAAGGCGTTGAAAGCCAAACGGTAAGTAATCTGTATATGGCGATGGAACACGATTTGACGGTTGTGCCCGTGGTGAATAAAATCGATTTGCCGAGCGCAGACGTGGAGAGCGTGAAAAAGCAGATTGACCACGATTTAGGGCTTGACTCAAGCGATGTTCAGCTTGTTTCTGCAAAAACAGGCGTTGGCGTTGATGAGCTTCTTGAAGCGATTGTAACAAAATTTCCTGCGCCAACGGGCGATATAAATGCACCAATGAGGGCGTTAATTTTTGATTGCCACTATGATATTTATCGCGGCGTTATCGTTCATATCCGTATGATTGACGGCAAAATCAAAGCTGGCGATACTATTCGCTTTATGAACTCAAATGCAGAATACCGCGTTGAGCAGGTCGGTATTTTCAAAATTACGCTTGAAGAGAAAAAAGAGCTTGAAGCTGGCGATGTCGGCTACATCATTGCTGGGGTTAAGACCGTGAGCGATGTGCGCGTCGGAGAAACTATCACGAATGCGGCAAATCCTGCGCTTGAGGCTTTGCCTGGATTTAAGGACGTGAAGCCTGTTGTTTTCTCGTCGATTTATCCGATGGACAGCGATGATTATCAAGAACTCAAAGACAGTATGGAAAAACTAAAGCTCAACGATGCAAGTCTTGTATACGAAAAGGATAATTCGCTTGCGTTGGGATACGGTTTCCGCTGCGGTTTTTTGGGCTTATTGCATTTGGAAATCATTGAAGAACGCCTTGAGCGGGACTATGACCAAGCCGTCATTTTCACTGCTCCGAGTGTTCGCTATCTCATTCATCTCACAGGCGGCGAAGATTTGTATATTGACAATCCGTCTGAGTATCCAGAAGGCAAAATCCAAAGCGCAGAAGAGCCGTATATCAGAGCGAATATCATAACTCCGTCGGAATATTTAGGCGCGATAATGAAGCTTTGCCTTGAAAAGCGCGGTGAGCAAAAAAATATGCAGTATCTCGACACAAAGCGCGTTGAGTTGACGTATGAAATGCCGCTTGCAGAAGTGCTGTTTGATTTTTACGACAAGCTCAAGAGCTATAGCCGCGGTTATGCAAGTTTTGATTACGAGGTTATCGATTATCGACCAACCGAGCTTGTGAAAATCGATATTCTCATAAACGGAAAGCCTGTTGACGCATTGGCACAGCTTGCGTATAAGCCAGAAGCTCGCGACCACGCGCTCAAAGTGGTAACGCGATTAAAGGGCGAAATTGCGCGCCAACAATTCAAGATTGCAATTCAAGGCGCAATCGGAAGCCAGGTCATCGCGCGCGAAACGGTCAATCCTGTGAGAAAGGACGTTCTTGCGAAATGTTACGGCGGCGATATTACCCGAAAGCGAAAGTTGCTTGAAAAGCAGAAAGAGGGAAAGAAGCGAATGAAGCTCATTGGTGATGTAGAATTGCCGCAGAGCGCGTTCCTTGCAGTGCTGAAAGAGAAAGAAGATTAGTTTTCGATTTTTTGATAGTAGGAGAAAGAAAATGAAAATTGTTTCATTGAGTGAAGAGCTCGGGCGCACGACATATCCAGGACGTGGCATTGTTATCGGTAAAAGCGCGGACGGCAAAAAGGCTGTGGTGGCGTACTTTATTATGGGCAGAAGCGAAAACAGCCGCAACCGCATTTTCGTTGAAGACGGCGAGGGAATTCGCACGCAAGCCTTTGATGAGTCAAAGCTCACAGACCCAAGTCTGATAATTTATGCACCTGTTCGCGTTCTCGGTAACAAAATTATCGTTACAAACGGCGACCAAACCGACACGATTTATGCAGGAATGGACAAACAGCTTACTTTTGAGCAAAGTTTGCGCTCCAGAGAGTTTGAGCCAGACGCTCCGAACTTTACTCCGCGCATTTCGGGCGTTATGCACATCGAAAACGGGAAATACAACTATGCGCTTTCCATTTTGAAGAGCGATAATGGTGATGACAGCGGCTGCAATCGCTTTACGTTCGCGTATGAAAATCCAAAAGCGGCGCAAGGTCGGTTTATCCACACGTACCAAGGCGACGGAAATCCGCTTCCGAGCTTTGAGGGCGAGCCTGTGTTGGTGGATATTGCAGGTAATATCGACGAGTTTACGGCTACTGTGTGGAATGCGCTCAACGCCGATAACAAAGTTTCTCTTTTCACGCGCTTCATCGACATTGAAACGGGAAAAACTGAAAGCCGCATTGTGAACAAGAATAAATAAGTTTGTTTTGTTTGTTGTTTTATGAAAGAGCTGCTCAGGAGAGTGGCTCTTTTTATTTACCGTGCGATTTTCGCTCTACTCAAATAGAGTTTTCTGCGCTATAATAACTGTATGGAAGAGTATCATTTTAAGGCTGTGTCCGACTTGGTTTTCACGGACGATTT
>CALBGU010000017.1 GCA_937893155.1 uncultured Treponema sp. | reverse complement strand
TATATCACTTTTCCCTGTTGCTTTTATACTAGCATACTTTTTAGTAACACCACCCAAATGCTCGGTTGTCATTTGGTTGTCAAGCATATCGATTTTGCTTTCAATGCGTGTAAGCCCCGAACTTTTGAATTCTTGGATAACTTCAAGGCTTCCGACAACTAATTTTTCGCCGCTTCTATCATTCTGCTGTAACATCTTTTCTCCTCGCGCATACAACAATAGCAAATATCTCGAAAAAAAGTTATAAATCCTGCACAAAAACGGTTGCTTTTATACAAAAAAAACGCCTGTATCATACAATACAAGCGTTTAGAAATTCCCATATTTCTTTTGCAAAAAGGCTCTTGTCTTTAAGCAAAAGCAACTTGTTTCTTTTCTACTTTTTGCGCAAACGGCACAATTTGCAAAATCTTATTACCGTTCTTTTCTTTCTCGTTCCTAATGTCAATATCGTTTTGCAACCTTAAAAAATACTCGTCCGATAATCCAAAATATCGTGCAAGCCTCAAGGAAGTATCGGCGGTAATCTTTCGCTTATCGTTCAATATATCCTGTATGCGCGATACTGGCACATCAATATCTTTTGCAAGCCTGTAGACCGATATTTCTAACGGCTCTAAAAACTCTTCTTTCAATATCTCGCTTATTGTCGGTGTTGCTATTTCATTCATCGCACATTCTCCCTAGTGATAATCCACAATTTCAACCTCGTAAAAGTCCCCGTTTTCTACGGTAAAACATATTCGCCACTGTCCATTTATCCTAATGCTGTATTGTCCTTTTCTATCTCCTTCAAGTGCCTCTAGCCTGTTTGCTGGCGGTATTCTCAAGTCCTCTAGCGTTTTTGAGTTATGTATCATCATCAATTTTCGCAATGCAATTTTTTGTATTGCGGGCGGTAATCGCTTTGAAAACTTTTGATTATAAATAAGCTCTGTATCCTTGTCTTTAAAGCCCTTTATCACATAAAAATTATACCTTTGTTTCGGGTATATGTAAACAGTTCTTTATCAATAACCGTGAAGTTTCAAAAATATTTCTAGCTGTTTTTCGTCGTGGATTACAAGCGCAAAGCCGTTACATTCTCTTACGCTCTGTAAAAATTGGTGTTGTCGTGGGCTTATTATGCCGCCGTTTTCTCTTTTACACTCAACCGCAATAAATCGCCCGTCGCTTAACACGCCGATAATGTCGCTTACACCTGCGATAGACGAACGAAAAAAGCGATTATCCACGCGAAATGCGCCTGTGTTCTGCCACCAGCAAAAAGCATTGTGTTGCTTTAGCACTCGCATACAAGCGACTAGCACAAACTTTTCTAGCCGTCCTTTCTCTAGCTTCTTTAATATCTGCGCTTCTTTCTCAACCTTAGCTCTTATGCGCTCGCCTGTGCTTTTCATTTCGCCGCCTTTTTCAAAACAAGCGCAATATATTCGCCGTCTTGGTCTGTAAAATTCTCCCCGATATACCAGCGTATCTCTCCTCCTTGCTCTATTGCCATTTCCATATTTTCGGGGCTTATGTGCAAAGCTGTTTCTTCGTTTCCGTACCTGTCTTTAAACTTCTCTACGCTTTCTGCATTCGCATAAGCATAATTGTCCCCGATATACACAATGTCATAATTCGCGATGTTGGCTTTTATCGCTAACTGCTCATACAACGGTAACTTTGAAAAATCCTGTGTTTCAAGCATTTACCTCTCCTTTCTCTGAAAATGAAGTGCAATAAGGCTGTATTTTATCTTGCAACTGTCCTACAACTAAAATATTCGGGTGCAACTTGCAAGCGTGAAAAGTCCTTTTTCCCTCGACTTTTACATAATAATGCTTGCATTTTAAGCACTTTGTGTTCTGCTTGGTCAAAACCTCAAGTCGCTTATGATACATTTTTTGCTGTTGCTTTGTAAGTTTATCAATTTCTTCAAGTTCATTAAAATGGTCCTTGTTGAAATCTCTTATTTTTGCATTTTTTTCGGCTTCTTTTATTAGTTCTGCCTGCTCGGCGGTAAACAGCATTATTTCTCTGTGCGTTCCCCGTTCCTTTTTAATGCTGTCGTTCGATAAAATGCCTTTTTCTATAAGTCTTTTCACTTTTGGATAAAGATGTTTTCTCGATACGCCCATTTCGTCCGCAATATCTGCTATGCTTTTGTATTTTCTCATAGCGGTAAAATATCCTTTATAAACTTCAAGCCTTTTTGAAAAACAACCGTCTTCAAACTGATTTTTGTTTCACCAGTAGGCAGCGTGTACCTGCTTTCAATAACTCTGAAATATCCACGGTCAACATACTTTTGATATGGTATATTTTTACCGTCGATAATCTTTTCTTTTCGCAAAATCTCAAACAGTTTATTGCGTCCGATACCTTTAGCATTAATCACTTTTGCCGCCTGTGCAATATCGATACAATCTGTACAATCTGCAACAGTATTAAAGAATTCAACCTTTGGCGCGTCCTCTTTAATCTTTGCCGCCTGTCGTGCGTTTTCCGCCTGCAACTCGGCAATACGTCTATCACGATAAGCGTCAAGAATTCGCTGTTCTTCTTCACGCTTTTTAAGAAGTGCGAAAAACTCTAAATCGTTGCCGATTTGTGAAACAACAGAATTATCTTTGAGATTGTTTCTTTCTCTCAACTTCAATTTAATTGCTGTTGCTTGCGCTTCGTTAAGCAAATACCCACCCTGTGAATTGCGTTCGATGTTATCAAAAACTCCGCTAACCACTTGGCGCAGTTCATAAATAGCATTTTTTACCGTCTGTTCTGCAACGTGCAACTCTTCTGCAAGTTCTTTTACTGTCGCAACCTGTGCTTCGTTATAAACCGCACGCTGTCCCTGTGTGAACTTCGGAAAATCTTCGGAAGTTGCTTGCAGTGCTTTTGCCGCATTTTGCACACTGTCAACCGACACGCCTAAAGCCTCTGCGACTTCTTTTGTTGTCATTGTTCTTGAGTTGTCTTTGTCCTGTATTACTTCGGGAAAATTAAAAATATTATCTTTCATTCCTTTGTTTATCTCCTGCTTGCTCTGCGTCGATTAGTTTCCCATTTTGTTTAGGTCAATCATCGTCTTTAAGCTCCTTCATTACGTCATACATCTTATTCAATGCCGTTGTCATAATCTCGCAAAGACAATCGCTATATTCAGTGTTCTCTTTCTGCGCGATAACATACGCACCTTCAAACAAATTGTGAATCTTTAAAAGCTCTCCCTTTAGATTTTTATTCATTTCGTCCTCTTATTAAAAAACTTATCCTGCTTTCATAAAAAGATTACCCACTTAAAAAAAAAAAAAAAAAAAAAAAAAAAAAAAAAAAAAAAAATGGGTAATCTTTAATACCGAAACTCTAAAAAGAGAAAGTCTTATGACAAAAAGAATTTTAGAATAAGTGCAAAAAAGAGTTTATAAACAAAGTTAAAATTTGCGTTATATTTCACTAAAAAAATGTCAACATGGCTACGCGGCGTTCTTCTTGGCGAAAACATCTTAACAATTCTTAACAAAATCGCGGATAGGGGGCTTTTTTGGAAACGTTTCATTTTTGCCCGCCGTCCGCGATTATATACATTTTCTTTCTTGACAATACATAATTTATTCTGTATCACTAAAAAGGGGCGTGTTACTGTTACTCACCCTAAAAAAGATATTCCGCTTGGCACGTTAAAAAGCATAGAAAAACAAGCTGGCGTGAAATTCTCGTGAAAAAAGAGGCATACTATGAAAGACAGATACGCATTTATAGCGATTTTTGATTATGAAAAAGACGGTATTTCGATTGAATTTCCCGATTTACCGGGCTGTCTGCCGTGTGCAGATACAACAGAAGAAGCTTTGCATAATGCAAAAGAAGCACTCGGCTTGCATTTGTACGGTATGGAACAAGACAATGAAAAAATTCCTGTTCCGTCTGAATTAAAAGATATTCGACTTGAAAAAAATCAAGTTCCTGCTTTGATTGAAGTTTTTATGCCACCTGTGCGCGCTCGTATAAAAGACGCATTTGTAAAAAAAACGCTTTCACTTCCTGCGTGGCTTGCGGCTATGGCTGATGAAAACGGTGTAAACTGTTCAAAAATATTTCAAGACACGCTAAAAAACTTTCTCGGCATATCTTCAAGCCCTGCCATTGCATAAAAAAAGCCCGTCGCATAAAATCGGCGGGCTTTTTTTTATAATCCATATTTAGCTTTTAACTTTGCCTTTTCATCGTCTTTCTTTGTGTTCCATTGGTCAATCGTTATACCCTCTTTATCCAAAACGTACTGCAAGTGTCGTTCATTTGCGAAAAAGCGATTTTATTATCTTCAAACGTTTCGCCTTTATTCTGCGCCGTCTGTGATGCAATACCTAATACACTTAACACGCTTTTTTGGATAAAATCAAAGTATATAGCATAGATACAGGCTTTTTAACAGTTTTTAATTAGTAAATGTGATATAATAAGGCTATGGCAATTCGCGGAGAAGAAAGAAGAGCAAAGATTATCGAGATTTTGAGCAATGCAACCGCCGCCGTCAAGGGAAGCGAACTGGCGGAGCAATTCGGGGTCAGTCGGCAGGTCATCGTGAACGACATCGCGATTTTACGAGCGGCGCACCCCGATTTAATGGCGGTGAAAGCGGGCTACACGATGATGAACAACACAGAAAATCGGCGCGTGTTCAAAGTGAACCACAGCGACGACGAAACCGAAGACGAGTTGAGCCTTATCGTGAGCGCGGGTGGCACGGTGCAAGATGTGTATGTGGAACACAAAATCTACGGCACAATCAGCGCGCCGCTCAATATCAGCTCACTTCGCGATGTCAAAAACTTTATCGCGGATATGAAAAGCGGCGTATCGACCCCGCTCAAGAACATCACGCACGGCTATCATTACCACACGGTCAAGGCGCGCAGCACGAAAATCCTCGACGAAATCGAAGCGGGATTGAAAGAGCGCGGCTATCTCATCGAAGTCGCCGCCACAAAGCCCGTCTACTCCCCCAAAGATTACAGCGAAATCTAACCATTTACCCCGTGTCATTAGGCTGACACTATACCGTGTCATTATGCTGGCACTATATAGCACCTTTATAGATGTACCGTGTGGCACAAGAAAATACAGAAAAGCAGATTTTGCACATACAAGATGGTTCTGAATTCATTTTATTGCGAGATGCTGAAACAAGTTCTGCATAACTTCCTTTCGCACCGCATAAAAAACAGCCCTCCAAAACGGAAGGCTGTATCTTTTGGCAAATCAGTCAGCGACTTTTGAGAAGCCGTCTCTGACGGTTACTGCACACTAAGAATATCTTTGCCCGCTTTGATTGCGCCTGTTGCAACACTCTTGATTGCCGTGAAATTATCTGAATTGCAGATAATCATCGGTGTCGTCGTCTTGTAGCCCTCGCCCTTGATACCAGCAAGGTCAAAGCTGATGAGCAAATCGCCCTTCTTCACGCTGTCGCCGTTCTTCACATGCGCTTCATAATACTTGCCGCCGAGCTTAATCGTGTCGATTCCGATATGGAGCAAAATCTCCACGCCGTCATCGGTTACAAGGTTAATCGCGTGCTTCGTGTCAAACACCATATCGACCTTTGCATCGCACGGAGCAAAGAGCTTGCCCTCGCTCGGCTCAATCGCAACGCCGTTTCCGAGCACGCCCGTCGAGAACGCCTCGTCCTCAACTTCTTTAAGCTCTTTCACCTCGCCTGTCATATACGCGCTCAAAATCTTCTGATTCGGCGCTTTTGGCTCTGCCGCACCAATTTTGTCAGCCTCTGGCGTTTCAAGGAACAACTCAAGATTGCTCTTCACGTTTGCAACGCGCGGTCCATAGATAACCTGAATACCGTTGCCCTTGTGGATAACGCCTGCCGCACCGCTCGCCTTCAACACATCGTCGCGCACAAGCGTCGGGTCAACAACCGTTACGCGAAGACGTGTCGCACAGCAATCGAGGTCAGAAAGGTTCTTCTTGCCGCCCAATCCCTCAAGAATCAGCGCGCTCGTCTGGCTTGCTTCTTTTCGCGCATTCACATCTTTTCTCGTGTAGAGCTTGGTTTCCTCGTCGTCCGCCTCACGCCCCGGAGTCTTCAAGTTGAGCTTTGTAATCATCGTGTAGAACACAAAATAATACACCACCGCATACAAAACACCAACAATAACGACCCAAATCCAGTGCGTCTTTGCATTGCCCTGCAGCACACCGAAGAGCGTCAAGTCAATCAAACCGCCCGAGAACGTCATACCAACGCCGACGTTGAAGATGTGCATAAGCATAAACGACAGACCAGCAAGCACACAGTGCACCGCGTACATCACAGGCGCAACGAACAAGAACGTGAACTCAATCGGCTCAGTGATACCTGTCAAAAGAGATGTGATACCCGCAGAAATAAGGATACTTCCCACGACCTTCTTTTTCTCAGGGCGTGCCGCCTGATACATCGCGAACGCCGCAGCAGGAAGACCGAAAATCATAAACGGGAACTTTCCAGACATAAAGCGTGTTGCAGACACAGAGAACACAGTCGTAGACTTTGAAGCAAGTTCTGCAAAGAAGATGTTCTGCGCGCCCTGAACGAGTGTGCCGTCAATCATCATTGAACCGCCCATCTCTGTCTGCCAGAACGGCATATAGAAGACGTGGTGCAGTCCGAACGGAATGAGTGCGCGCTCGATGATACCGTAAATCCACGTGCCGACATAGCCAGACGCAAGGACGAGCTGTCCGAGCTGCGCAATGCCGAGCTGAATGATTGGCCACACATAGAACATCACCACACCCACGATGAGATAGGTAACGCTGCAGATAATCGGAACAAAGCGCGTGCCGCCGAAGAACGCCACGACCTGCGGAAGCTCAATGTTGTAGAATCGGTTATGCAATGCCGCTACGCCCAAGCCGACGAGAATACCGCCGAACACTCCCATTTGCAGCGTCGTAATGCCGAGCACAGATGTTGTCGAGTTCACCGCCATAGCCTCAACGCCGCCTTTCGCAGTGATGAGCGCGCTAATCGCAGTGTTCATAATGATGTAGCTGATTGCGCCCGCAAGAGCCGCAACTTCCTTTTCTTTCTTCGCCATACCGATAGCAACACCCATTGCAAACAAAAGCGCAAGGTTTGCAAACACAGCATTTCCCGTTTGGCTCATTACGTCGAGCAAGGTGTAGAGGAAGTTACCCTCGTGGATAATGCCCGTCAAATGATATGTTGCCAATGTCGTCGCGTTCGTGAATGAACTGCCGATACCCAAAAGCAACCCCGCAATCGGAAGCAAAGCAATAGGAAGCATAAACGAGCGTCCTACTCTCTGCAACACCCCAAAGACATCGTCTTTCATACTCATAATTCTATTCCCCCAGCCGCTTAGGACTGTTATTGTGCATATAGAGTGCTAGCCTTCTCTATATGCGTATATTGTTATTCTTATTCCCGTTTTATGCAGAAATGAGTTCTACATAACTTCCGCTCTTTCAGATACCATTATCTAAACACCTTCGATACCATTATCGAAGCCCATTCGATACCGTTATCTAACCCCCTTCGATACCGTTATCTAAACTCTTTAGATACCGTTATCTAATCTCATTCGATACCGCTATCGAAGCATCATAGATACTTCTGTTTGGCAAAACCGTTAAAGTTCGCCGTGCACATCGCTCATCTTCTTGAGATGAATAGCAAGCGAGATAAGTTCGTCGTCATCAATAGCCTTGTCGTATGTATCAAGGATATATTCTCGAATCTGCTGCGCACACTGAAAATGCTGGTTGTATGTCTTTTGCAGCATCGTCAAAAAAACCGCGTCTTCACTCAATGCAGGTTTTCTGGGAAACTCGTTTTTGGAAAGCCGCTGCCACAAAAAACGCAAATGCGTAACAAATCGGGAATAACAGACCGACGTTTTATCAAATGTTACTCCGTAAAACCGCTCCGCAACGCCCAAAACACCGTTCACCAATGCCGAAACATCGCAGATTTCGCTCATTTTGCCGTCACCGCGCGCATTGATGATGTGCATTGCGATAAATCCCGCCTCGTTTTGCGTCATCGAAATGCCAAGTCGCTCGTGCAACTGCTCCACGCAATATTCCCCCAGCGACAATTCTTCAGGGTACGATGCCTGAATTGAATCCAGCAGTTGATTCATCAATTCAATCCCGTGCTTTTTTCGCTCAATAGCATTCGCAATATGGTCGCTCAGCGTTACGCACAAAGACTCGTTGAGCGAATGAGAATACGTCGCGCGAATATGCTCAACCATTTCATTCGCAAAGCCCATATATTCGGACGGAATTTCCTTTAAGAGCGTAATCATCTTTTTTTGCAATTCCGAATCTGTGATTAAATACGTTTTTGTTACATTTGTGGAATCCACGATGTCGCCGTACTTTTTGCCAAATCCAATTCCTTTCCCAGAAACGATTTGCTCTTTTCCGTCATCATCAAGAACGCAAAGATTATTGTTGTTTATCACTTTCAAAACTTTCATAAAAACGTCCTTACCCACAAAAATAAAAAAACCAACTTTCGCGCACTTTCTCTATCACATATTCTACGCATTTAAATACAATGCGGGTGTTGATGCAATAAAGAAACTGCGTAAAAGTTGGTTATGCCCTTGCGGTAACACTCCAATATATGTTTACCAGTAACTTATGAATATCAGTATCCAACACTTTTAGAGATTTGTCAAATACTTTTTTGAGATTTTTACCATTTTGTGCCACAAAAATAAAAAATCACCTCTAAATAGATTCTTTGAGCGAATCCAAAAGCAAGGGAACATTTTTCATTGCAAAAACAACCCAATTTCGAGGATTTTTTTCTGCCCCAAGATGAAAAATAAGGCTTTTTTGGGATTTCCGCTCAAAAAAGCGCATACACCACCTTCTTTTATCACCAAACCCTGCGTTGTCTCGCGTCATAAAAAATCGGGCTGACGAACCGTTTTCAAACTCAAAAAAATTACGTTCTTCCAAAATAGAAAGCGCAATGATTTCGGAGGCAATGTAAGAAACCTCTTCAAGTTTTATTCGTTTTGCATCTTGAAATTCACAGTCCGTCATCGTTTTTTACCACCCGCATTTTTTCGTGCAGAAATAAAAGAAGTCGTGCATCGAGGGATTTTTTCAGTCCACACTTTGTGCAATTTTTGCTCTTCTTCGCTGGTGAACAAAAACAAAATATGAGCACGAATAAACGGCGATACCACAGGAACAGGCGCGTAGCCGTCTGTGAGCAAAATAACCCCGTCATATATATTGTGGCTCAGAATAAAATCAAACACACATTGAAAATTCGTGCCGCCGCCGCCCTGAAAACAAATTTCACTTTTTGCCCTGCGAAACGACATCGGTTTTCCCTTTATTTTTGTGTCGAACTGAATCACATCGATTTTGTCGATTCCATACGAAAAAAACATATTGATTATCGAAAAAAATTGCTGCAACGTGTCTTCGCCGATAGAACCGCTTGTATCCACCGCCAAAAGCAGTTGCGGAATCGTGGTTCGGCGAGAACCAAGCGCGGAAAATCCATAGCGGCGATTAGGGCGCATTCTTGTTAAAAAACGCCTACCGGAAAGCACCGACGTTTTGAATGCCGCAACAATTTCGGTGCACGCACTATTTTTTGAAGCAAGCGCATTTTTTATAAACATTTGCGCATCAGAACTCACATTTCCCCATTTTCCTTTCGCGCTTATATCTTCCACGGTCTGCCGCGTTTCCTCGGCTGCAAGCGTATCTTCCCTCCACAGCTCCGTTCCTTCCCGCACATTGAGCCGCCGCGCAAAATCCCGTGCCCGCATTGTATGCTTGAACAATTTCAGGCACATATTCGTGCTTTCCACATACGAAATCTCTCGGCTCGCGCTCAGGGGCTTATATGGGTGATTGAGCGCAATACGAAACACCTCGAGCGTCAAAAATTCCTGCATTTCGCTGTCGGTTATTTTTCGCAAAGCAGCCGGACTATATTCAAGCGTTTTATTGCCCGAACGAAACGGAATGTGCAAATTACTATTTTCAGAAAGTTGGTGTGTGCAACAAACAAGGAACAAGAAAGGCTCTTTTAAGAACCACTCTTTCATAACTCGAGAAAGCCTTTCTGATGTTTGCGTATCCATAAAAAACAGTCACCGCCCGAAAAATCTACAATTTCATAATAAAATGCGATAGTCTATTATATAAATCTGGTACATATTTTACAATGAAAAGATTTGCTTTTTTGAAATTGTTTTCGGAAAACTGCAGAATAAAATGCTCTGTTGCCTGCGAAAATCGTTTTTCCTGAAGTAAATTAAAATATCCTGTACAATTTATTGAACACATCTTAATTGCATTTTCACCAAGATTGTGAGTGTTCAACTCGTTAAAAATATCTTTGTTGATTTCGCACAACTCAGGAAGAGAAAGATACTCGATTTGCTGCTTAACGCGCGGAAACGCCGTAAGGACATCTCGCCCCGTCACCGAGGCTTTTTTTGACAGCGAATTATAGAACATCAAACCGACTTTGACACCAACGATGCCGCACATCAATTTGCACGTTGTTCTTGACGGCTCCGATTTTCCAAAAATAATTTTGGAAACCTTTTCCCAGCCGCGTCTATCAGGCGTTTTGTCGAGCGTGGGAAAATCTTTTTCACTTTCCCCATCAGAATCCAGTAATGCAGGATTTTTCAAAATGAACGATATAACCCGCTCATCAATCGAATTTTCCTTTGCCCAATCAAGCCAATCCTTTACAGTCGGACGAAAATCATACAGATTAAAACGCGACACAAGCGCTGGGTCAAGTTCGGTTAATTGATATTGTTCGCCGGAGTTAACCGCACTGATTACGCGGCTACCAGCAGGCAATTTTCTCCCTGCCAACGTTCTATTCAATGCAAGATCCATAATGGTCTGAAGCACTTCTTGCCGTGCACGATTCAGCTCGTCCAAAAACAAAACAACCGGCGTATCATCTTGCGGAAACCAATACGGCGGCAAAAATTCCGTCGTTTTTCCATCAGCACTCGTTTTCTGTAAGCCGATAAGGTCGCCCGGGTCGCTCATTTGCCCCAAAAACAGCGATACAACTTTTAGCCCTTTTTCAGAAAAAAATTTGGTAATAATCTCTGATTTTCCAATTCCATGCTTTCCCGCAAGCATAATATTTTGTTCAGCAGGCGTTTCTTCAAGTATTTCGTAAAGCTCTTTCGTATCTATTGTAACCATAACGGCATCTCTCTTATTCATTTTATTGCTAAAATCGGTTATTTTCTATAATCCCAGCAAAAAAATTTGATTTTTTTTTCGCGAATTGTTGACATTTTAACACAGTTAGCCTATACTAACCACATTAAAACATACGGAGGAAATCTTATGGAAGAAAAAGTCGCAGAAATTGTCTCGGTATTTCGCAAAAAAGGCTGCCGCATTACAGAACAACGCCGACAGCTTGTATCGCTCATCGTCCACAATCCTGAATGTTCTTGCAAAGAATTATATTACCTTGCCCGAAGCGATGATAATTCTATCGGACGAGCTACGGTTTATCGCACTGTTCGCGCTCTTGAAGAATTCGGTTTCGTTCGTACAAGGCAAATAACACTTATCTGATTTAGTGCAAAAAATCTACTAAACAAACCATGATGATAACAGCAAGGGCGGTCGCCGTCAAAATATAAATCCACGACGGTAACGATTCGCCCCGTTTTTTTTGCTCTGCACGCTTTATTACTTTATTTAGTTTTAACTTTTGCCTAAACGATAAATTTTTGGGGCTTTCAGTATTAGTTGCCGATTCGCTTCCTGCCGCATAGCCACAGTCTGGGCAACCGTTTTTGAATAAATTTTGGTCTCCGACTCTTCCGCACTTTGGGCATTTTACCGAAGCAAAAAAGCGCCCACATTTTGGGCAAAATCTTGCATTCGCCCGCACTTCAGAACCACAACTTTCACAAAAAAATTTTGCTTGCTTAGAATCGCTCATTACGAGAACCTTCTTCCAATTTTAGTTCTAGTGAGTTAGCATTGCAAAACGTAACCATTGCTTTTGCGACAAAAATTTTATCTTCTGCAATTTTTTTTATTACCACATTACGAATTTTTGAATCAACTTTCAAATTTTCAATGTTCGACTTGTAATCAGGGACAAACAAAAATGTATGACCATCAAATTTTGAGGCATGACCAGTAATTATGCCGAACTCTGTTCCCAAAATACATTCAATTTCTTCAGGTTCTGAAAAAATGACAGCTCGAGAAACCGTATTTTGCTTTAAGCACAGTGCAAAATCAGAAGAGATAGTTTCAGAATCAAGCGAAAATATTTTTTCTACGCAAAGAAAATCAGCCTTTCTTAGTTCCGAAGGCGATAATTTTTTTTCTGAAAACAAAAAAAATCGGCGATTATCCCCGTCACTTGCAACACTTTGCACAACAATTTTCCAATGACGAGGATAAGAAGATGCATCAAGAATAATGACATCAGGAGATATTTCTTCTATATTATCGAGGGCTTTTAACAGCCAGCGATATATGATGATTTCATAGCCAGATTTTTTTAAAACCGAAGCACATACATCAATCAAAATATCGCTGTCTGCGATGATGAGGGCTTTCATTTACCGCCTCATTCTGTTCCTAAATTATCAACCGTGTAATTGTCAATAAGCCAAATTCCATCACGCTGAATGACGTGATAGGTGTATCGCTTTTTCTCTGTATACGTCGGATACTGAAACCACTCCAACACAGAAACAGTGCCCGCACTTTGGTCATACGAAGTTCGTTCGATTTCAAAACGCTGAGGAACAGCAACAATATCGCGGTCAATTCTGGAAAGTTTAAGGTCATTCTTGTAATTCACAAGCATTCGACTTCGTTCGTCCGCAGAAGAAGCACGATATTTTCGATTCTGAACAGGATTTCGCATCAACATCTTTTCAACATCAATGTACAAAAAGTATTGGTCCCAAAGAGAACGCTGGCGTGCAATAATTGTCTGCTCAACAACCTTATCAGGTGAAATCGCTTCCGGCTGCAATGCAATCGCCGTTTTTCCTTCCACAGGAAGCAATGCACTCGCCGCAGCTGATGGACTCGGGCGCACATCAAGACTCAATCGATTTGACGATAAAAAAACATTCTTGTTCTGATAAAGCTCTGGATACAATTTCAATTCAATGTAATACACAGACGGCTCGTCAATCTTGAGATAATCTTTTACGTTTTCCACAAACGAGTATTCTTCTCCCGGCTCAAGCACAATATCTCTAAAATAGACCGTGCGGCTGGTTGTTCGCTTTTGTTTCAACTCGTCTGTCAGAGTGAGCTGGCGATTTTTTACCGTAAGTCCTGTAAAATCTATGCTGAACATTCTGTCATCGGCGATTTTGAACCGCACCGTATCAGAACCATGATTTGCCATACTCACACGCACATTCACAGGATTGATGTCCGCTTCGCCCGGATAATACATAGTTCTATCAAAAAATGCTATAGAAAGCGAAACTTTCGATAGATTTTGCGTTGAATTTGATGCGATATATTCTGTATGATTTTCGTTTGCTGCAGGCTCTGCAAAAATGCTCGCCATTGAAAAAATTGCGGAAACCGCCATTATTCCTACTAAAGTACGTTTCACGACTGCTTTCTCCTATTTGTTTTTAATATCGGAATTTTTTTTTCAATACATTATTGCAATTTGAGTCTGATACCTGCGTTTGTGCTGTCCAAAAACGAAAGCGTGGATTCGTTTTGGATTTGAGAGAGATTCCCGCACCCTCGAAAAACATAATTCTTGAGGACGGAGATTTGTGAGCCAAGATACACGTTTTCCAAAGAACTGCAATTTTCAAAGCACCGGTCAGGCAATTCAGAAAGCATTACCGCTGGCATTGGCCACCCCACGCTATCAAACCGCACCGACACCAAAGATGAGCACCCGGAAAACGCGCCTTCCCCGATTTTTGTGACTGAAGTCGGCACCAAAAACACTTCTCCGCTATACTTATTTTCGTCCTTCACAGAAACGCTCAAATTTTTGCATTCAGCAAAGGCGTATTTCTCGATATTGATTGATTTTATCTGCTCTGGAATGACAATTTTCCGCACAGAGCTTCCGTAAAACGCAAATGAACCGATAATAAGTTTTGCAGCTGCAGAAAACTGCACAACATCGATTGTTTGATTTTCTCTGAATGCATTTTTTGCAATTCGCGTGATGCCTTCTGGGATTTTCACCGTTTTCGCAGTCCCAACGTATTTTAAAAGCGTAGAATCAGCGACTATAAAACCATCTGCCGTTTTTGAAATTGAGTTCAATGATGATACAACTTCCAAAATTTCAGAAACATTTGCATTTTCCGCGGCTTCAACCGAGATTTTTTCACTTTCCGTCCAAATTGCTTCTAATCCAGTGCACGCTGAAAATGCGCCGCTTTTTACGACCAATATCTCTGAAGGAATGACGATATATTTTGTGTTTGGGCTTTTTGAAAATGCGCCAGACGCGATTGTTGAAACATCATACCAGTGCGTTATTTCTCCCACATTGGCAAACTCATCGGCGGTTTCATATTCCAAAATCGTCAACGATTTTTCACCTTTTCGGCGCGCAAGAACCGCTCGAAAATTGTTTTTTGCCACACAAATCGTATCGTACCACAGCACATTTTGCAGATTTTTGTTTCCAGACGCAATCGCGATTGAATTTTCAGAACCTGCAAAAAACGCGCTCTTAAGATTTTGAAAACCAGAAAAAACATTTTTTGAGATTTCAGACACCGTTTCTGGAATTTTTACAGAAACAATAGTTCCCTCCGTTCCGCTAAATGCGTTTTGTGCAATAGCTGTTACTGGACACCCATTGAATGTGCCGGGAATTTCAATCGTATCCGCATTTCCATGGTAGCCCACGAGCGAATATGAATTGTAATTATCATTTTTTCGGAATTCAAAGCCTATGTCATCAAAAAACGGACCTAAAGAATTAAAAACGATTTTTGCGCCAGAAATATTTTCGATTCCCGCGATGGTAGCCCATTCAGCCGCCGTTCCCGCAAAGAAAATCTGCGGAATGGATTGGCAGGGCGAAAATGCCCCTGCCGCAATTTTTCGCACAGATGCGGGGATAATAAGCGCAGAAAGTGTACTTGAACCAATATTTTCGATTTCAGAAACTGGTATCTCGTTATAAAACGAAGGAATAGCAATAATTTCTTTGGTGCTTTCATTTTTTACCACACGATAAAAAGCCGCATTTTCACTCAATGCAAGCTCAATTTCATCAGCCGTAAAAACATTTTCCTTTGGTTTTGGCTGCGCAGAAATCGTGAGCGCATCAGATTCCACCTCAAACACATTAACCGCCACCGCCGAAATTTTGTACAACTGCCCATTCACCAATGAAGAAAAGGTGTACGATGAAATTGCATTATCGCGGATTTCAACACATTGAGGATTTTCATTCTCCGATTCCAATTTTAAGCGAATAAATCCCGTTTTTTCGCCATCGCCATAGTTCCACACCGCCGTAAGAGCATTATTATCAGATTCTACGGAAAGCTCTGCAAGCGCTACAGGCTTCGGTCCAAGAGATTCGTAATGCCACTGTACGCCGTCATTGAGCGATTCAATTCGGTTATAAAACGACAGCCCGCCGTCTAAGGCAAAAAGGTCGTTTTCTGTTTTTGCAAAATAGATGTCTGAAAGGGATTGGCAATACGAAAATGCATCAGAGCCGATTTTTTCTATGGAAGCAGGAATTGCTATTGTTTTTACAGAAGCAAGATTTGAAAACGCATTATCAGCAATCGCAACAACGGGAATTGAATCGATATTTTCTTTTATAACAATGTTTTGAGCAGTTATTGATTCTGCGGCAGAAAGGTCTTCGCTTGCAATATATGCGTCACCGCTCCGCGTATAGACTACCGAAACCGCATTTTCTATTGCAACAGTAAACGTCTTTTGAGAAAATACGGAACTTGCATCTGTTGTATTTTCGGCATTTTCTTCCACAGTGCGAGAATCTTCTTCCCGCTCGTCAATTTCGCTAAACGGGTCGAGCGAGCAAGCAAAAAAAAGAGCACAGAGAACGAAAATGAATGTAAGCGTATAAAAAAAATTTCTCACTTTCCGTAAACCAACAAAATGCAAAATCAAGGAAATTATACCCTAAAATCAGCATTTATAAAATGGCGCATTTTAAAAAACTTACGTTTTTCAACTATTCTTTAAATATTTTTCATCAAACTCACTAATTGATAACGGCTCGGAAAAAAAGTAGCCCTGATAAATATCGCTTCCAATCGAATGTAAAAAATCCACCTGTTCCGCCGTTTCAACACCTTCAGTAACGACTTTTATGCCAATTTCTTTTGACATCGAAATCATTTTTTCAAGAATTTTTCGCCCCTTTTCCGCATTTTTTGCCTCGTGCAAAAACGCAAGGTCAATTTTTAGCTCGTCCAACGAAAAATCTTTGAGCGTGTTGAGAGACGAATAGCCTCGCCCGAAATCATCCATTTCAACATTAAAGCCCTTGCTCCTCAACTTGTCAATAAGCTCTGACTGCCGCTCTGCATCAAGCATAACAGCCGTTTCGGTGATTTCCAATTTCAGATTTTTAGGCTGCACTTCGTATTTTTCAATAAGCGCAGAAAAAACTTGGCAAATATCAATAAGATATAAATCTTTCGGCGAAATATTTACAGAAATATACAAATTTTCATGCCCGCTTTGCTTCCATTTTGCAAGCTGACGGCACGCAACTTCCCAAATATATTGGTCAACAATCGCAATCATTCCGTTATTTTCGAGCGTTTTTATAAAATCCTTCGTCGAAATATTTCCGCGCTCCTTTGAAAACCAGCGCATCAGAGCTTCCGCGCCTAAAACAGTGCCGTTATGGTCAACCTGCGGCTGCAAAAAGACTTGGATTTCGTTATTTTTTAACGCCGATGGAATTGCATTGATAATTTCTTGCTCCAACAAAACTGCATTCCTAAGATTATCATCGTAATAGGCAATTCGCTTGGAGATGTCTTTTTTTATCGTTTCAAGCGCAAGAAATGCCCTATCGCACATTACAGATACCAAAATATTACGCTCTTCTATGGCATACACACCCATTTGGCAAATAACCGAATAGCCCGAATCATCAAGCAAATTGAGCGATTTTAACGATTCAATCAAAAAAAGCTCTTCGCCAAAATTTTTCTTCGGCATCAAAAGCGCAAATCGGTCTGCGTCCAATCGCCCGCAAATATCGCTACTCGCCGACAATCTTTTTATTTCGTTCGCAATTCGCTTTAAAACTTCGTCTCCTCGCTTTGTGCCATATTGGTCGTTTATCAACTTAAAATTCACCACATTACTACACAGCATAAGATAATCGTTTTCCAAATCGCTCTGCAGCCGCTCCGACGCTTGTTCGTAAAAATACTCTTTGTTGTAAAGCCCTGTCAAAAGGTCGTGAGACGCGCGATAATGCTCCTGCTCCAACTTCGCAAGTTCATCGGTTACGTCCACAAAAATAAAATAACTTCCAATAAATCGCTTTTTGGCATTTTCCAGACGATTAAATTCGAGCTTAAAATGATGCGTTTTTTCATTGATTTTTCGCACAAAATCCAACGAAAAATTCGGACTATTGAGAATATCTTTTTTGCCAACAATTTTTTCAATTTCGCGCGTTGCATTTATTTCATCGGTAAAAATATTTTTCGCAGATTGATTCATATACGCGCAGTTTCCGAAAATATCGAACAAAATCATCGCGTTTTTTAAGTCATCTGCAACGGATTTCATCGTAAGCGTTATTAAATGCTTCGGAATGAAAATTTGCGCAATATGATAAATGCCTATCGCAAAAACAGCATAAAACAGCACAGAAAAGTCAAATATGCTTTTCTTTAGCATAAAAATCGCATTTACCACAACAATGAGCAAAACAAACACAAAAACCGACGCATATTTTATTTTGTAAAGAGACGGCGCCATAATCGTTGCAAATCCAAGATAAAAGAAACAGGCAAGCACGATTGCGTAATCAATAAAAAGGTGAATCGAATAAAACGGAGTCGGGACAACCTGCCACGGAAGCCCCACCGCGTTGAGTTCAAGAGAGAACGAATGGTGAAAAATAAGATTCGCAATAAACGACAGCGTGTCTAAAACAAGGACAGCACTTAAAAAAATTTTTCCGATTCGGTTTGAATGTCTATTCCGAGTGTATTCGTGGCAAAACGACAGCAAAAAAAACAAAATCCAGTCCAATCCCACAAAATACATCGTGTAACCGATTTTTGCCAAAAATTCATTTTTTGAAATCGAAAAAATAATATTTGAAAAAATAATTTCGGCAGAAGCGCACATAAGGACTTTTATTTTGAAGACAATTATATCTTTTTTGTTACGCAAAACAAAAAAAATATAGTAAAAAAGTAAAATTCCCAAACCTGCCAAAAGCAGAATAAAAATGCTCTTCATACCGAATTCCATAAAAAATGATAACACGGAATTTAAAAAATGTCGCCCTTATTTTCAGCAAAAATCAATATTTTACGAGTCATTTTTCCCTCCAGCACTCAAAATCCGCTGCAATTCCGCGGTTGCGCTCTCTAAAGAACATTCTTTCGAAATATCGACATCGGCATTGTAGCGCAAAAAATACAGCACACACCGAATTTCTGTAGCATCGCAGCCGAAAATATCAGCCGCCGCCGCGCGATAACACGAAAGTTGCGGAATATAGCGCTCTTTGTGCATAAATCGGTCGGTTTTATAATCCACAATCGTGTATTTATACGGCGAAGTGCTTGCATTTTTGAACACCAAATCCATAGAACCAGAAACAATTACCGTCTGTTTTTTTCCGCTTAAATCCACAAAATCCAGCGCGCTTCTAAATGCGTATTCAGAATACATTTCCGCATTCCCCGCCGCTGAGGCTTTTTTGCACTCAGCAAACAGTTCTGATTTTTCAAAAGAATCCGCCATATTGCTGCAAATGGTATTGATTGCATCAATATCCTTTTCGTCATCAATACCGTCGTATAACTTCAGAGGAATCTCAGAAAAGTTTGCACTAAAACGATTTTCCAGCGTTTTATGAGCTATCGTACCAAAATCATTATAACCAAAACGGGGTTGCACATTTTCGTTTTTGCCTTTGTTTTTCGCGGATTTTTTGAATTCCCGTTTCGGAATCGATTTTTTTACAATCACGTCAATTTCAGAACACGGAACAGCACCTTGTTCGTCCTTTTCGTCTTTGATTTCCAAAGAACTTGGCGATATATGAACCGGAGCAATCTCTTCTTTCGCGTCCGTCTGCGCATTTTGGTAAACTAACAACTTTTCCGCAGCAAAAGCAATTTTCTCGCTATCCGTATTTTTTCGTTCAGTACCTTGACTTTTTTTTACATTTTCTGCATTTTCTTGCAAAATAGTATTGTCAAAATAGTTCAGCGTAAAAAAGGCATTTTCAGATTTCCCAAACTCCAAAAACGGTGCAATTACATCAAAAATTGTTTTTTTGACAACAGAACTCGCTTTTTTTTGCTCATTTCCGACGACAATTAGCCGCTCTTCAGCGCGCGTAAACGCAACATACGCAACTCGTTTTAACTCGGCTTCGTCCTCCCATTCCGACAATTGCAACTTTTTTCGCCAAAAATAATTCACATTCCTTTTTTCAAAAATTGCCATACCTTTTTTTGTTTTGCACGTTTCAAAAAAATCGCCGGCAGGCATCGAAATAGCCGCCCCCACGTCGTTGCAAAGCATAACAGGCAAAATTGATTGCGATTTTGGTTTTGCCGAAATGTCGCAGATAAAAACAACCTTAAATTCAAGCCCTTTACTTTTGTGAATCGTCAAAATTTTCACACTGTCGCTTGATTCCATCGGAATATTCAAGTTATCGATTTTTTCGGAATCGTCTTTGAACGTTTCCACATAATCAATAAAGGCAGCCAAAGTACTTGCATTTTTTTCAGAACCCCGCGCCAATTCCAACAAAATATCATACATCGCCGAATACATACTGACATCGCTATTCCAAAGCGTTTCGTAACGATAGCCTAAATCATTCCATAGCATAGAAATAACACTTAAAATGGAACTTGTTTTCAGCGCTTTTTTTACCTTGGCAAATTCGTTTTGCGCAAAAGAAAACCGCTCATACTCAACAGAATCTTTTCCCAGCACTTCCATTGCAATTTCTTGCGCTTTTTTATCAAACGGTGCAAAAAACTCCTCTTCGGTGTCATTTTCAGCATTATTTTCACTTTTTTTTGAATACAATGCTTCACGTATTTTTGAAGCCAATGCACGCGCCTTCTCCAAATCCAGATTCACAAACGAACTGCGAAAAACTTTTACGAGCGCATTTATATCGTCTGGATACGCACAAATTTTTAAGTACGAAACAAGGTCGTTCACCGGTCCATCAGAATAAAATCCGTTGAAAACCTCCGTCGAATACGGAATTTTTTCGTGAAGCAACTCTTTTTCGTAAGATTTCAGCTGCGTTGCCGTACGGAAAAGAAGCGCAATATCGCTGTATCGGTACCCTTCAGCAATCAATTCGTGAATTTTTTTTGCAATAAAAGCCGCCTGACAATTTCGTTTGTTTACCCGTTTTTTTAAAACGTCAGTTTCAGTCTCTTTTTTTTCTTCCTTATATAGAGCAATTTCTATGCGCTTTCCTTTTTGCAAAAAATCACTTTTTTTTGTATTCGGAATTTTTACGGTTTCATACACTGCTTCATATTTCTGGATATTTTCAGCGTCTGTGCTTCTTGGAAAAACCCCCGAAACATTCCCCATTCCGCCAAAAAACACATTAAAAGACGAAATGAGCGCAGGTTTTGAACGATAATTGGTATCAAGTTGGAGACATTTTCCAAGATGTTCCTGCAAATTGCGAAAAACCGAAACATCTGCATCACGAAAGCGATAAATGCTCTGTTTTTCATCTCCAACGAAGAAAAGTTTTTCATTTTCAAGCCGTTTTTGAATATAATCCGCCGAGTTTTTATCAAAATTGGGAATTATATAGCCGTTTTCGTCGAATCGTTCATTTTTGTCTGCAAGCATAAAAAGCACTTCGCATTGCATTTGGTTGTTGTCTTGAAATTCGTCAATCATTATTTTGTCATATTTTTTTTGCTCTGCGTGACGAATATCGTGATGTTCTTTGAGCGTATGAAACGCAATTCTTGAAACATCGTGAAAAGTCAAACAACCAGAATTTCGTTTTGCGGCATTTACTTCATCTTGAAATTCATTCAAAAGAACAGCAATTTCTTTCGCCGTTTCGTAGTTTTCCACAAAATCGATACATTCCACAAGGCTCGAATACGGCTCATAAAGCGCAGAAAATGCGTCGGCAACTTCCCCAACCGCACCTTTTTTGCCAGACGGCTTTTTTTCGCAGCACGAAAACAACGCCGACAAAAATGCGCCATATTCTTGCATTGCAACAAAATGCGCAGATTCTGCTATAACATCGCTTCCGATTTTTATAGGATTTTCACTGAAAAATTTCTGAAAAGCTGCAATCGTTGAGCCGCCGCCGTTCTCCTTTTCAACCGCATAGCACATCTTTTCCACAAGTCTATCCGCAATTTGTGCATTTTCTGCCCAAACGTCCCTGATTTCTGCACCTTGTTTTTCAAGGTCGGCGCAAAAATCGCGACTATCAACCACAGATGTAAACGACAAAATAGCAGCGGCAAAAACTTTTTCTGCCAATTCATCAATCTGATAGAGCTTCAGCATTTTTTTGAGCGCAACACTATGCCTGCTTTTCCCAAGAATAAACTCCAGCGCGCGCGTTTTTATCATATCGTTAATGCCCGCAACATCAAGTTTAAACGCAGGAGTAATGCCGTAAAAATGCGCCCCTTGCTTTGCGATATCCGAAAAATAGCTGTCGAGCGTTTGAATATGTGCTCGGTCAAAATTTTTAACCGCCTCGCGTGCACGCGGATTTTCGCTTGATTTATCACAGAGCGTCTTAAAAATGCGCTCTTTCATCTCAACGGCGGCTTTATTCGTGAACGTCAGCGTCAAAATTCGGTCGACCTCAGTTCCCGCACGGTCCTCTTTTCCGTCAATCAAGCGCATAAATCGCTCGGCAAGAACGCGGGTTTTTCCAGAGCCAGCACCCGCACTCACAACCACATTTTCAAATGTATTGACCGCAATATGCTGATTTTTGTCCAATTTCAATGAGGGAGATTTGTTTTCAGTCTGCATTTTCCATTTCCTTTTCTGTTTGATTTTCAGCATTTTCGCCCGAAACCGTAAAAAACATTCGGCAAATTGCCACATAATCCAAGCAGCCATTGCCAAAACTATCCGAACTCACGCACATTTCTTCGGCTTTTTTAGCAATTCCGAAATCCATCGATTTCATCGCCTCGCAAAAATCGTGCGTTTTTTCAAAACAATGCGCACGCGTTCGCTCAAAACACACCGTCTTGCCAATCAGAGACTTTTTATCATCAGAACCGTTTTCTGCGAGCAATTCTTGCAATGCTGCGCATTTTTGCGCTTCCGTCAGTTCCGTTTTGTTAAACACTTCCGTTAATTTTTTATCCCGAATCGAATAAAAATACGCCGCCGCCACATGCTCGCCCGTTTCGCGCTCATATAGCTCCGTATAATACGGTATTTGAAAATCAGGCTCTTCGTCCGTTTTATTCTCGTCAAGCAAAAGTTTCTGCGGCACCGAACCGCTTTTGTAATCAAGCAAAATAATATCGTCGCCGTTTCGCAAAACACAGTCAATCGTGCCAGAAAGAACGTAATCTTCGCCGTCAGGAGCATATTCAGCACATTTTTTTTCGGTATCAAGAACAAATGAGCCGGCAATTCTTTTATCGAACGATAATGACGCAATGCTTTTTTCAAGCACCGATTCAATTATTTCCTTTTGCACTTCCACAACCGATTTTGTCATAAAACTCAGCGTTTTATCCCATTCGTTTTTGATGTCCTTTGCATCATTCAAAAACCGCTCGAATGCGCGCTGAGAGCTTTCTTTTAGAATCGCTTTGTACTCATCAGACAGCGAAAACTCGTTTTTTGCCGAAAGCGGAAGATTTTTTTCTTTCAGCGCAGAACAATATTCCTGCAAAATTGCGTGTTTTATATTTCCCAGCAAAAAATTGCTGATAATTTCGGCTTCGTTATCAAGCGGTTTCAGTTTCAAAACCTTTTTGAACAGCCACCGCCGCGGACATTTATAAAACTCCGAAATTGAAGTCGCACTGATTTTATATTTTCCCGTTCGCGTATCCTTGAAAGCCGTATCAATCGCCGTGCGAATCGCCAGCGAATCCATTTTCGGCACGAGGCGCGCACTTTTTACAAGGGATTTTTCCCCATTTTCACCATGCGTTTTGTGCCAAGCCAAAAACGCATTTTTTTGCGATTGCAGCATTTTTTTCGGAAACGCATTTTCTTGTTTTTCTGCTTTTTGAAACACAAATTGAGCCGTTTTCTCGCTTTCTTTTTCAGGAAATTCCTTACTTAAAAGCCACGCTTTTTCTGCGGCAATCGGGTCGTATCGCAACTCGATTTTTTCTTTTTGTGAAGCAATTTTCGTCTTAAGCGCACCGTGCGGGAATCCAAAACCAGACGGCGAATGATGCGACGACAAAAACAGCGCACCGTTTTCGGAGTTAATTTGATACAAATGAATAAAATGCTCGGTCGGGTCGATTTCGTTCAGTTTTTCGATGTTACTTTTTTCGTGCGGCGTGATTTCCAAAATCAATTTGCGCTTTTCGTCGCTTAAAAACGAAAGCTGTTTGAACATCGTCCCCACCGAAATCAAATCTTGCGTTGCGCCCAAAACAACGTGGATTTTGTACGGAGCCGCCGCGCTCGTGCGATACGGATACACCTGCACCGCTTTTTCACCAAGTTGCTCCAAATACTGCACCGTCGCCAAATGCTTTACAAAAAACGCAAAACAATTTGAAATGCGAATGTCCCCGCCGTTTTCATTGATTTTGTATTCATTTTGCAACTCAATAAGATTGTAAAGTTCAGAAATACAACGACTTATAATTTTATCGCTCTTTGGCATTTCATCAAACTTTGTATCATCAATAAAAAGACTCTTAAATTTTTTGTAATGCTCCAAAACAGCCTTAAAAGTCCGCGCGTGCACCAGCTGATTCACCGATTTTTTTAAATCCGTATACAGTTGTTTCAGCCGCAACGTTTTTTCGGCATTTTTTTCATCTTCAACATCGACCTGCCGTAAATGCACAGGCTTTTCAAAAGCCTCTTCCCAAACATCAACAGCGATTTCTTTGCCGTCTGCCATTTTCTTAAACGAGCACAGGCAGTTATTTTTCCGCCCAAACGCAATCAACGCATTCAAAAGCCCTTGATTTTTCCACGGAATTGCATCATTCAAAAGCAATGCTCGAACGCTCTTGTACGAAAAATTTTCGCTCGCACAATTTTGAATCTGCTCAAAAAGATTGCCCGCAAGATGAGCCGAAAGCATTTGACTGCTTCTCATTGTGTGCGGAATTTCATAGAGCGAAAAAACACTGTCCACATACGGACCATAATTTTCCATATCGCTCACGCTGACCGTCATTTGCGTCCACGGAATGCCATCATTATGCTTTTCTCGCAAAAAAAGAGCCGCTTCGCGAATTTCTTGCACAGAAGACTCAAAAAGAATGCTCTCATACGGAACATCAGAAGCACATTTTTCCACGCTCAACAAATCAATCTCAGGCGCAGAACTCAAAAGCGTTTTATATTGCGCCCAGTCCTGCAAAATTTCGGGATACACAATACAATAGCGCTCGTCCCCGTTCGGCTCAAAAGGAGGTTTTACCCACGCTGGGTCAAATTTTTTTCGATTCTGCAAAAATGCGGCATATTCTCGATACAGCGTGTCATAATCGGCATCTTCGGCATCATTTGCCTCGATTTTTTTTTCAGCGGCGGCTTCTTTATATTCTGCGCTTTCGTGAAAATCGTGCCATAACTGGAGCGAGGGCAAAATTTTTGCAATCCAATCTGAAAAACTCCCCGCATTATCCGCATATTTCGGCGTAATCAAACTCGTAAAAAGCGGCGTTCCTTTTGCGGCACATTCAGCATTTTTTTGAATTATATGCGATGCAAAAACTTTTCTCATCAATGACTGAATTGACTGCAATTCATCGCTCGAAGCCCTAATGTGCTGACCTTTGAAATCGTCCCACGCAATAAATCTGTTCATTGAAACCGAACGAACACCTGTCAATGCACTATTTTTTAGCGTCCAATCAGCCCAGCCTTTAGCAGCAACTTCTGTTGGAAAAACAAAAATAACATTTTTATTTTTAATATTTTCTTTTATATAGTTAATCAGCAAATTATCCATAAATAGAAATATAATAGCAATTTTTTTATCTGACAAGAAATTTTATGCAAAAAAACGAACCGCGTGAAAAAAACACAATATCCTATAGTAGAAAAAAATTTTTGCCGATAAATAAATTTGTAGGCAGGTACCAAAATGGCTTCAACAAAAATAAGCAAAAGCAATCACAATGTGCTCTTTTCTTCTCTAAAATCCAAGGGTTTTGCGCGAATCAGATTTGTTTTTGCAGCATCAAATATTTTAAGCGGAAAAAAACAGACTTTTTTTGTTGAATTTTATTTTTTGAATCCTGCAATTTCACCAAAACGACCTGTTTTATTTTCTGAAGTCCAAGGCTCCAGTGGTCTTTTGCCGTCATATTGTTCCGTTCGCTGCGGAACGCTCGGGCGCGGCGGAAAAGAATTGATAAAATATTGCTCAAATTCTCAAGTCATCTTCGATAAAAAAACGGGCAATCTTCAAATCGATTGTTTTTCGCTCACAGACGAGGTTATTATCGGTTCTGTCACCACTAGCGAAGGCTCAATGGACTGGAATTTGCAATACGAAAAACAAATTGCAAAGCCGCCGCTTTTCCGCTCAAAAAAATACAGTTGGAATTCCGACGGCATAAAAACGGTTGTCGGTGGTGTTTTGCATTTTAATGGCGAAGAATTTCAAGCAGTTCCAAACGTTTCGTTCGGCTATTCTGATTTTAGTTTCGGGCAAGAACAAATAAACCCAAGTTTTCACATTTCAGCTTCTAATCTGGTGAGTTCCATAAACGGCAAGCAACTTGCAGGCTCCAGTTTTGCCGTACAAAAAATTGCCGAAAACAAATATGTTATTTTTGTCAAATTAGAAGGCAAGACATTTTGCATTCGCTCGGGCAAATTTTTATGCAAAAAAGCCGTAACGTGTTATTGCACCGAAACAACCGACGAGGAAAATACGCGGCAGTTACATTGGGCTGCTAATATCCATCTGGGAAAATCCGTGGTTGACATCGATATTTATTGCCACGAATCAAGTATGTATTTCCGCGAATTTGACCAAGCCGACGGAAAATCGCTCTTGAGCGAATTGTGTGGCGGAACAGGCGTGGGCGAAGTGCGCTATTACCGCAAAGATTCCCGCACCAAAGCACTCGAAATCATTGAAGAAGCACGGGTGCAAGACGCACTGTGCGAGTTCGGGAGCAATAAAAAGTTGTAAATTTTTATGAGTGATAAAGAAAAAGAGGAAAACTCATAAGATTCGTATCCCTTTCTGCAATATCGCAGAGAGGGATTTTTTTGCGCTGCTCACACTCGTTTCAGCATCGCATTTACGGCGCATTTTGCCACACCAACACACCGCATTTCAAACGGGCTTTTACAGCTCAATGCTATTTTTGAGCGTATCGCGAATTCCGTGCGATGATGATGCGGTATTTTGCTTTGGACCATAATTGTTGCCATACACCGCGCCCGTCATCGTGGGTGCCAGCAGGATTTTCCCCGTTCCGCGATACACATTCACAAACCCCTCGCCCGAAAGCCCCGAGCCCACCAGCGATTTTCCCGCCTTCTCCACCGTAAACTCAAGACTTTTTGACCACGCAATCGCCATATTGCCGTCGATTTTCATCACATCGTTTTGCAACACCACCTCAAGCAGTTCCTCGCGCGGCACCGGCGTTTCCAGCACGCACGTTCCGTTTCCAGAAAGGCAGAGATTAAACAGCCCCTCGCCGCCCAAAAATGCGCTCGACACATTGCTCCGCGACACCACCCTATCCTGCACAGACGATTCCGCCGCCAAAAAAAGCCCATCGTCAAGCACAATGCCGTCGCCCCAGCTCGCAACATTTTCGGCAATCAAATAGCGAAACGTCGGCTCAAGCATAAGATACCCGTTTCCCGAGTACACGGGCTTTACCGCACTTTCGCCCGTAACCGCGCCCTTGACCAAATTGCCCAAAAAGCCGCCCACGCCCTTGATTCCGCTCGTCATTTCGATGTTGCCCGCCATCCATTGCATTGCACCCGCTTGGATTTTCACGCTTTCGCCGTCCAAATAGCAAAACACTTGACGCTTTTTGATGTTCATTTTCTGCATAAAATAGGCTTGCTCGGCAAAAACAGGGTCGTTGCTCAAGTCGGTTTGATGTTCCAAAATCGCAAATGGACCGAGTTTTTCCATAATTTTGATATTCGGATTGTTAAAAAGATTGTTGATTTGAAGCATTTTTCTCACCTCTGCTCAAAAAAATCTAAAAAAGATACTTCATTCTAGCAAAGAACATATCGCTGTGCAATCAAAACGCACAATCAAAATGCTGTTTTCCGCGTAAAATCATTCGGCGAAAAAAAGCCCCGCACCCATTTTTTGAGCGCGGGGTTTCGATTTTGCTCACAAATCGCGTTTATGCCGTTGGGAAGAGCTTTTGGAACTGCGTCAAGCCCGTCTTGAGCGTTTCGCGCGCGTCAATTTCCTTGAGTTTTCCCTTGCCCTTATAGTAGTTGATGAGCGGTTCAGTTTGCTCGCGGTACACATCGAGGCGGTGCTTGATTGCCTCATCGGTATCGTCGTCGCGGGTGTACAGCTCGCCGCCGCACTTGTCGCACACGCCCTCAACCTTCGGCGGCGCGGCAGTGATGTTGTACGGAGTTCCGCACTTTCGGCACATTCTGCGTCCGCCCAATCGCTCCACCACTTCTGCGTCGCTAATCGCAAAATCAACAGCCGCATCGATTGTTGCAAACGTGTCGAGTGCTTCTGCCTGAGGAATCGTGCGCGGGAAACCGTCGAGGATATAGCCGTTTTTGGTATCGTCCTTGCTCAAACGGTCTTTCACGAGGTCAATCGTGATTTCGT
The DNA here is from genome assembly GCA_937893155.1 of uncultured Treponema sp. Classification (GTDB taxonomy): domain Bacteria; phylum Spirochaetota; class Spirochaetia; order Treponematales; family Treponemataceae; genus Treponema_D. The sequence goes on along the minus strand of CALBGU010000017.1, from coordinate 1,517 downwards.
CGCTGACCAAACCGCCCGCGTCGATAATCGCTTTTGCCTTTTTGCCCAGTTCCGTGCCGTTCTTGATGTTCTCGCGGAAAATATCGCCCGTGGAAATGTGCGGGATTTTGTACGTTTCAGCAACCTGCTTTGCCAGCGTTCCTTTGCCCGCGCCCGGCGGTCCTAAGAAGATGAAGTTCAATGTATTTCCTCCAAAAATTGAGAACTGCCGCGCCGTGCCAGCGTTTTTGAGCCGTGCATTTTTACAGCAATTCCCAAAAAAAGATACTTCTATCATAGCCGATAATGCGCTAATCGACAAGCACAATCTTTGTGTGCTACAATCGCGAGCAAGGTTGAACAGATATGAACACATCGACACAAAAAATATTTTTAGAAGGAATGCGCGACGGAACTCCGATTGGGCTGGGATATTTCGCCGTGAGTTTTTCACTCGGGATTTTTGCCAAGCGCGTGGGATTCAATGCGTTTCAGGGCTTTTTGGCAAGCATCTTAAATCTCGCCTCGGCGGGCGAATACGCGCTGTTTGAGTGCGCGCAGGGAAACGCAGGGCTGATTGAAACGGCATTCGTGATTTTCGTGGTCAATGCGCGCTATATGCTTATGGGGTGCGCATTGAGCCAAAAATTCAATCGCGACACGCCGTTTTTTCATCGCTTTTTGGTGGGATTTCCATTGAGCGACGAGATTTTCGGCATTGCAATCGCGCGCGAGAACTACACCCCCGCCTACAGCTACGGCGCGGCAAGCATCGCGGCTCCCCTCTGGGCAATCGGCACGGCGGCGGGCGTGCTTGCGGGCAATCTGTTGCCCGATTTCGTGGTTAATGCGCTGTCGATGTCGCTCTACGGAATGTTTTTGGCAATCATTGTCCCGCCTGCCAAAAAAGACAAAACGCTCGCCGTAGCAATTTTGGCAAGTTTTGCCGCCAGCTTTGCATTTTCCGTGTTGCCGCTCTTACAATTACTGTCGTCGGGAATGAAAACCATAATCCTCACCGTCGCAATCAGCGCGATTTTGGCGGCAGTCAAACCCGTTTACGAGGAGACAAAATGAACATCTACGCGTATATTTTCATCGGTGCAATCGTAACGTATGCCATTCGCGTCTTGCCGCTCACGCTCATCACGCGCCCCATCAAAAACCGCTTTCTGCGCTCATTTTTGTATTATGTGCCCTACATCACGCTTTCGGTGATGACATTTCCCGCGATTATCGAGCAGACCGACAATCTGGCGGCAGGAATCATCGCGCTCATCGCAGGCATCGCGCTCTCGTACCTCGGCGCAGGATTGTTCCCCGTCGCCCTTTCGTGCTGCGCCGTCGTTTTGATTTCCGAACTTTTTTTCTAAAAGACCGCAGCAATTCAGCCGTTTTTGGAAATTGCTACTTTCACAAGTGTTTCTGGCTTTGGCAAAATGGAAATTGGCACTTTCAAATGTGTTTCTGGCTTTGGCAAAATGGAAATGACCAGAAACACAAGTGCGGCGACCTTTTTCCAAAAAACAATGGACAGA
>CALBGU010000016.1 GCA_937893155.1 uncultured Treponema sp. | reverse complement strand
CAATGTGTCATTTTTAATCCTTCGTTTAAAGCTGACAGATTTTGCAGTTAAAACGAACGCTTTTCGGAGGTCTTTTTATGATAAAGATTTTTTCCTCAAAGACACGTTGGTTTGTTGCGCTGCTTTTGGCGGCAACATTGCTTTTCGGCTTCGCTTCTTGCTCCAGCGACAGCGACGATGACGACGACGATGACAACTCCAGTTCGTCAACCGCGTATGCTACGCTGCCGAGTTCGGTCGGAACAAATGAACTTTCGAGTAAATCGTGGACATATACTTCCTCGAGCGGAAACTCAAAGGACACGTGGACTTTCAATTCAGACGGCACCGCGACTTTCACCGAAAACGGAAATGACGACGGAGAAACGTTTACGCAGGTTCACACGTACAACTACACTTACAATTCAAACAGTAAATTGGTGTATTTGGGATTGAAGTCGTTTTCTACTAGCAACAATGTTTCATACTCAAGTGTTGCTGAAGCAAAAACTATTATGGCAAATTATGGACTTTCAGGCGATGAGCTAGAAAAAGAAGTCGCAGAAGTTGCTTTGGAATTTGCGACAAAACTCGTTTTCAGATACGACATCGACAGCACCGCGAAAACCCTTGAGCTGATATATTATTTTGACGGCGAACTTCCGACCTTTGTTGATATGGAGTATTACAGTTATGATTCTAGCACATCACAAAGCATTTATATTGATGGAGACGACGGCGGTTTTGAAATTACGAGTTCGAGCAAATACAAGATATATCCAACATTCTCCAACGGCACATTCTCTGGCACGCTTTTCCAAAAATCCAGCGGAGAATACACATCGCTCGGCACGGCGGCAGGCACATACACCACGAGCGGCACAGGAACGAAAGGCAGCAGCGTAACGCTCACATTCACGGCACTTCCAAGCAATTTCACAATTCTCAGCACAAATACCGCATACAAATTGGAGCAGGGCGAATCTGAGGATAGATTTTACGGCACGACTTACACATTGCAGCAATAGAGGCGTGTTTCTCTCATAACTAAAATGTATGCCCGATGATTTTCTGAAAAAAAAGATTTCATCGGGCGTTTTTTGAAAAACAGCGCATTTTGTGTTTTCAGCGCAGAAAATGCGTTAGCTGTCGGTTTTCATCACGCTGTTGCGGAACTCGCGCGGGGTAAGCCCGGTAAATTTGTGGAATATCTGCGAAAAATAGCGCGCGTCCGAATAGCCCACCAAGTCAGCCGCTTCGTAGATTTTTACGTCGGGATTTTTGAGCAGTTCCAGCGCTTTTTTTATGCGGTAATTCGTTAGATAATCATTGAACGTGTATCCCGTTTCGCTCTTGAAAACGCGGCTCAAATACGACGCAGAAATCGACATTTCACCCGCCGCGTCCTCCACCGTAACACCGCCGACGTAGCGCTCCGTAATGGTTTTGATGGCGCGCGCAACGTAATGCGCATTCTGGCTTTTTTGCTCGCCCAAATGGTATTCCTTAAAGAACATAATCATACTTTCATCTTGGTTTTCCAAGCGTCCTGCAAGATTTGAGTTTGCGTTCTTGGCTTCAAGGCGGGATTTCGCGCGTTTTATCGCCTCCAAAAGCTCATCGTCGTCCACCGGCTTGACCAAATATTCCTGCACGCCGTTGCGCATTGCCTGCCGCGCATACTCAAAATCCTGATACCCCGAAAGGATTATGCACTCGATTGCGTCCCCGTTTACCGAGAGCGCGCACATTTCGCTGATGATTTCGGTGAGTTCCAGCCCCGTCATCTCGGGCATACGAATGTCAGTAATCACGATGTCAATTTTTTCGCTTTTGATGACTTCTATCGCCTCTTTTCCGCTCGAAACGCCGCCAATGCAAATACAGCCGATTTCTTCCCACGGCGTTGTCATCACCAAATCGCGCCGTACAAGGCTTTCATCTTCCACAATAAGCACTTTTGTCATTTTTTTCCCCTTTTGGTAATCGGATTGTTACGCTCGTTCCTTCCCCCTTTTTGCTCGCGATTTTGAGCGCATACGATTCGCCGTAGAGCAATTTCAGCCGCCGCGACGTGTTGGAAATCGCAATGCCGCTGGAAGTCGAAAGCGCCTCCCGCCGATTTTCTTTGATTGCCCGCAAAACAGCCTCGCTCATTCCAACGCCGTCGTCAATCACCTGCAGCACGATGTCGGTTTTGCCGTTTGCAAGCGTTTCAAAATCACCGCGTATGGTCAGCGTGCCGTGCGTGCTTTTTTCCTCCAAACCGTGCACCAGCGCATTTTCCACAATCGGCTGCAAAACGAGCCGAGGAATCGGATACGGCAAGATGTCAGGATTGATATGCTCCTCGAACGAAAATTTGTCCTGCCAGCGCATTGTTTCAATGTAAAAATAATGATGAATCAGCTCCAGCGATTTTTCGATGGAACAAAAATCAACACAAGAATCCTCCTGCGGCGAAAATCCGTCGTGCAACAACGAGCCCAAACTCGTAACCATTTTGGCAATCCCCTTTTCGCCCTTGAGCTTTGCCATCGCCTTTATGGAATTGAGCGTGTTATACAAAAAATGCGGGCTGATTTGCGCTTGCAGATTTTTTATTTCCGACACCCGCAAAAGCCGTTCTTGCTCCACGCGGCTTTCGGTCAACAGCGCAATTTTCTGCACCATTTTGTTGAATCGCTCAATAAGGCTCACCATATCTTCGGTGGCAAGACTGCCCTTAGGCTTTTCGCACTGCACCGATAAATCGCCGCTTTCCGCTTTTTCAAACGAGCGCGCAAGATTTTGCACTGGCTCTGCGATTTGCCGCGACACAAACGCCGAAAATAACAGCGCAAACACCGACGCGATTGCCGCCGTAAAAATCGCCATCAAAAGCAAATCCTTCGTGTAATTTGCGCCGCTGTTCTCCGCACAAAACGATTCGGCAGTAAACGGCGTGCCGAGGATTTTTGCCGCAATGCTCTTTTTTCCGTGCAGACGGCTTGCCATTTCGTCAAACACAAACAGTCCCTCTGCGCTCGGCACATACGGCGAAAAAGCAATGCACCCGCTTTCATCGTACACAAAAAAATCGGTGAACGAACCTTTTTGGGCAATCGGCGAAAAAAGTGCCGCAAACCGTTCCCTCAAAATATCCACGATGACAATCCCCGCATCTCCCGCGTGGACGGCAATCGCCACCGCCGCGCCGTTTTTGTGCGGGTGCGAAAAAAGCACCGTGCCGCTCTCGGTTCTGGCTTTGTGAAGCACGCCCCAATCGCGAAAAATGCCGTCCGCGTATTCGCTCGGCACGCTCGAACGCGAAATCGTCTTATGTTTATTATCGGAAATCACATATACTTCAGAGCCGTTCGGCTGATTTTTTGCAATAAATTGAAACAAATCCGAGATAAACTCGCTCTCGCCCGCCATCGTCCCTGCGCACCACGAAAGCACATCGGCACGGCAGGCAAGTTCTTCGGCGAAGGCACGGGCGCTCTGGATTTCACGCGCGATAGACTGCGAAACGTCCGCGGTCGCCTGCGCTTGCAGCCGCCTTGCATTTTTCTCCACGATTGCCCGCCCAATTTGCGCAAACACGCCCGAAAGCAAAAACAACGGCAGCACGCTCGAAAGAATAAACATCAAAAGAAGTCGCCGCGAAAACGAAAGCGCCACAATCTTCCTCCTTAAAAATCTCATTATAGCGCAAAAAGACACAAAAAAACAAAAATACGATTCTGGCTCAAAGAAAATCGTAGAAAAAACGCGGAAAATGCCTTATGATAATAAGCACACACATTTACATTTGATTCGTCGGAGGTTCAATATGTTGAACGTCAATAATAATGCGTCTCTGCTCAAGCGGGAAATCCTCGTGCGGCTCACCAAAATGCAGCTCGACGGCTCGCTTTTGAAGAATGTCCGCTTTATTCCCAAGCAGCTCGCTCCCACCGGCTCGCGTTCTATCCGCTGCTGTATTTATCACGACCGCGAGATTATCAAAATGAGAGTTGCGGCTCGATTGGGCTTTTCGGTGGAAGAACTCGATGAAGACACCGAGCTTGAAGACCTTGCGGCAAAGGCGTTCGAGCGCGAAAAACCGAGCTGGCCGATGCTCACCGTTTTGCACGATGCCTGCAATGCGTGTGTGAAGACGCATTTTATGGTGACGAACGCCTGTCAGGGCTGCTTTGCGCGTCCGTGCGAAGTCAACTGCCCCAAAAAAGCCATCAGCGTGGGCGAAGACCATCACAGCCACATCGATTCGTCGAAGTGCATTAACTGCGGGCTTTGTATGCAAAACTGCCCGTATCACGCGATTATCAAAATCCCCGTGCCGTGTGAAGAGGCGTGCCCAGTCGGCGCGATTTCCAAGGGCGAAGACGGTCACGAGCACATCGACTACGACAAGTGCATTTTCTGCGGCTCGTGTATGCGCGAATGTCCGTTCAGCGCGATGATGGACAAATCACAGCTGTTCGACGTGGTAAAACACATTATGGCAGGCAAAAAAGTCGTTGCGCTCTATGCTCCAGCGATTGCCGGTCAGTTCAAAGTCAAGGCGGGGCAAATCAAGAGCGCGCTCAGTGCCTGCGGATTTTCGGACACGCTCGAAGTCGCCGTGGGCGCGGACATCTGCGCAGAAAAAGAGGCGAAGGAATTTGAAGAGCGTATGGCACGCGGCGACAAGATGATGACAACTTCGTGCTGTTCGGCGTATGTTCGCGCGGTGAATATCCACGTCCCAGCACTCTCGCCGTGCATTAGCGACACCAGAAGCCCGATGCACTACACGGCGGAAATCGCGAAGAAAAACGCCCCCGACTGCATTACGGTGTTCATCGGTCCGTGCTTGGCAAAACGCCGCGAAGGCTTTGACGACGAACTCGTGGATTACGTTTTGAGCGCGGAGGAACTCGCCGCATTCATCGACGCAAAGGGCATTGACCTTGCTTCTCTTGAAGACGCTCCGATTGAAAATGCACCGACTGCAAGCGCGCGAAACTTTGCGGTAACTGGCGGCGTGGCAGAAAGCGTCAAAATCCGATTGAGCGACCAGAGCATTTTGCGCCCCGTCGTCATTGACGGCTTGAACAAGGCGGGAATGAAACAACTCGCGATGTACGGCAAGATAAATGCAGGCGAAATGAAGCCGCTGCCGAACACCCCGAACCTCATCGAAGTTATGGCGTGCGAAGGCGGCTGTATCGCAGGTCCGTCGGTCATCGTGAATCCAAAAATCGGCGGCGTTCAGCTCAAAAAATATGTGAGCGAAGGCACTCCCGACGCAAAATAAGCAGCAATGGGCTTTAAGCCCATTGTCAAATCGAGGTTATCGAACAAGTCGATTATTGCAGAAAAAATGTCATTCTGAGTGCTCGGCACGGGAATCTTTTTTCGCTCTTCCAAAACGGGAAGAGGTCAAATCCACGCGGTTTCTGGCTCTTCCAAAACGGGAAGAGGTCAAATCCACGCGGTTTCTTGCTCTTCCAAAACGGGAAGAGGGCGAATCCACGCGGTTTCTTGCTCTTCCAAAACGGGAAGAGGTTGAATCCACGCGGTTTCTGGCTCTTCTCATTTTGGAGGTCGCTTTGTAAAAAAATCCTAGAGAATATTGAAATCGTGCGTTACAATAGAAATATATTTTTAGTGCTAAAAGGAGGCTCATTTTGGCAATTACAGCATATTCACTCGGAGCAGCCCAAGAAGTTACTGGTTCAAAGCACGTTTTTGAGGTAAACGGCAGAAGTTTTATGATAGATTGCGGTGCGTTTCAGGGAAAACGCGCCGAGGCAGACCGCAAAAACCGCAATTTTAATTTTGCCGCCGACAAGATTGAAGCGGTTATCTTGACCCACGCGCATTTTGACCACTGCGGGCTTTTGCCGCTGTTGACCAAGAACGGCTACAACGGCAATATCTACGCCACGCCCGCCACGCGCGACCTTGCCGACCTCATTATGATGGACAGCGCACGCATTCAGGCTCGTGACGCGGAGTATCTTCGTAAGCAAGCGGCAAAAAAGGGCGAGAAATTTAATTGGAAGCCACTTTTTGACGAAAAGGACTGCGTAAAAGCCGCGAATCAAATCGTGTCGCTTTCGTACAACCGCAAAATGTACATTGCGCCCGATGTGCAGCTTGAGTTTTTTGACGCAGGGCACATTATGGGTTCGGCGTTTGCCTTTTTTACGATAAAAGGACAGCGTATCAATCCGATTACGGGCAAAATTGACCACGATGTTGACAACCGCCAGTGGAATCATCTTTCTGGATACACCAACGAGGCGCGCCCACCGCTGAATATGCTCACCAACGCCCCCGCAGACGATATTCGCATTCTCTACACGGGCGACCTTGGGCGAAGCGGAAAGCCGATTATCCGCGACCCGTCTACCAAAGTGCCCGCGCCCGACTATATTTTTATGGAAAGCACTTACGGCAACCGCAAGCACGAAGACCAATCGGTTGCAATGGAAGAGCTTACCGATGTGGTAAAGCGCGCGGTGGCAAAAAAGGGCAAAATCATCATTCCGTCGTTTGCGATTGAGCGCACGCAGGAGCTGGTGTATTATTTTCATCTTTTGGTCGACCAGAAGAAGATTCCCGACCTGCCGATTTATGTGGACAGCCCGATGTCGATGAGCGCAACGAGCATTTTCCAGATTCACCCCGAATGTTACAGCGAAAAAGTGCACGAGGCATTTTTACAGCACCACAAAAATCCGTTCGGGTTCGGCAATCTTTCGTTTGTTACGAGCGTGGAGGAATCGAAGGCGCTCAACCAAAAGGAAGGTCCGATGATTATCATCAGCGCGGACGGTATGTGCGAAGCGGGACGCATTTTGCATCATCTTGCAAACAATATTTCCAACCCTGCGAACACGATTCTTATCGTGGGCTATATGGCGGAAAACACGCTCGGACGGCGTATCCGCGACGGCAACAAGGAAGTGAAGATTATGGGCGACTGGTACAGCGTGAAAGCCGATGTGGAGCAGATTAACTCGTTTTCTGCACACGCGGATTACACGGAAAGCCTTGCGTGGCTCAATTCGATTGACACAAGCCGCCTGCGCAATATCTTTTTGGTACACGGCGAAACGGACGCGCAGTCGTTCTTCAAGGATTATCTCCACGAAAACGGCTATCCGAATGTTACCATCGTAAAATACGGCGAAAGCTACACGCTCGATTAAATCTCCTTGACATTCCCGCACTTTAGCGGGAATGTCAAGGAGATATTATATTGCTTATGAAAAAATTTATTCTTGTCGTCGTGCTTGGTTTTGTTGTATCTTCGGCATTTGCCGCTGTCGTTTCAAGAGCGGAAGAAATCATCGAAAACTTTTGGAATCACGGCAATTACATTAAATTCATCGAAGATAAAAATAATATCAGTTATTATAATAAAGGGTCGATTGCCGTAATTTCTGTTGATGAAGACGACTATACAATTACTTTTACAGGTTTCAATGATATTCAATCGACAACGTTCAGCACAAAGCGATATACCGTGCAATCCGACAAAAACGGGAACATTATCATCACAAAAAATTAGTTTTTTTGCTGGTGCGTTTGAAAAAATATTAAAAAAGTGCAAAAATTTATTATTTTTAATTAAAATTTTATGGTAAAAAAAAGGCTTTTCTGTACAATAAGGCGTATGGAAAGTAGTGTACATAAAAAATCAATACGCAAAGGTCTCATTTCGGCAATCGGTTGCGGAATGCTTTTGGTTTCGATTGTAATGACCGTAATTATCGGTCAGTCGGTGTTTTCCAAAAATTTAGCGCAACAAAAAGAGATTATCACAGCTCTCACAGAAAAAAAAGCCAATTTCGTGGAAAAAGAAATGCTTGAAGACATCAGTTCCGTGGAAACGCTCGGCGGCATTTTGGGCGGAACGTGGGCAATCCCCGACGATATGCGGCGAACTGCGGTGGAGCAGGAATTTCGCACGATGGTGAAAAACACGGGGCATAAATCCGTGTGGGCAATTTGGCTCCCGAATCGCTTTGACCGACGCGACGCATTGGACGCGGACAAGGATTTGAATCCAACAGGGCAATTTCGTGTGCATTACATCAACGACGCTGACGGCAGAATCAAAAACGACAGCACCACAGGGCTTCCCGTTGTGCTTGAGCAAGAAAAAATCATCGACCAACTGCCCGTTCTGACCGACCCCGTTATGCGCGAAATCGACGGTGAAAAAGTGCTTTCGGCGCAGGCGTATGTTGCGATAAAAAATTCCGTGAACCAAACGGTCGGGCTTGCGGGTATGGATATTGTGCTTTCCAATTTGGAATCGGTGATTGACGGCTCGGCGATTTTTTCGGGGACACGCACCGAGTTTATCAATTCGGCGGGAACGGTGATGGGCGCAACAGACGGCGCGGAAGTGGGAAAAAAGAGCGCGCTGTTTTCGGCGGCGGATTTTGAAAAATGGTTTTCGGACGAAAAAAAAGAAAGCGAAACCTTTTTCCAGAACGGTGATTTTACGGTCATCTCCCGCATTCACCCCGATAGAACAGGCGCGGCGTGGTATCTCATCTCAAGAACGCCGCGGGGCGCAATGCAAAAAGACGCAATGACGGCGCTCGCGGCGATTGTGTTTGCATTTATCGTGCAGATTATCATTGTTTTGGTGCTTACGTTTTACACGGTTTCAAGTCTCACGCGCTCGCTGACCGAAAGCGAAAACGCATTCCGAAACATCAGCGAAGGCGACGGCGATTTGACCGTGCGACTCGCCGTCAAGGAAGACAACGAAATCGGCGCAATGTGCAGCAGTTTTAACAAGACGATGGAAAAAATCGGTGCGTCGATACAGAGCGCAAAAAACACGAGCGGCAAAATGGAGAAAATCGGCGAAGAGCTTGATAGTTCGATGAGCGAAACCGCAGATGCCGTCAGGGACATTACGCAGAGCATTCAAGTGGTGCAAGACCAAATGCTCAATCACGCTTCCGGCGTTTCTGAGGCAAAAGCGGTCGTCAAAGAGATTGTAAAAAACATCGAAATCTTGAGCGAAAACATCGACACGCAAGCGCAAAGCGTTTCGCAGTCGTCAAGTTCAATCGAGCAGATGTCGGCAAACATCAATTCGGTTACGCAGATTTTGAGCAAGAACAAAATTTCTATGGAAGAGCTGGAAAAAGCGTCCGAGGACGGTCTGGCGCTGGTAAACAAAACGGTGTCGCTTTCTAAAGACATTCAGGAAAAATCCAAAAATCTTTCGGAAGCCTCTTCGGTTATCAAAAATATTGCAAGCCAGACGAACCTTTTGGCGATGAACGCGGCGATTGAGGCGGCACACGCCGGAGAGACGGGCAAGGGATTCAGCGTGGTTGCGGGCGAAATCAGAAAACTTGCTGAAGAGTCGTCTTCGCAGGGCGTGAAGATGCAGCAGGCGCTCAAAGAGGTCTACAATTCTATCAACGAAGTTTCCCGCGCAAATATTACGGTGCAGGAGCAATTCAACCGCATTTTTGGGCTAACGAAAACCGTGGGCGAGCAAGAGCGCGTGATTGACGACGCGATGAAGCAGCAGAACGAGGGCGGCGCACAGATTTTGGAAGCGATGAAGCGAATCAATTCCATTACCAGCGACGTAAAAGACGGCTCGGTTAAAATGCTTGAGGGAAGCCAGCAGGTGTCTGTTGAAATGGACAGCCTTTCTAGTATGGCAGAAACGGTCAGCGATAGTATGAACGAAATGGCGGACAAGGCGTCCACGATTTCATCTGCCGCGCAAAAAGCCCGAGACAACGTGAATGCAAGCGTGGTTGCTATCAGCAGTCTGAAAGACGAAATGAACAAATTTAAATGCTAGGAGACTGTTTTATGAGAAAATCTGTTTTAGGCATAATTCTTGCGTGTGTGCTCTGTGCGCTGCCTGCGTTTTCACAGGACATTCTGGGCGACCGTAGTTCAATTCCGCAGGGCACGGTAAGCATTTTGGACAATTTTGAAAAGGGAAATTATTGGATTTGGGCAGCGTTTGACTGGGAGTTTTGGGGTCCGCCCAAACTTTCAACTTCGGCGCGGCTTTCATCGCACTGGGCTTCGGAGGGGCGGCAGTCGCTTGAATGCAAGGTTGCAAAATCCACACCAGATTCCGACTCGAGCGGTATGTTTTATATGGATTTTCAATGGAATTTTTCAGGCACAAAATACGTCGTTTTGGACATATACAATCCCGAAAATACGTCGTTTGAATTCAGTATGGCGTTTCAGACTTCTGAAGCGTGGAAATGGAACGAAACGCGGACGGTTTTGGTAGAGCCGGGAGCGCATACCGTGGTGCTTTCCGTGCAGGATTTTATGAGCGAGCTGTCGCTGGTGTACCGCGTAAATCTGTGCTACAAAGAAACAACGCCGATGAACGGCAGATTTTTTGTGGACAATATTCGATTCATAAAATAAAATCACACCGCAAAAAAACTCCCGCCGAACAAAGACGGGAGTTTTCTTTTTGAGCAGCGTTTATTTCACGATGTCACAAAGCGCACTCTTCATTCCTTTCTCCTGAATGTCGGCAAGATGGCGCGCAACGGTTTCTTCAAGACCGCTATATTTGGTGAGGTCTTCTTTCCAGAAATCCGTGTTGCTCAAAACGCGGTGGGCAATTTCTTTTGCGTCGCGCGTCTCGCGGTTGAGTGTTGCAAAGAACTGCAATACAGGTTCTACGTCGTAGTTGCCGTACACGCCCTCGTCGCGCTTGCTCTCAAGGTATTGCTTGCCCTTGTCGTCGGTCTTGATTTCCGTGCCGTTGTAGAACGCGATGAGTGCCGCAAGCGAAAAGCCCAAGAGCTTTGGCACACTGCCCGTCTTTTTGATTGACTGCGTGAGACTCGGCAGACAGCGCGTCCAATATTTTGCGACTGAATTCAGCGAAATCTCGATAAGGCGATGCGGATTGAACGGATTTTGGAATCTCGTCCACACGTCTTGCGCGTAGCCCTTGAGGTCATCTTGGTCGCCGTCGATGGAAGGCACAATCTCATTGAAAATGATGTCGTGCATAAACGCGTTCGCGCTTGCGTTTGGCGTGTTAAAGAGCGAGCCAACTTTTTGCTCGCACACGATGTCTTGCACATAATTTGAGCCAGCAAGGAACGCCGCCAGCACGCTCGACGTATGCGCGCCGTTCAAAATGCGCACCTTCCGCGTGTGGTAATAGTCCATATTCTTGACCCACTTGACCTGCAATCCCGCTTTGACCAGCGGCAATTCGTCTTCGTGGCTCTTTTTGCTCTCGATAACCCAGAAATGAAACAGCTCTGCGCTGTCGAGCAATTTGTCTTCGTAGCCGAGTTTTTCGCACAGGTTTTCTGCTTGCGTCTTGCCGTTTTCCTCTTTTGAAAGCAGCGGGAAATAGCCCGGAACAATGCGGTCAACCAAACAAGAACACACGTCGCACGCCTCGTCAAACCAGTTGATAAAATCGGGACCGAGCTGCCACATTTCCGCATAGCGCAGAATATTGATGCGCAGATTCAAGCCCGCTTGGTCGGAAAGCTCGCACGGAATCAAAATCATTCCCTTGCTTACATCGCCGTTGAACGCCTGAAAGCGCTTGTAAAGGAATGCGGTAACTTTTGCAGGGAAATTTTTCTGCGGCTTTTGCTCAAGCGTAACCGCCTCGCCGTCGATTTCCGCATCAAAACGAATGCCCGCCTCGGTGGTATTCGACACAATAAAGCGCAAATCAGGAGCGGAAGCAAGCGCGATATATTCATCATAATTGGTGTATGGATTTATGGAGCGGCTCACAGACGTAATGGCGCGCGTTTCCACGGTCGGCTTTCCGTCTTTCATTCCGCGAAGAACGGTGGTGTACAAATTATCCTGCGCATTCATTGCGTCCACCATTCCGCGCTCGAGCGGCTGCACAATAACGATATTGCCGTTGAAGCCCGCCTTTTCGTTCGCAATGTCAATCTGCCAATCCACAAACGCGCGGAGGAATCCGCCCTCGCCGAACTGCAAAACTTTCTCCGGGCGAGAAACTGTTTTCACCACATCTTTAATTGATTTCAAAGCCATTATAGTAACCCTCCGAGCAGGCGGAGCTAAAATGTTCGCCTGTTGTGTGTTTCAAGAAGTGATTTCTATTTTAATCGATTGCGCTGATTCCGCTAGAGTTTTTATTGACACGTTTTTGATAAATCCCGCACGATTTTCAACGCACAAAAAGCCGCGTTTTTTCACTGGACACGAAAAAGCCAGCATGAAGGATACGAATCCAGCCTGCTGGCTTAAGGATGTGGGGAGTTTTTGTAATGGTGTTTAATATTGGAACGAATATTCCACTATATCCGATAATTCCGTAACTGTTTCACCGAACTTTTCAGAAACGGTGTACGTTGAAATTTTGGTTGTGTTGCCCTTTTCGTCGTAGGACAAAATTTTTCGCTCAAGGAGCGTATCCGCGTTGTCAAAAACCTGAATCTCGGTCGCGTGTGTTTCCCCGGGCTTGTACAAATACGAATCGCGCTTTGTGCGCTTTCCATCTGCACCGTAATAAGTAATTTCGGCAAGATTTCGCGAAACATCATAACTAAATGACTGTTTTTGCGAAAGATTTCCGTCGCCTGAGTACACAAAAATCTCGGTAGCTTTTCCGTCGTCGGCAAACACCGTGATTGTCTTTTTCTCGAGCGCACCCTCGCCGTTATACTCGGATTTATCTTCTTTGCCGTCCGCCGTTTTGTACACCGTCTTGGAAAGAAGAACGCCGTCTTTGCTCACAACTTCCACCGTGTTCACTTTTCCCGCTGCGTCATAGGTGTACGTTGTCTGCTCAATCTGAACACCGTCCGCATTAAAAAGCGTGGTTGAAAGCAACGTATTCGACATATCGTACTGAAACGAAAGCCTATCCGTAAGCACATCAGTGCCCGTCAGTTCTGTTCGCTCGGATTCAAGCCCTGCAATATTATAGGTATGAACATATTTTGTTTCTGGAGTGCGGTAAAAAGTGCCGAATTTTGAAGATATTGCGTAATTTGTTTTTGTATAAGATTTCACCGTTCCCTGAGGTACGACCGTTTCTTTGTCAAAAGAAAATGCTGTGAATGTCGTGCCCAAAACGCAGGCAACTGCCAATAGCTTTTTCATATCAGCTCCTCCAATACAGTCAGTATCGGCTAAAAAGTGCCAGAAATTGAGCGATATTCTTTTTGAGCAAAAATGTCATACAGAACGCATTTTTTGTGCTATAGTGAGGGAATATGGATTTTGCTGAACTTGAAGCGGTCGCTGCGCTTTCCAAAACATTGCATTTTTCGAAGGCGGCATCAAAAATAAACTTGAGTCCCTCGGCATTGAGCCGATTGATTTCGCGCGTGGAAAGCGAATGCGGCACACCCCTTTTTGAGCGCGACAACCGCTGTGTTTCGCTGACGGCAGCAGGAGAAACATTCGTGCGTTTTGCCGAAAAATGTCTCTTTGAACGCGATGAGCTTTTGCAGTGCTTTTCGGGAATCGACACGGTTTCGGGAACGTTGAACGTGTATGCGTCGGTTACGGCGTGCTATTCCATTTTGCCCGCATTCGTAAAACGGCTGTCCGAAAAATATCCCGCCATTCATCTCAGCGTGCAGACGGGAGACCCCGCAGGAGCCGCCGAAAGCGTGAGAACGGGCGCGGCAGATTTGGCGGTGGCGGCAATCCCCGACGAAGGATTTTCGCTCTTGAATTGCATTAGCGTGTGCCAAAGTCCGCTTACGTTTGCCGCGGCGACGGGCGGACCGTTTGAAACCGTGCACGGCGCACCGCAAGACATCGTGTCTGACGTGCCGCTGATTTTGCCCAAGGCGGGTTTGGCGCGCCAACGCTTTGATTCGTGGATTCACAGCCGCAACGTGCACCCGCGCATTGCCGCCGAAGCCGAGGGCAACGAAGCGATTATGGCGATGGCGCAGTTGGGAATCGGCATTGGATTGGTGCCCGAAATCGTGCTGCAAAACGGACCGTATCAAAGCGGCTTTACCTGCCACTCGGCTGGAAACGCGCTCGGATTTTACAACATCGGTTTCATTCAAAAAGCACACGTTACCGGCGGCGAAATCAAACGGAAAATCCGCAGAGCCACCGACGAAACCCTCCGCGAGCTTTTTGGGCGATAATCTTTTTCATCTCATTAAGCGTAGTCGAAATGTGCGAAAAAATTTTTGTGAATGGGCAAAAAATCGTATGCTTTACACAAATTGCAAAAAAATCATATAGTAAACGTGCATTATGCGCTTTGAAAATGCGTCGAAAGCAAACCTACAACACGTTCGGAATGACAAAAAAAGATGAGAAACCCATATCATATAACGAGAGCACATTTTTTGTGCACCATACTCGCCCTTGCCGCGATGCTGTTTGCGGGGTGCAGTTCGCTAGACACAAACGAAGGTGCGGGCGAAAAAATCCAGACGATTCGCTTGAGCGATTATTTTGGCGAGGACGTGAGCGGGAAATCGCTGTATTTTATAAAAATCAATCCGACGAACAGCGTGATAAAAGCCGAAGATGTGTCGTATATTGCTCATTTTTCAGGGATTGAGCGAGCCACGCCGCCGATGCAAAATGAGCGGTTTAGCACGCTGGATTTTAGTTCGCACCGCCTTCGTGTGCCGATGATAAAGGCGCAATCCATAAAGCCCGCGCGCACGGCAAAAACGCCCGAGCCGCCCTCGTTTTTTGCACAGCCGCTGGTCGAAGGCGAAACGCGGCGGGAATTGTTCGTGGACAAAAATCAATCGCTGTCGGTGTACAAACTCGCGGGCGCAACACTTCGTTCAATCGGCACAGAATGCTTGGTGTGGGTGGTTGACGGCAATTTTGCAGGCGAGAGCGAGAACGCACCCATCACGGCGGAACTTTCGGCGGACATTGCAGCGAAATTCGATGAGATGTGTCCGAAAATCCGGGCGATTTTTGGGCATGAAAGCGATGAAATCTATGCGCATTACGGCGACAACGGCTGGGAGAAAATGCGACCTCGCGACCCGAGAGTAAACATCGTGATTTACGACATCGGCGCGGATTGCGGCGCAGACGGCGGGGTGCAGGGCTATTTTTATTCCCGCGATTATTTTTCGAGCGCAAAAAATCTCTCTCGGCAGGGCTTTGAATACAAAAATCCCGAATTGTGCGCGTCGAACGAGGGAAAATTTATCTATCTTGATGCCGCTTCGGTGGCAAAAAAGAGGGAATCGGCGTATTCCACGCTGGCGCACGAGTTTCAGCACATGGTCAGCTACGGCGTAAAAACGATGCAAAAAGGCATTTCAACCACGGCGTTTCACGAAGAGATGATGTCGCTTTTGTGCGAAGATATGTTGCAGGATTCGCTTGGGGTGCCTGCGGACGAGAGCGTGGCGGCGCGGCTTCCGTTTTTTGAGGCGCATTATTCGGAAATCGGGCTGGAATACCGCGAGAGTTTTGACGGCTATTTTGATATTCTGTCTTACGCGGCGAATTATGCGTTCGGTTCGTGGCTTGTGCGCAATTTTGGCGGCACGGCATTGCTGTACGAAATGGCGCACAACGATTTTTCGGGCTTCGACTGCGCGCTTTCGGCAGTGAACGCGGTGAATAAAACCGCATTTTCCGCTCAAGATATGCTCTTGCTCTATGCGCAGGGCTGTGCGCTTAAATCCGCGCCGTATTCGCACAATCGCGCGGTCTTTGACGGCACGTTCGCTCTCAAGGCGATTGATTTATGGAATCTGGGGCTTTCTCAAAATGCCGAGTATGTGCAAAACGGGTATTTTAGCTATTCGGGGTGCACTCTTTTTGCCCCTAACGCACGGCTGGAGCTTCGCCCGTACGGAATGACGCTTTCAAAAGCAGGGAAGATACAAAACGAGGAGGCAAGCATCACGATTGTATCGGGAAAGCCCACGGCGGAAGTGTGGCGGCTGTTTGCGGAATAAAAAGGCGAAAAAGAGGCGTGGAAACAGCGCAAAGTATTTTAAAAAAGGCAACAATGTGATACATTTAAGGAGTAACGAGGGAAAAAATGAAGAAAATCAAAAAAATTGCGTTTTGGTTTGTGCTTGCATTGGTGTTTTTTACGGCAATTTTTGCGGGTTGCACTCGGCTTTCGCGCACCGAAAAAATTTTGGTAAAAGCGAATGAAAAATTTTCTTCAAACCAATATAAAGAGGCATACGACGAAATAAATCGTGCGCTCGCTATCACTTCAGCCCGCGATTTTATTCCCGTGAATGTGCTTTTGCTCGCCGAACCGATTTATTTTTCGTATCTGCAAAAAATCGCCGAGGACAAAGAATATCTCGCACTTGAAGACGTGGAATCCAAGTTGTTTTTGTATCCGCAGGTGGAAAGTGCGCGCATTAACGAGCTGATTATGAGCCTTGTGCGCACGCATAATTCGGAGCAAGACGTGCAGATTGCCTATAGCGGACGAGCGGCGCAGTCAAACGTTTTGCACAGAGTATTTTCCGCATTTGCAGGCGAAGTTTCGCGGCAAAAAGGACGCGGCACGTTCGTGCTTGCCATTGTGGTGGTTGTGGTGCTTTTGATGCTCACGTTTTTGCTGGCGGTCATTTTGCTTTTGGCGCGGCTTTTCAAGCTCAATCGCGAGAACAATGCGCGGCTTCGTCACGCAAGCGTGGTTGACGTGTACGCGATGTCAAAAAAACTGCCGCCCCCGCCTGCCGATTTGGTCAGCACGTGCGAACAGCTCGGCGAAAAAATCGACGAGGCAACCTTCCGCCGCAATCATTCCAGAAACGTTGCCGAGCTTGTGTACAAAGTCGCGTATGCTTCGGGTGTCTCCGCGGAACTTGCCTCTATCTATTATTGCGCCGCCTTGGTGTATGACGCCGGCTTTTTGTCGCTCCCCGCCGAATTGCTTTCTGCGCGCGAAATCGGCGACGAAGAGCGCGAAATGCTCAAAAGCCACGCCGAGAAAGCCGCAAAATATCTTTCGTTTGTGCCGCAAGAATACCGCGCGATTTTTATTGACGCGGCAAAAAGCCACCACGAAAATATCGACGGCTCAGGCTATCCAGAAGGGCTTTCGAGCGCAGAAATTCCGTTTATCGCGCGTTTAATCCGCGTGTGCGAAAGCTATGTGTCGATTGCAAGCGTCCGCGGCTGGCACGAAATCCGCGACCGAGAAAGCGCAATCGCCGAGCTTGAGAAAAAGGGAGAGCTTTACGACAGCAAAATTGTTGCGTGTTTGCGTTCGATAATATAAAATGGTTTTGAAATGCCGTTTTGATTTTCTGAACGACATTCTCAAAAATAACAGAAAATATATTTTCAGGAGAAAAATATGTGCGGAATTGTGGGATACATCGGTTGCAAAAATGCGACACCTATTTTGGTGGACGCGCTCAAAAAACTCGAATACCGCGGCTACGACAGCGCAGGAATTGCGGTGCTTTCAGGCGATGAGTTGATAGTAAAAAAAACAAAGGGCGCGCTTAAATTTTTGGTAGAGCGAATCATCGACGACATTATTAAGGAATCGACGGCAAAAGAACCTGCCGCGGCAGAAAAAGAAAACGAGGCATTTTTTGCCGAAGCCGTGGAAAAAACCGCCGCCGTTTTGCCCGGCACGGTGGGTATCGGGCACACGAGATGGGCAACGCACGGCGAGCCGAGCGATACAAACGCGCATCCGCACATCAACGAAAGCGGGTCGATTGCGGTGGTGCATAACGGAATCATCGAAAATCACGCAAAACTGCGCTCGTGGCTTCAAAGCCAAGGTATCGTGTTCCGAAGCCAAACGGACACGGAAGTCGTGGCGCATTTGACGAATTATTTTTACGAAAAATCAAAAAATATCTTCACCGCCGTGCAGCAGACGCTTCAAAAGCTCGAAGGCTCATACGCGCTCGCCGTGATTTGCCGCGATTTCCCCGACCGAATCGTCGTGGCGCGAAAAGATTGTCCGCTGGTCGTGGGACTGGGCAAGGGAGAAAATTTTATTGCGAGCGATGTTCCCGCGATTATCGAGCGAACCCGCGACGTGTATTTTCTGGAGCAGAAAGAACTTGCCGTGCTCTACGCCGACCACGTTGATTTGTTCAGCGAAAACGGCGAAAAAATCGTGCGCGCGCCATTTCACGTGGATTGGGACGTGTCCGCCGCAAAAAAAGACGGATACTCGCATTTTATGCTAAAAGAAATCCACGAGCAGCCCAAAGCCCTGCGCGATACGATGAATCCGCGTCTTGTCCGCGACGAAAACGGCACCATCATCGACATCAATTTTGAGGAAATGCAAAATCCTGATTTCTGGAAAAACGTTTCTCGCGTGGTCATTGCGGCGTGCGGGACGGCGAGTTACGCGGGTCAGGTGGCAAAATATGTGTTCGAGAAATTCGCGCGGCTTCCCGTCGAGGTGGACGTGGCGAGCGAATACCGCTATCGCAATCCCGTAATGTTCCCCAGCGATTTGTTCATCGTTATCAGTCAGTCGGGAGAAACGGCAGACACGCTGGCGGCAATGCGGCTCGCCAAGGCGAACGGAGCGCGGGTTGTGGCAGTAACGAACTGCGTCGGCTCCACGATTTCGCGCGAGGCGGACGATGTGGTGTACACGTGGGCAGGTCCTGAAATCGCGGTTGCGTCAACCAAGGCATTTACCGCGCAGGTGATGTGTATGTATCTGCTTGCGCTCAAATGCGCGGCGGTGCGAGGAACGATAGCGCACGAGGATTATCTGTCGGCGTTGCGCGAGCTTGAGGCAATCCCCGAAAAAGTGGAAGAAATCCTCAAAAATCAATCGAAGATTCAGAAATTGGCGTCTCAGCAATTCAACAAAGAAAAGATTTTCTACATCGGTCGTCAGTTTGACAGCGCGATTTGTATGGAATGTGCCTTAAAACTCAAGGAGGTGAGCTATATGCACAGCGAATCGTTTGCGGCGGGCGAACTCAAGCACGGTCCGATTGCGCTCGTTGACCCGTCCACGCTGGTTGTGGCGGTTGCCACGCAAAAAGCGCTTTTTGACAAAATCGCAAGCAACATCGTGGAAGTGCAATCGCGCGGAGCGGCAACGATGGTTATCACGCAAGACGATACGGGATATTTTTCGTCCTGCGCAGAATACGTTTCGATTCCCGCAGTGGACGATGCTTTTGCGCCATTGCTGTCGGTTATTCCCGCGCAGCTTTTCGCGTATTACTGCTCGGTTTTGCGCGGAAATGACCCCGACAAGCCGCGAAATTTGGCAAAATCCGTAACGGTGGAATGAGGAAAAAATGCGTATCATTTTTATGGGCGATTCAACAATGCAGTACAACGATTTCTCCACCTATCCGCAAACAGGCTGGGTGCAGGAATTTTCGCGATTTTTGAAAAGCGATGTCCAGATTTTGAATTTTGCCAAAAACGGGCGTTCAACCAAAAGTTTCATCACTGAAAATCGATTTGCGGAGGTTTTGAAAAATGCCTGCGCGGGCGACTTTGCGATAATCCAGTTTGGGCACAACGACGAAAAAGTGGCGGACAAAACGCGCTACACCGCGCCAGACAGCGAATACAAGGAAAATCTTTTGTTTTTCTGCGAGCGGTTAAAAGAAAAAGGCGTGCTTCCTGTCATTTTTACGTCGATTGCACGGCGCAATTTTGGCGACAGCGGCAGGGTTCAAAAATCCCACGGCGATTATCCTCAGGCGGCGTTGGACGCGGCAAAAACGGCGGGCGTTCCCGCGGTGGATATGGAGAGAGAAACTCGAGTGCTTTTGGAAGCAGAGGGCAAAGAAAAAAGCCTGCGTTTTTTTATGAATTTCGCTGCAGGTCTCTACCCGCAATATCCAGACGGGCGCGAGGATAATACGCATTTGCGCCCAGAAGGTGCGTATTTTGTATCAAAAATTGCGGCAGAGCACATCGCAAAAATCGGCGATGAATGGGAAGCATACAAACCGCTTTCACAAGCAATTCTTCGCGAGGAGCCGGAAAAAACCGAAAGCCTTTCTGCGCTTCCCGAAGAACCGTAACATCGGCACTATATTTTGAGGAGAAATTATGGGATACACACAAAGTGAAGTTTTGCAGTACGTCAAAGATAACGACGTGCGATTCATAAAATTGTTTTTTACGGATATTTTTGGGCATTTACGCTCGATAAATATTCAGCCGCAGGAACTTGAACAGTCATTCAAAACGGGAATTCCGTTCGATGCAAGCGAAGTCAGGGGATTTTTTAATATGTCGTACAGCGATTTGTTCCTTATCCCCGACCCGTCCACGCTCTGCGTTTTGCCGTGGAGACCGCAACAGGGGCGCGTTGTCCGCTTTTTCTGCAACATCAAATACCCCGACGGAAGCGCCTTTGAAGGCGACACAAGAGCAATGCTTTCTCAAGCCGTGAGCAAAGCGGAAGCGGCAGGCTTTGAATGTTCATTCGGCACAAAATGCGAATTCTATCTTTTTAAGCGCGACCTTGACGGAAATCCAACCCGCGAGCCGCACGACCGCGCAGGCTATTGCGACCTTGCCCCGCTGGACGCAGGTGAAAATATCCGCCGCGAAATCTGCTTGACGCTTTCCAAAATGGGCATTGAGCCGCTGTTTAGCTATCACGAAGCAGGTCCCGGACAGCACGAGGTGGATTTCCGCTCCGCAAAGGGCGTGGAAGCCGCGGACAATCTCAACACATTCAAAACGGTGGTGCGAACGGTTGCATCGAACAACGGGCTTTTTGCGTCATTTTTGCCAAAACCCGTGGACAATGCGGTCGGCAGCGGCTTTTACGTCAATCTGTCGATTAAAAAGGACGGCAAAAACATTTTTGAGGGCGGCACGTTCTCCGAGACGGGAGGCGCATTTGTGGCAGGAATTCTCAATCGCATTGTAGAAATTGCGACGTTCCTCAATCCGCTTCCGTCAAGCTATTACCGCCTTGGGCACAAC
The DNA here is from genome assembly GCA_937893155.1 of uncultured Treponema sp. GTDB lineage: Bacteria > Spirochaetota > Spirochaetia > Treponematales > Treponemataceae > Treponema_D. The sequence goes on along the minus strand of CALBGU010000016.1, from coordinate 5,814 downwards.
GACGCGCCGCTTTCGGTGAGCTGGACTCGGCAGAACCGACTCGGGCAGCTTATCCGCCTTCCGTTCCCCGCAGGCGAAGACGAGCACATTGAAGTGCGCGCCGCCGACCCGAGTTGCAATCCGTATTTGGCAATCGCGCTGCTGCTCCGCGCTGGACTTGAGGGCGTGGAAAACAAAGAAACGATTATCCCTGCCGCCGAAGACCTTCGCGCAGAAGCCTCGTGGACATACGGCACACTGCCCGAAAACGCAGAGAGCGCACGCAAAGCCGCCGCAAAGAGCAAATTTGTAAAATCCGTTTTGCCAGAGGAAATCGTTAAGGCGTACACCGAATTCAAAGCAGAAGAGCCAGAGTTCGGCACCGTTTAATTGTATCGAAAACACCGCAGGAGAAATCGAGGAAAAAATGGACAGCGTGCTTATCGCGTCGAACAATACGGGCACAGTGCAGATTATTTCAGCTCTTTTGCAATCGCAGCATTTTTCGCGCATTGCCACCGCAAAAAGCGGTGCACAGGCGCGAAGATACATCGCTCAAAGCGATTTTGACTTGGTGATAATCGACACGCCGCTGAGCGACGAGTTCGGCACGGAACTGTCCATTCACATTGCAGAACATTCGTCTGCGGGCATTATGTTAATCGCAGACGAATCGCGTTTGTTTGACAAAAGCTCAGACGCAGAAGACGCAGGCGTGTTCGTGCTACCAAAGCCGATTTCCAGCGATTTCTTTTTTCGCTCGGCAAAATTGCTCGATGCGTCGCGCCGCCGCTCGCTTTTTATTGAAGACCAAAACAAAAAACTCAAGCAGCAAATTCAAGAAATCCGCGTGATTGACCGCGCAAAGCTCGTGCTTGTGCAGGTGTTGCGAATGACCGAAGCACAGGCGCACCGCTACATTGTAAAGCAGTCAATGGATTTGCGCCAAAGTCGATTGCAAACCGCCGAAAATATCCTGCGCACCTATGAACAATAACCGAACAATCGAATAATAATCGGTGGTGTTACGGAACGTATGCTTATAAAATACTCAACTCGTTTCAGCATCTCGCTCAAAGTGCTTTTTGCTGTCAAAAAGAGATTCCGAAGCACGTTCGCAATGACAGACGAAAACCTAACATAGCCCATTATTGATAAAAAATCGCGGAAAAATTGCGCAGAACAGCAGATTGTGCGTATAATCGAATTATGGACGAAATCAAAATCATTACGCTCGGGCTGCTCATTCCGTTTTTGGGCACAACGGCTGGCGCGGCGTGCGTTTTTTTTCTGAAAAACACTATTTCCGCCACCACCGAAAGCGCGCTCTCGGGCTTCGCAAGCGGCATTATGATGAGCGCGTCGGTATTTTCGCTGCTCCTCCCAGCCATAAACCAATCTGACGGCTCGCCGTTTTTAGCGTCGCTGGGCTTTTTGGCGGGCATCGCATTTCTTTTGCTGATGGACAGAACCGTGCCGCACCTGCACAGCGCCTCTGAGCACACCGAAGGACCGCACGCAAAACTCAAGCGCACCACAATGCTCACCCTCGCGGTAACGCTCCACAATATCCCCGAAGGAATGGCGGTCGGCGTGGTGTTTGCGGGAATGACGGCGGGCGGCGTGGTCAGCGCGGCGGAGGCGTTTGCGCTTTCGCTCGGCATTGCGCTTCAAAATTTCCCCGAAGGCGCAATCGTGTCGTTGCCGCTCAAAAGCGCAGGCGGCTCAAAATCCAAGGCATTTTTGTATGGGACGCTTTCAGGCGTGGTCGAACCGATTTTTGGCGCGCTTGCCGTAGTGTTGGCAGGCGCATTCACGGCGGCAATGCCGTGGCTCTTGTCGTTTGCGGCGGGAGCAATGGTCTACGTCATCGTGGAGGAACTGCTCCCCGAAAGCGCAGGCGGAAAAGGCGGAGATGCGCCAGTCATCGCATTTGCGCTCGGCTTTGTTTTGATGATGCTGCTCGACACCCTTTTGGGCTGATTGTCTCAAACGAGTGCGAAAAAAAATTACAATCCTGTCGGCACGTCGAGGAAGACACCCTCCACGTCGGTCTCGGCTTCCAATTTTGCCTTGACGAGTTGCACGCCCACCATTTCCGTTTCGTAATGCCCGCCGGCAATCACCGTAATGCCGTTTTCCTCAGCAACGTGATATTGCTCGTGCCCGATTTCGCCCGTGATAAATGCGTCGGCACCCGCTTCAATCGCTTGGTCAATGTCGTCGCCCGCACCGCCAGAAATGATGGCGATACGCGACAGCAGCGGCTTTCCGAACGGCAGCAGGTGGAGCGAATGATTGCCGTTCGGAAACGCCTTGTTGATGAGTTCGTCGGCACTAAGCGGCGCTTCAAGATTCCCGATTGCGCCCAGCGTCATTCCTCTCCACGTCCCGAACGGTTCGGCGTTTTTTATGCCCAGCCGTGACGCCATACCAAAATTGTTGCCGTACGGATTATTCGCGTCAAGCGGAATGTGCGAGGCATACAGCGCGATGTCGTTTTTGATAAGACAGGCAATGCGATTGTAATGCGTGCCCGTAACGGTGTCACAGCCGCCCCAAAAAATGCCGTGATGCACAAAAAGCAACTGTGCTTGTGCCGCAATCGTGCGCTCTATTGTTTCAAAGCACGCATCAACGGCAAAAGCCACGCGCGTGATTTGTTTTGTGTCAGGCGCAGAGTTCTGCACTTGCACCCCATTGCGCGAAATATCCGAGGCATACTGTTCGTTATGCAAAAATCCATTAAAAAAAGCGTTCAATTCATTCAGCGTCATTTTCGTTCTCCGTTTCGCTCTCTTCTATCGTAATTTCAGAACCCAAAATAATGTTTTCTTCGGTGCGCGCGGCAAGCAAATGCGGCAACGTGAGTTCTCTCTCGCGCTTTCGTCCGTGCAAGAACGCCAAAAGCGGGTCGGTCTGCTCAATAAAGCCGTACCCCGCGGGATAAGCGGCAACGCTCGTCATATCAAAAAAGCCCGAAATCGCATCGCTGTACATTCCTGCGGCAAGAGAAAGCGCGTCGGAAGCCATTTCGTCGCCGATAAGGAAAAACGGCTTGCGCTCGCCATTAAACTCGCCGGCAAGATACAGCAACATCGTGAATTCTTTGACATATCGTCCCGAAAAATTGCCTTTTTTTGCCTGCACGTCCCACGACCCGTTTAAGTCCGCCAGATTGACGGCAAACCGACGAAAATGCGGCGTGTCGGGCACACCCGAAATCCATTTCATATCGCTTGCAAAAAATTCGCCGGCAATGACCGTGTAGCCGTCCTGCGCGAGTTTTTCCAAATACGGCCGATACATTTTGACGCTTGCCCGTTTGTCGCCCAAGAAAATCAAAATCGGCTTTCCGAGCGCAAACGTGCCCCGCACTTCATCTCCGTTATCCACGCGGAACGCCACAGAATCATCTTGTATCTCTGGCGAAAACACCGTCAGAATCGCGTCGGCGCGCTCGTATTTTGACGCGGAATGGCTAAAACCCGTGGAGAATTTCCCCGCATATTTGTATTCCGTTACGCGAATCCCGTCCGTTTGCACCCGCACCGGCGCAAAAATCAGCGCGACCGCCATTGTTGCAATCGACAAAAAGAACGCAAACAGCGAAAACACGCGAAACGCGGGGTGGTAATAATCCACATACAGATACGACCAGACTTTCAGCGCCGCCGGCACATTGAGCACAAAGGCATAAAACGCAACGATTGCAATCCAGATTTCCAGCGGCGAAAATCCCCAGATGTATATGTTCAAAAGCGAAATCAAAAACGCGATTTGCGGCAAAGAAGCCAGCGCATCAATTCGCGCCTGACGCAAATAAAGCACGCGGCTCGATGATACTGCAAGCATAAACAGCACCAGAAGCTCGCTCAAAGTTATATCACACATAACCTTTATCATATCGAAAAAACGGCTGCTCTGCTACTGCTTTTCGTGTCAAACTGCCGCTCTGAAAAAAATCTTGAAACAGCCTTTTTTGAAAATATGCTCGCCGCTGTCAACGAAGCGATTTTTGAGCTATACCGACCTTCGCTGGATATTGTCAAAAACAACGCCTCGAACGCCGTGGATACCGTGTTTGCAAGCGACAGCACCGCAGACGAAACGCGCTTGGCAGAACTCAAACAGCACATCGCCGAAGCATTCAAGAACACAATGCCCGCCTTGAGCGTAGCAACCGAACCTGAAATGCAGCCTCTCGCCGTAAAACAACAGCTGTTGAGCGCGAAAAAGATAATCATCGTGCTTTTTGCCGCACTCTTTTTGGCAGTCTTTCTTGCGTTTGCGCTGAACGCGGTGGAAAACATCAAGCAAGACCCCGATGCCAGCAAAAAAATAAAAGACGCGTGGATTCAAGGCAAATAGCAAAAAAAATTATGCGCCGAGGCAGACACGCACGGAAAGGATTCGGCGCTGAGACTGGTCTTCAATCACAAACAGCGTGCCGTTCCATTTGAGCATTTCGCCCACAGACGGCAATGCACCGAACTTTTCGAGCAGCCAGCCGCCGAGCGTGTCATAATTTTCGCTGTTCATCAAAAGGTTCAGCGACGCATTTACGTCCTCGATTTTCATATCGCCCGGCACCAAAAACTCGTTTTGCGACAAAATCTGAATCCGCTCTTCTGGGCTTAACATCGTCGTTGCATAATCGCTGTTCACTCTGCCCATCACCGCCCTCATTACATCGTCCAGCGTCGCCACGCCCGCAAACGAGCCATGCTCCGTAAGGACGACAGCAAAACTGAGCTGCTCTTTTTTGAACGTCTGCAGCAATTCAAGTGCCGTCAGACTTTCTGGCACAAACAGCACCGTGCGCATAAAATCGCGGACGATTGACGTGCGTTTCGGCTTGGCATACAGCACCCACTTGTAGCGCACCACGCCCGTGATATGCTCAGCGTCGCCTTTGTAGACGGGGATATACGAGTAGCCCGTTTCTGAAAACAGCCGCACAAGCTCGTCGTAGCTCGCCTCTTCGCTGATGGATTTCACCAAAGAGCGATGGCGCAAAATATCGTGAACGTGAAGGTCGGAAAACTTGAAAATGCGGTGAAGCATCTTGCGTTCGTTCTGCTCCAGCGTGCCTTCGCGAGAGCCGACATCGATAAGCGTCTTGAGTTCTTCCTCCGTGATAATCTGTCGATTTTCCTTGAGAAGCCGTGAAACAAGCGCGGTTATCAGATTCGAGATTGCCGAGAAAAACCACACGACAGGGAACAGCGCTTTTTGCAGAAAGATGAGCGGTGCGCTTTCCCATTTTGCCGTCGAGACCGTTTTATTCGCTGCGATTGTCTTCGGCACGATTTCGCCAAAGATGATGAGCACCACCGACATAATCACCGTGGCATAAGTTGCGCCCGCGCTCCCCGCCAAACTCGCCGCAAACGCAGTCGCGAGAGAAGATGCCAGCGTAGTCGTAAAATTGATGCCGATAAGCACAAGGGTAATCAGACGGTCGGTGTTGTCTTTGAGCCACGCAATGCGCAAAGCCGCCGCGCTCACGGGTTTTTCCTTGAGGAGCTGGCGCACCGTAACGCGCTGCAAGCTCAAGAACGCCGTTTCTGAAGAGGCAAAAAAACCCACCACGCCCACTAGCGCCATAATGGCAATCACTGGAAACACGATTTTTATTATATCGTCCATAACTCCTCCGCTTTGCTTTTATAAACTATTTTTCAGCCGTCAAGCACTCTCTTTCAAGTGCACAAAAAATTTGCGCCTAGGCTACGCGCAAATGTGCGCCTAGGCTACGCGCAAATGTGCGCCTAGGTTACGCGCAAATGTGCGCCTAGGCTACGCGCAAATGTGCGCCTAGGTTACGCGCAA
>CALBGU010000015.1 GCA_937893155.1 uncultured Treponema sp. | reverse complement strand
ACTCAATCTTTCCGCCGAACGGCTACGGCTGCAAGTGCTACACGGTCGCCGTAACGCAAGCACGAAAAGAAAGGTATGAGCGAGACGGCGTGCCAGCCTACAATCCCGACACGCAAAAAACCGTGCGCCTTCCCGTGCAGACGACAGCTCCGAAAGTGAGTTACCGCAACTACTTCAACGAGCGCAAGCGAAATCTATCGCGTGAAACTGCGGCTCTACCAAGCAGAAGAACCCGCGCGCGGTTCACAAATTATCCGCGTATCAAGTACCTCGTCAATGTGCGAAAAATCCAGTCTGTGCGTCCTGCGCTCAACAGTCGCCTGTTCGCCCTTATGCCCAACGGCGAAGAAATCCTCGTCAGCCGAAAATACGCAGGCGACCTCAAAGCAGCAATGCACTAACGCATTTCATCGACAAAAAGATGTATCTTGTCAAAAACACACGTCCGCACGCGCTGCGCCTGTTTTATGCCGTCCGTGAGTTATTGGCTGTAAGGGGAGTTCGGGGCGTGTGATTTTTGAAAATTGCTCGCTTTTTGATTCGGCGAGTCGTGTTTGAAAAAAAATTGCTCCGCTCGGCAAAAAGTGAGTCGTGTTCAGAAAAAAATTACTCGCCGAACGCATTGGACGGATAATTTTTTTTTAGAAATTGCTTGCCTTAACAAAAAGGAAGGCGTGTCAGAAAAAAAATTGCTCCGCTGACGCTCAGGGAATCAATTTTTTTCTGGACATTGCCCGCCGAACGCAAAAGTCAGCGAATGTCAAAAAAATTGCGCTTCTCCTGCAAGTTATTGGCTGGAAAGTTCGGGGAAAATCATTCTCTTAGCACGGCGTCCAGTTGCTTCATCATTTCCACGCGGCAAACCGCATAAAAGTGCACATTCACCGCCTCATCGCGAATCGGCACAGCAACGCGGCTTGATTTCTCCAGTTCGGGAAGATACGCGGCTTTTTCGGTGTAGTCGGTTACGAAAGCCGGGAGCGTGGAATGATTGATGATGTCGCGGAGGTCGGTGATGTCGTTTTGTTCGATGAACTTTGCCCCCGAAATCTCGCGCTTCACCACATTCGTCCAAAATCCCAGCGAAGACGCCATAATAAACGTTTCGCCTGCAAGGTCGCTTAAAGCCACGGATTTCTTTTTTGCAAGGGAGTGGCTTTTCGGCAGAAAGACCTTCAAATGCTCATCAAAAAAATCCCTCGCATAAAAACGCTCGTCCGCTCTGTTCTCCGTCGTGATGATAATTTGGGTTTTGTCGTGCTCCAATGCCGAAAAAAGAGCCTCGTTTTCGCCGCACAGACTGCCTTTCACCTTCGTTTCGGGAGCGGCTTTATTGAAAATCTGCGTCAAATGCCACAAAGGAGCGGGTGCAATCGACAGCACCGTAATTTCCCGCGTCCGCTTATAAAAGCGCACGACCTCGCTTTCCATCTCGTTTTGCAACGCAAGAATTCGCCGCGCATAATCCACAGCAATCAGTCCCGTTTGATTTAGCGCAATCGTGTTCTTCGTGCGGTTGAAAAGCGGAACTTCAAGAATATCCTCCAGCTTTTGAAGCGAGCGCGTCAGCGACGGCTGCGTTATGTTCACTTTCTCGCTTGCCGCAGTGAGCGTGCCGCAGTCCGCAAATGCCACCAGATTCTGCAAAATGTACGTCTCTATCATACGCTCAGTATAGCACGGCTTTGCTATGCGCGCAACGAATAGCAGATTAGAAAACTTTGATTGTTCAAAGCTTGAGCTTAGAAAATAGAATTCGGGCGCAACCGCCGTTTGATTCGGATACGCTCACCAAACGGCGGTCGGGTGTTCCGCGAGTTTGACAACGGCAAACTCGATAAGGTCAGCTTGCTGACCGTAGAATTGCTTCACAGGTGCTCCATAGCCTAACGCATCGGCTTTTAAAACAAAAAATCGGGCAGAAAAAATCTCTTCTGCCCGATATGTGAAGACTAGATTTCAGCATTTGCGCTGTCGATATTACATTGATTTTCCGTTGGCAAAGTTTTGGTTTCACTTTGCCTTATTTGTAGCACCGTCAAAAAAAAATGCTACATTTCTGCATCCTGCGATATTTCATCTTCTGTTTCTAAAACTTTTCTGCTGTCTTGCCAGTCAGAAAAACTGGGGAACTCGTCCGAATCATCGCTTGCAGATTTCTCGTCGCGATATTCACGCCACACGGAGATGATGTCGTCTCCGTAGATTTCTTCGTCTGTCAAAGCATCTTCGTAGGGATAGTAAGGGTTGTCTTCTTCCCATTGCTCTTTTTCGGATTTGTCGGCGTAGCAAGTCGCATACCACCCCGCTTCCCACGCCGCACCATCTATGCTCTCCTCGTCCATATCGTCATCGTCATATTCGTTCATAGAAAAACCTCCTATTTTGATTTTTTGACAATCTATCCGAGTAGACGGAAAGATATTTCATAGAAAAAAATCCTCCTTGCGTTTTGTGTCCGCCGACAATTTCTTTAGTTCACCGTAATTCCGTGCTTTGCGAATGTTGCTTTGATTTGGGCGCGGGTGTTCGTCAAATCTTTGATATAATTTTCACACGACTGAATTTGCGATTCGCTCATATATCCCATTTCGTAATCTCGTGAATATTTGTAGTTTTGGGCATTGGAAATATCGTAATCAAACCAGTCTAAAATTCCCTGCGGATTGCCGTTTCCTTTATACGGGTCATACCCTTCGGAAAGCAGAAAATCAATGAGCGGAATATAAATGTCATTGGCAAATTCTGTATCACTGCGGGTGTCCCGACAGGTATAAAACAAGCCCGACCCAAGAAGTTCCTTGCATTCGTTCTGCTTCAAAGTTCCTTTGAGCATCTCAATCGAAGTCTTTGCAAGTTTTTTGTCCTCATCAGTTTTCTGACCTTTGTACCAGTGTTCGGTCGCTTCAATTATTGCGTAAATATCACCGCGCGACGGTTTGTAGCCCGCATCAAACATATTTTTTAAAAATTCAAAATTATATGCACCGCTATTCAAGCAGGCGGAAACCGTGTCGGAGGCATAAGTCGATTCACTCTTTGAGTTGTCGAGCCAATCAGTACCCTTGTAATGCGGAAGAAGTGCTTTTTCCATCTCAAGCATTTTTTCTTCGCCGCCACGCTCAATGAGCGATTCAAGTGCGTCAAGTGTCCTTCCGTTTGCATTCACGGTGCGGGCAAGCGCACCAGCATCAAGAAGCATTTTCGCAATGTCAAAATACCCCAAGTGGATAGCGGAATAAAGCGGCATATTTCTGTTCACATCAGCCTTGTCTTTTATGCACGCCGCCACCAAATCCGCATTGTTGCTTTTCACGGCGACTTGCGTTATCGTCACGCCGTCCTCAACGGCATTGATTCCGTAATTTTCGATTACGAAAATCCAGTCACGGGCGACTTCATCATTGATTTGCTGAAGATATTTTATCGTGTTTTTGCCTTTCCCGCCCGATGAACTTTCGCCGTCATCGTCACTGCTCATTCCTACGATTACACAGATTACAACGAAAGCGATTGCTCCGACGATGATTTTCTTCTTGAGCGACCACGATTTGATTTTTGAAAACATAAGAACACTCCTTTTTACGAGAATTTAAGTGCAAATAACAACCTAAATTTATAAAATATGTTTCTAATATACATATTATTCTGTTTAAATGCAACACCTAACTACTTAATATGTTGTGAATTGTCATTCAGAGAATCTCCGTTTTGCTGAAAAATAGAAACATGACATCAGACGACATTCAAAAACGGCTCGGCGAGAATGTAAAACGAATCAGAAAAGAGCAGAATCTAACGCAATTTCAACTTGCCGAAAAAGCTGAACTTTCAGAAGAAACCGTAAAAAACATAGAACTTTCGCGTTGTTGGACGAGCGATAAAAATCTTGCGAAAATCACAAAGGCTCTCGGAGTGGACATTCACAGCCTTTTTCTACCTGTGGAAAGTTCTTTTGACAAAGACTCAGAGGATTCCGCCACAATAAAGGAAGCAATTGCACAAAATCTTCGCGGCTATGTCGATACGGTGCTTGGTGAGATTACGAAAAAAAAGTAAGGAAATAAAAGCGTTAGGGATTGTAGGGGCGTTCCGAAGCGAGCAACGCGAGCGTAGGAATGGAGCGCGAGCGTAGGAATGAAGCGCGTTAGCGACGGCTGCGTTATGTTCACTTTCTCGCTTGCCGCAGTGAGTGTGCCACAGTCCGCAAATGCCACCAGATTCTGCAAAATGTACGTCTCTATCATACGCCTCAGTATAGCACGGCTTTGCTATGCGCGCAACGAATAGCAGATTAGAAAACTTT
>CALBGU010000014.1 GCA_937893155.1 uncultured Treponema sp. | reverse complement strand
ATCTATGAACACCGCGATTCTCAAGGACAAGGGCTACAGTATGCTCTCCGACCTCGACAGCGCACGCGACGACAAGTTTTCCCGCGCGAAAAAGATTTCTGACGCGTACGACCTCTTCCCGATTGAGTCGAAGCGCGCCTTGAATGCGCCGATAAAGGCTTTGTTTGAAAAATACGCGAAGAGCGGATTGACCGCGGCGAGCTATAAAGCGGAATCGGCGTTGATTGAGAGCTTTAAGGGCGATTTGAAGCCGTATGCGGAGAATGTGGCGGCGTTGGAGGGCTTGAAAGAGGCGTTAGACGAGCTTTTTGCCGCAGAGGACGCGTTTTTGAAGGCGAGCGATGAGTATACGCAGGCACTGAACGGCAAGACGGCGAGCGCGTCGAGCTACAAGAAGCCGATGTTGAGCATTATCAATGATAATTTGGTGGTGTATTTGTCGGCGATGATTGTGGCGAATGACGCGGATTGTGCGGATTTTGCCAGAGCGTTCGCGACGGAAATCGACCGCACGAATGCCGCTGTTGCCAAGCGTTCCGCAAAGCCGCAGCCGCAGCCACAGGCTGATTCTCCGCAGGCTGATTCACCAACGGCGTAAACGGGGGTATGTCCCTTGCTTTTTGAAAGAAAATGATGTATGATAAAGGCATGGGGAGCATTCCTGCCCTAAGTGGAAAACTTAAACTGAGTACGTTCCGACTCTAAGCGGAAAACTTAAACTGGGTGCACTCCGACCCAAACAGGAGAACTTAACAGGCGGCTTTACGGTCGCCTTTTTTTGAGGGCATAATGACGGAAGATATTATTTTTTATATTGTGAGTGATGAATATATTGCATATCTTTCAAAAATCGAACAGCACGTTATGAAAAACAAGCCAGAAGAGCGGACGTACCACAGAAAATATGTCGGGATTCTTACAAAAATCAATGGCTTTCAGTATTTTGTTCCGATGTCTTCACCGAAAGAAAAAGATTACGAAAACGGCAAAATCCGAAAGAATAATCTTACTACTATTTATATGCGCAGCAAAGAAAAATTGTATGGAACACTGCGTTTTAACTGTATGATTCCCGTGCCAAAAAACGAACTTTCAGAATACAAAATCAACGATGAGGGCGATTTTAGTTACAAAATGCTTATGCTTTCGGAATATAATTTTTGCAAAGCGAACCGAGAAAAGATTGAAAAAACGGCAAAAAACTTGTACGCGAAAAAGTGCAGTCTCTCAGAAACAGTTTTTCCACTTGCAAAGATTGTTATTGATTTCAAGAAAGTTGAAAATGCGTGCTTGCATTATAAATAACGCTTTTAACGCGGCGAGAGAAAACACGGGCGTGAAAAACAAGATGCACCCGTGTTTTTTGTTGCACGCTGCTTTGAGCTGTAATTTTACTTTGCCGTGAAATATCCCGCTTGTCCATTCAATCCGTCTACACGGGCTAAGTTGCGTCAGTGTGGCTTGAATCATATACCGTTCCATTTCCGCCTACAAGCGATGTACAGCCACAGAACATACTACTGCTATCGGCACTTGAAGAACTCCAGTCTGTACCACTCTTGGCATAAATTGTTTTAAGCGCAGAACAAAATTCAAACATACCTTCCATATCAGTAACGTTGCTTGTGTCGAAACTGATTAAATCAAGAGATGCAAGTGAAGAACAGTCTTGAAACATTTCGTTCATACTTGTAACTTTACTTGTATCGAAGCTACTCAAATCAAGTGATTCAAGTGCCTTGCAACCTTTGAACATACCTCCCATGATAGAAACCTTTGATGTATCAAAGTTGCTAATAGAAAGCGATTTTAGCGCATTACAAGTAGCAAACATTCTGTACATATTAGTCGAATTACTGGTATCAAAGCCTGTCATATCTATCTCTTCAAAGGGACAATGAGATTGAGAATCTCGATAAGCATAGTTAAAATCAAACATTTGAGCAGAAGATGAATTCAATGGAATTCCTTTATTAGAATCTGTATATCCTTCAGCGTAATAATAAATAGTGTTACCCTCAAGCCACATCACCGCACCAATTTCGCTATTCAATTCATATGTTGCAGTTGTTGCAGAGGGAGCCGTTTTTGATGGCAAAAACTTCAAAGTATCATCTGTACATACAGATTTCAGGTATCCAGCAATGGTTATACCAGAACGAGTCTTTTCTGCGATACTGCTTGTGCCTGTTGTGCTGTCTGTGCTTGTGTTGCTCGAATTATCCGTGCTGCTTGACGAACTGCTAGAGTTGCTTGTCGAGTTCGTCGTGGTGGTCTGTTGTGTGGTAGTGTCATCGTCGTCGTCGCCGTTGGAGCAGGAAACAAAGACAAAAGTTATCAGAACCAGTGCCAAAATCGAAGCTAAACATCGCTTTAGGAAAAATGCCATAAAATCCTCCTAAATCTGTCGGAGTTTTTCCGCAACAAATTTTTTTGCAGAATTACCAAAATATCGGTATTAAAATTATATACCGATATTTTGGTATCGTCAATCTTTTTTACCCAATATTTCGGTATCATAGGCTTATGTTTAGGGACAATCTGAAAGAGCAAATTGAGTATAAAGGTATGATTATAAAGGAACTTGCCGCAAAAACAGGCATAAGCAAGCGCACAATCGACACGTATGTTGACAGTCGGGCGGTGATTCCTAATGCCGAAATTGCGGTGAAATTGGCAGAAGCCCTAGATACAAGCGTTGAGTTTTTGGTGAAAGGTTCGGAGTATAAAAAGAAACTCGATATTCCTTGTAAAAAGTTGGAAAATTACGATAAATACAAAAAAATTCTTGATGACTTAAAAGTGATTCCGCAAGATTTTCTGCCTGTTTTGGAAGCGATGATTCACGCCGCCGCAAAGAAAATTGTTTCATAGCGAGAATATTTTTAGACAAGGATTGCGCCGATTTTGCCAAGCAGGATTTCTACAACGGCGTAGGCGAGGCGTAGTCAGGGGAACGCAAAAAAAAACACGGGAGCGAAATGAGATGTACGCCCGTGTTTTTTGTTGCATACTGCTTTGAGCTGTTACAAAACCGCCTGCGACTGTGTGCACTCAGATTTTATTTCTTCGGGGTGGGCGACCTCAAAACCGCAGTTTGCTTCCATATTCAGTTCGCGCAGTTCCTTCACGCCGTCGATGTAAAGCTGGTAGTTGATGCCCGTCGCCTCATAGCCGCAGCCGACATCGTAATCATCGCCCAAAGACTCGCGGATAATCTGCTCGCGCTGTTCTTTCGTGGTGTCTTTAATCAAAATGCTTGCCATAAAAATCCTCTTGAAAAGCATTTCAAAACGTGTGTCGTTTGCATTAAGGTGAATAAATTAAACAAAAAATCCGCAAAAATGTCAAATCGCGACCGCAGATAGATAATCGCGCAAAAATCTGTGCTATAATGACGCTATGGATTTTAGTTCTTTTTTTAGTGCGGCGAAAGCGAAAAACGGCGCGTTTGTGCAGTTCGGGTTTGAAACGCAGGGCGATTCGCTGGTGCTTCGGCGCGACCTTGCGGGGACGGATTTTTATGCGGCGTTTACTGTTCGCGGCGAAACGATGACGGCACAAGTGTTTGAGCGGGAAACGGGCGAAAAATATGCGCTGTTCGATATGGAGCGGGCAGAAGGTGCGTTTGTGGGCGAGGTGCGCGAAAAAGTGCAGGAAATTGCCGGCGAGATTTTTCAAAACTGTTTTGAGGCGAACGATGTGCGTGCGCGCTATGTTGCGTTCATTGAGCGCGAGTTTGGCGTGAGCGCGGAATATCCGTGGGCGGCAAAAGAGGGGGAGGAAAAGGGCTTTAAGAGCGAGCGATTTTCTGATTTTGCGGTGTTTCGCTGTCCGAACAAAAAATGGTTTGCGTTGGTGATGTGGATTTCGTACAAAAATCTGGGATTTGAGAGCGATGAGCGCGTCTGTGTGGTGAATCTGAAATCTGATTGTGCGGAAAGTGTAGTGGACAAAAAAGCGATTTTCCCCGCGTATCATATGAACAAAACGTATTGGATTACGGCGCTTCTTACGTCTGCGGCGGATTTTGACCAGCTGTGCGCGCTTACGAAGCAGAGTTATGCCCTCGTTTCTGCCAAAAAGCCGCGCCGCTGACCCGAATGGCTCTATTCCCGCGTTTTATCAATGCAAACGTAGCTTGATTGTAGACACGGAAGGCGAAAACACGGGCGTGATGAGATGTGCGCCCGTGTTTTTTGTTTCTAGCTTACTTGCAACAGACTTCTACAATCAGATATAATTCTTTCTATGAAAATCTTTCCTGTTTCGGGCGATAAAATCGTCATCAAAGGTGCGCGTGAGCATAATCTCAAGAACATTGACATCGAGCTTCCAAGAAATAAATTGGTCGTGATTTCGGGGCTTTCGGGCAGCGGAAAATCCTCCCTTGCGTTCGATACTCTGTTTGCCGAGGGGCAGCGGCGGTATATGGAAAGCCTGTCGAGTTACGCGCGGCAGTTTTTAGGCTCAATGGACAAACCCGACGTCGATATGATTTCGGGGCTTTCGCCGGCGATTTCTATCGAACAGAAAACGACCCACCGAAACCCGCGCTCCACCGTCGGCACGGTAACCGAGATTTACGATTATTACCGCTTGCTGTTTGCGCGCGTGGGAAAACCGCACTGCCCGAACTGCGGAAGAGAAATCAAAGAACAGAGCGTTGACCAGATTGTTGAATCGATTTGTGCGTGGGAAAAAGGCGCGAAAATCACGATTTTGTCCCCCGTGATTCACGGCAAAAAGGGCGAGCACGCAAAAGTCATCGACGACGCAAAAAAGGCGGGGTTCGTGCGCGCGAGAATCGACGGCATTATGGTCGAACTCGAAGAAAGCGTAAAACTCGCCAAACAGCAAAAGCATAACATCGACATCGTGATTGACCGCATTGTGCTCAAAGACGGCGCAGAAAGCCGCATTGCCTCCAGCGTGGAAACTGCATTGAAAACGTCCAATGGAGTGATAACGGTTTTAAAAAGAGTCTCTGACTCAGAAACCGAAGTATTTTTCAGCCAGCACAGCGCGTGTCCCGATTGCGGCATTTCTATCCCCGAATTGCAGCCGCGGCTGTTCAGCTTCAACAATCCGTTCGGCGCGTGTCCCGAATGTACGGGCTTGGGCGAAAAAATGAGCTGGGACAAAAAACGCATTCTCCCCGACGAATCGCTTTCGTTCAACGAGGGCGCGTTCCCTTTCTACAATCCCGACAGCGAATGGAACAAGGCGCAATTCAGTGCGGTGGCGGAGGCGGCAGGCTTTTCGCTCGATACGCCGATTGCCGAATTGACGGACGAGCAGAAAAAATATCTGTGGGACGGCGACGAAAATCGCGTTTTGCATTGGACGTATCAAAAGCAGTCGGGCGAGGGATATTCTGAATATAAGCGACCGTGGCTTGGCGTGATGGCGGATATGAAGCGGCGGCATAATGAGGCGTGGGGCGAGGCGCAGCGCGTAAAGATGGAAGAGCGATTTATGGCGGTGAGCGAGTGCCCGTCGTGCCGCGGAAAAAGATTGCGCGCAGAGGCGTTGGGCGTTACCGTGGGCGGCAAGAACATTATGCAGCTGTGCGCGCTGTCGGTGGGCGAATCGGCGGAGTTCTTCAAGGCATTGGAATTGACCGACACGGAGAAGAAAATCGCAAAGCAAATCCTCAAGGAAATCACCGCGCGCCTTGATTTTTTGAACAACGTGGGGCTTGATTATCTCACGCTGGAACGCAGTGCTGGCACGCTTTCGGGCGGAGAAGCGCAGAGAATTCGACTTGCAACGCAAATCGGCTCGGGGCTGACGGGCGTGATGTATATCCTCGACGAACCGTCGATTGGGCTTCACCAAAAGGATAATCAGCGGCTCATCGACACGCTCACCCATTTGCGCGACCTCGGCAACACGGTCATCGTGGTGGAGCACGACGAGCAGACGCTGTTGACGGCGGATTATCTCATCGACATCGGAAAGGGCGCGGGCGTGCACGGCGGCGAAATCGTGGCGGCAGGAACGCCAGAGCAGGTGATGACGGTGGAAGACAGCGTTACGGGGCGGTATCTTGCAGGAAAACTCCGAATGGCTATCCCGAAAACGCGCCGCGATGGCAACGGCAAGCGCATCAAAATCACGGGCGTGAAAGAACACAATCTCAAGAACGTAACGGTAGAAATCCCCTTAGGCGCGTTCACCTGCATTACGGGCGTGTCTGGCTCGGGCAAATCGACGCTGCTTTCCGATGTGCTTTATCCTGCGATTTCAAACCGCATTATGAAGACGGATTATCCCGTGGGCGCGTTCAAGAGTATCGAGGGCTTGGAGGACATCGACAAGGTGATTAACATCGACCAAAGCCCGATTGGACGCACTCCGCGCAGTAATCCCGTAACGTATGTGGGCGTGTTTGACGCGATTCGCACGCTGTTTGCAGAGCTTCCCGACGCAAAGGCAAAAGGCTACAAGAGCGGTCGGTTCAGTTTCAACGTCAAGGGCGGTCGCTGCGAGCATTGTCAGGGCGCGGGCACGATTACGATTGAGATGAACTTTTTGCCAGATGTGTTTGTGCAGTGCGATGTGTGCCGCGGCAAGCGATTCAACAACGAAACGCTCGACGTTCGCTACAAGGGCAAGAACATCAGCGATGTGCTCGATATGACGATTGAGGAGGCGGCGGAGTTTTTTGCGCACATTCCGCACATTTCGCGCAAGCTCGAAACGCTCAAGTCGGTCGGTTTGGGCTATATCCAGCTTGGGCAGAGCGCGCTTACGCTTTCGGGCGGCGAGGCTCAGCGCGTGAAGCTGGCGACGGAGTTGGCGCGGCCTTCGACGGGAAAGACGCTGTATATTCTTGATGAGCCGACGACGGGCTTACATTTTGCGGACGTGAAAGTCTTGATGGACGTGATTCAGCGGCTGGTGGACAAGGGAAATACGGTGGTGATGATTGAGCATAATCTGGACGTGATTGCGCAGGCAGACCACATCATTGACCTCGGCAAAGACGGCGGCTGGCGCGGCGGCACGATTATCGCCGAGGGCACTCCCGAAGAGGTCGCAAAGGTTGATGAGAGCTACACGGGCAAGTATGTGGGCGAATTGCTTGAGAGGGAACGTCTCCGCGACGCTCTGGGGGAGTAAGCCTTGAGTGAATAGTAGAGTAAGCCTTGAGTGAAAGGCAGAGCAAGGCTTGCACGGGAGTTTGTGCAGGGCTTGAGTGAATATGTGTGCAGGCTTGCAAAGAATGTCTTTGCAATGCTTGCAGCGATATTCGTGCAATGTGCAGAGAGAAAATGACCAGAATGAAAAAATTGTATTCAAAAATAGTTTTTATTATTCTCTTTTTTGCTTTTCCGCTGTCATTGCACGCTAAAGAACAGCCTTCTGAAAAACAGCCCACAGAAAAACAGCCCTCGACTGCTGCGGCGGTTACCGTCGTAACGATTGACGGGGCGCAAAAGGCGGAGTATCGCAAGGACGACGTTTCGGGCGACGATTATCTGTATCTGTCGGGGGGCGTTCAGTTGAGCGTGGAAAAGGACGGAGAAAAATCCGTGATTAGCGCCGACGAAGTGAACTACAACCGCCGCACCGAAGTTTTGCACGCAATCGGCAATGTGTCGGTCGTGACGGGCGAAAACGACAGCGTAACGGCGAACAGCCTGCTGCTCAACACGGCGACAATGGAGGGCATTTTTGACAACGGACGCGCCGTGCAAGCCTCGAGCGATGCGATAAACTTGCCGTCTGGCTCGACGCTTATCGTTATCTCGAACTTGTTTGGAAAAACTGCGGCGAACACAATCACGTTTAAGTCTGGCACGCTCACATTCTGCGACGACGAAAATCCGCACTGGCGCATTAAGGCGAGCAAAATCTGGCTGCTCCCGGGCGGCGAGTTCGCCTTTTTGAACGCGCGTATTTTTGTGGGCGAAGTCCCCGTGCTCTATCTGCCTGCGTTTTATTACCCCAAGGACGAGCTGATTTTTCACCCCGTGTTAGGCTACCGAAGCCGCGAGGGATACTTTTTTCAGACGACGACCTATCTGTACGGCAGAAAGGGCAAGGAAGAAGCGAGCGATGACGGCGATACGAGCTATTTGAGCTTTGTGAACACGGGCGCGCTCAAGGAGCAAGTGCGCGAAGGCTTGGTTCTGCACAATCTGGACGCGGATTTTACGGGCGATACATCGCATTATGCCAAAATAGAGGCGGATTATTATACAAACTTGGGCTGGCTGGTTGGCTTTGATACCGCGCTTGCCCCGTCGGAGAGCTATCTGACCGAGTTTGATTTCAGTTACCAGCTTGCAAAATCCGCGACGATTTTTGAAACAGGCTCTTCAAATCAATCGTATGTCACTTCCGCGCCCGCAACCGTCGGCGATTTAATCAAAGGCGAAAGCCATAGCGACCGCTCGTATTTCTTGGGCTACAATTCGCAGTTTCGCTATGCGTCGAACCTCGCGCTCACCGTCGCGAACCCGTTTTCGCTTTCGGTATCAATCCCCGTGTATTCAGACCCGTATTTCAAGAAGGATTTCCAAGACCGAAGCGAAACGATGGACTGGATTTCCTTTTTAATGCAAGGCGACACCGACACTTCGGACGACGAAGAAGACGAGGACAGCGATGTGATTTCGTCGTTCAACTGGAACATCGCGGGAAGCTACAAAACGCCGATTCCGTCGATGGTGAATCCGTGGCTGACGGAGTTTTCGCTTTCATCGCTGACGGCTTCGGCGGTGTTTACGGCGGTCAACAACACCGCGTTCACCGACAGCACCCTTGACACCTACGACACCGCGTATCTGGGCACCTACAGCCCCGAGCGCAAGTTTTTCTATCCGTCGAGCGTTACGCCGCTCAAACTCTCGCTGTCGATTTCGGGCACGATTTTTGAGTATCCGCCTTCGAGCAGCAAGAAATCTTCTTCAAAAGCCCCCTCTTTCCCCGTCAGCTTGACCGCTCCTGCAATCATAAGCGAGTTAAACTCGTCTTCTGGCGGCACGGCGGAAGGGGAAACGGAAGAAGAATCTGAAAGCGTCGATGACGGCTCTGAAAGCGACAAAGACAATGAGAAGAAAGAAGAAAAATCGGAAGAGGAAAAATCAGACGAGGAGATGACGGAGGAGGAAAAGCAAAAAAAAGAAGAAGAGAAAGCCGAGGAGGAAAAGAAAGCAAAAGATGCCGAAATCGAAAAAGAAACGGGGCTTCCGAAAATCACGCTGGGCAATTTTTCGACGACGGCGTTTGCTGGGTGGCACTATGCGCTTTCCTATGCAATCAAGCCCGTTTACACCTCGCAGGTAACGTATGCCACGCCGCAGCTGCCGAGCGATTTTAGCTGGAACGAATACAAATCGACCTATCAGCATTTCACCTCGCCCACCACGCTCACCAGCGCGCTTTCTTACGATACATCGCTGTTTACGGCGACCAACTCGTTCACGTTTACGCCCGTCTTTCAAGAGCACCCGTATTTGAACATCACGGGCGATTCTTCGACGGGCTACACCGAAAGTTCAGCCGCCACCGTCAAGGCGACCGACTACGCCGCGCGCAAACTCGACGTGCAGAACGACAACAGCGTTTCATACAAGCCGTTTTTCTATAATCCGTATTTTAAAAACACGGGCGCAACGTATGCTTCCACCGTCAAAATCGTGCGCACGAACTTCATCGGCAACGCGGAAAAGCCCGAATGGGAATATCTCACGCTCGACCTTTCCGACGACGAATGTGTTACGGCGAACAAACTCACCGTTGACCTTGCAAGCGAGGAGGGGAGTTTTTCGCAAAAACTGTCGCTTGGCTCCACGCTGCCGCCGGTAACCGACGAATACACGGGCACGCTCACCTTGGGCTTTCCGTACACCACGCTGACCGCCGCCACGGGCGTGAAATACGACGAAGACACAGAAGTATGGGTAAAAGAGGATTTTCAGCAATCGCTCACGTTTTCCGCGTTTTCGAGCAAACTCAAACTTTCCGAATCGTTCAATTTTGACCTTGAAGACTGGTACAAGGATTCTTTGCAGGTTTCGCTGACGGCGTGGGATTTTCAACTTGCCTACACGATGAGCTATATGTACGGCTCGTATATGCAGTTCGACGACAGCGGCAACGCAAAGGGCTGGGCGTATTACACCGAAAAGGAATTTTTGCCCAAGCAGCTTTCTCTTGCGTATGCGAGCAGCAAAAAAACGTTCCGCCGCTGGAAAAACCGCATTTCGTTCGCGCCTGCACTCTCTTCGAGCATCGTCTATGACTATCAGCGCCCCACATCGAGTTATTTTACATTTGTGCCGTCTATCACATTCCACGTGGAAGATTTCTTTGACCTCACATTCTCGTCCGAAAGCCGCAACGACGTGATTTTCCGCTATGTACAGCAGTATTCGAGCCACGAATTTAGAATGGCGGGCGAAACAAATCCCGTGCAAGACCTCATCGATTCATTCCGCTTTGACGACGAGAACAAACGCCGCGCGTCTGGCTTTAAGCTCAAGAGCCTCAAAATGACGATTACGCACGACCTGCACGACTGGGATATTTCAAGTTCTCTGACGCTCAAGCCGCGCTTGCTCACCGATGACACGACGAGCAAAAAATATTACGATTTCAGCCCGTACTTCACGATTAGCGTGGCGTGGCGTCCGATGGGCGCGATGAAAACCACCATCGAAGACAAATACGGCGAATGGGAACTGAACCCGTAAACTTCACCTGACCCCTCTCCCAGAAGGCAAGGGAAGTCATTTCCTTGAGGAAACGCGCTCCCAGAAAAAAAAGGAAGCAATTTCCTTGAGGAAACGGCTTGCCAGAAAAAAAAGAAGGCAATTTCCTTGAGGAAACGTCAATCCTATTTTAAGGGAAGATGATTTCCTTGAGGAAACGAACTGCCTGAAGAAAAAGCGGACAATTTCCTTGAGGAAACGGCGAGAAAAAATGCGGCGGCGTTTCCTCGTGTTTATTTTTTCACAGACAATACCTGTTTGGAAACTAAAAACTTTTGCTGCAGCAAGGGGCTTAAACCCCTTGTTATCTCTGCATTGGATTACGGCGAAAGTTTATCACGTCAAGCGCGATAATGACACTGACGTTTTATAACACGAAGCTATACGGGCATGGGAAATCTACATATATCTTTGAACTAAATCCAAAATCAATTTTTTTGCGGTGAGTTTTTCGTCTTCTGCGCTGAAAAAAAGCACAGACGGGCTGATTTTCATCGCGTCGCAGAGTTTTAGAATGGTGGTAATCGACGGCGTGCGCTTGCCGTTTTCTATATAAGTAATCATATTTTGCGATACGCCCGACTCAAGCGACAATTCCAGCTGCGACATTTGGCACTTTTCGCGTTCCTGTTTGAGCCGCGTGTATACATATTTTTCCTGCTCTTCAATTTTCATATAGTTTATTTTTACTAAAAATAGTGTGTATACAAATAAATTTTGTGTTGAAAAATAAGAAATATAGTGTATAATTTTAAGTATTAAGACACACTATAGTGTGAATTTTGCTTTTAGGAGAAGCGTATGAAACATACAGAACGGAAAATCCGTACTTTTGGCACGACCTTGTAAAAAAGTGCGATGACGGTTGGGAGTTTGTGGAGCGGCTTGATGAATTCAATATTCCGTCGATTCCGTCGGCGTGGATTGTTGAGCGCGGCAAGGTGAAGAAGGTGTTTCGCGGCGAAAAAGGTATTGCGAAATTGGTAGATTTTTTTAGGAAGAAGGATGCTGAATGAAGAAATTTTGTTCCTTAATAGCGGTAACTTCGGCAATGCTTGTTGTTGCTCTTTTTATGACATCGTGCGTTTCAACCGCGGTTGAATATGAAGATTTTTCGGGGGAAGTTGCATCATTTGAAGATGCGCCTATTAAAAAAGTGCATTTTTCCAGCGCGGATTTGGCAGAATGGGACGTGCTTGTTCTTGACACAATAAACACGCGAAAGACGCTTGAAATGCTTGAAGCGAATTCTGCGGCTTTGGTCAAATATCGCAATAAAACTGCAGCTGTTGATTCTGACCCGAAATTGCTTGTGCAGATGCAAAATGCGCTTTTGGAAAAGACGTTTCGTTCTGTTTCGTATAAAGCAGAGCTAGGCAAAGAATATGATGCGATTATTTTGCGCGATTATTGGCTTTTCATAGGAAAGAAAAGCGGAAAGATAACATCAACATTTGTTTCGTTCGATTTTGTGTATGAATACAGCGATGATATGCAATTATTTGTTTCTAGCACTGATAAACCGTATGTGCGATGTGGTTTTGTGTCATCAGAAAAACAGGATACGGTTGTGCCTTATCCAGCCACGGCTTCAGGAATTACAGAAGGTAATGAAAAGGCTATCAAGGCTCTTGAAGCAAATTTTAGCGCAGGCATTGATTATCTGGTGATTCAAGGCTCTGACATCAAAAAGATTGATGAAACAACAGAAACGGAAATCGAAGAAGTAGAATCATCGGTATCCTCTTCGCCAAAGGAAAACAAGAGCAAAAACGTATACACAGGCAAATCGGAAGCAGAACTTATGAAATACAGGAGTTTTCGGGAAGCAAGTGCGGGTAGTGAAGCTGAAAAGGAGGCAACCGAATGAAAAAAAATTGCGTTTTTGTATTTATGGCGGGGATTATTGTGGCTCTGTTTTCATCTTGTGTGAGTACAAGAACTTACTCTCGCACAAATGACAAACTGTATGAAGATGGTGTTCTCGTTTCTGAAAATTATCGCGAAGTTTTGCGCCATCAAGCTGAAGACGGAACTCTTCAGGGCGAGAAACTCAAAGGTACGAAAACAACATTTTACTATGATTTGTCCGACGCAGGCTACATACAGACAGATTCTGCGGTGAATATGACAGGGAAAGCTGGCGAAAGAAAAAGCACTGGTCGCTGGAAGGCACATTCTTTTGTGGCAAAAAAAACGGTTGCTTCTGGGAAAGAAAATACAGAAATTGAATATTCTCTGGTGGAAACTGTGTTTGCGGAAGTTGTAGCCGAGAACGGCGATGACGTGAGCGCGGAGCAAAAAGTTTTTGCAACGGTAATCGGGCGCAAGCAGTTTTTTGTAAATGATAGAGGTGCTGTCGTTTCTGACGATGACGGGAAAAAATTTAGCGGAGACACGTTTTCAGACGACGATGAAGTGTTTTTTGACAGCATTTTGGCAATGACGCTTCCAAAGGTTCTTTCGTCAAAATCTGACGTTGTATCGGAAGATGCTGGAAAATCATATAAAACCGAGGAATCTTTTGAATCGATTATCGTGGAAAGCACTCCGAATCAAAAATACATTTTTTATTCGATTGCGGGAAAACCGTTTGTGATAGCAGGTTCGGCGGCGTGGAATATGCTAAAATGCGCAGGTTACGCGCTTATCAATTTTGCAGGCGGTTATCAGTTACTGACAGGCGGACGCGGGTTTGGCAAAGACGAAACGTATTGGCTTATGCCGAGTTTTAAGTCCGCTCACAAAAAATTTGAGGATGCAAAAGCAAATAACGCTGTGCCGTATTATCCCGAATATCATCTGCCGTTTACGGACAATAAAATCACCGTGAAGAAAATCGAACAGGAAACAGGCTCTGCTTTTATTACTCCTGAAACCGCCGTTGTGAAAAGAGAATCAATCGAGCATTTTGACAACACGATGGCTGTATCGCGTTCCGCTTCTGCAGATGCGGCTTACACTGCTGGCGTGGTTGGTGTTATCGGTACTGGAGTAACGATTCCTGTGTCAGTCGTATCTTGGATTGGTGGTGCTGTGGTAGGTGTGATGAGCCAGATGAAGAACTAGGATTTATTTTGCAGTCTTAAAAATGCTGCAATTAAACATATCAGATTTTTTACGGAGGATTTTCTATGAAGAAAATTTTGGGTGCGTCGGTAGCTGTCGCAGTTTTGGTTGGAGTTTCGTTTTTGTCTGGTTGCGCTAGTTCGCAATCTTCCCGTTCTGGAAATCTTGCAGGTGTTCAGCAGAATATTGAAAACGGTCTTCCGAAATGGGTAAATCACGATTTCGATTATGAAGATGCTTCATATTTTTTAGACGGATATATTCCGAGCAAACACGGTATTTTTGCGAGCGGTTATGGAAAAATGGGCGATGAGCGTTCTTCCGAAATTCAAGCTCGTCTTGACGCAAGGGCTAATCTTGCTGCCCGAGTAAAATCAGACGCAGACAGGCGGGCTGCAACAGTAAATCGAGGAAGCAATAATTCTGAAACAGCTTCGTCAACATTGCAAATTACGGTTGAAAGCGTGTCTCAGACGCTTGAAGGCTCTCAACGTATTGACTCGTATACAGCAGATGATGGAACCGTATATTTACTTTTTTTCATTTCTGATGAAAACGTGAAAAAAAGTCTGAAAAATGCCGCGCCTGAATATGCAGAAATGGTTGACGCGCTTTTTACAGAAGAAATGTCTGAACAGCAGTAGAAATATTCTACATAACCTAACTCCTTCTCCAACGGCTTAAAAGGCTGTTGGAGTTTTTAGAAAACTACTGTGCGACGGCTCAGGCAAATAGTTTTTGTCGGAACAACATATACAAGCTGAATAAGGAGATTCCAAAATGAAGCGTATATTTTTTTGCATAGCATTTTTTTTGCTTGCACTGT
The DNA here is from genome assembly GCA_937893155.1 of uncultured Treponema sp. Classification (GTDB taxonomy): domain Bacteria; phylum Spirochaetota; class Spirochaetia; order Treponematales; family Treponemataceae; genus Treponema_D. The sequence goes on along the minus strand of CALBGU010000014.1, from coordinate 5,989 downwards.
CTTTTGTTTTTTCTGATACAGATGATTCTGTTTCAGATAAAACGATTGCTTCTGAAGAACTGATACCTATCGAAAATGACACAGATGAAAATCTTTTTGAGGGAAAAACCGTAGAAGAGGCTTCTTCAGAATCTGTTGCAAACAAGATTTCGGAAATCGACAACTGGACAGCAGAAACAGATATTTCAAATGCACCTGTCGTAGTTCTTATGCCTGAGGAGATTGGATTTTCAGGAAACGAGCTTGATACTTTGGCTGGCAGTGTGTATAGCGTGTTTGTGCAGGATTTTTCAAATACCACGACGCTGAATGTATTAACAGACGAAGCTCTGGAATCAGAAACGCGGTCTGTACTTTTGATGTCGCATTCTGATTCTGACACAGAGGCGGCTCGTTCAGCTTTGCTTGAAAAAGTGCAATATGCGATTATTCCTGTTATAAAAAAATCAAGTGCAAAATATACAATTTCGGCGATGTTTATCGATTTGAAGAGCACGAGAATTATCGCGTCTGTGCGGACAAAAGCGTATTCTGAAAGTTCCAAGCTTTACAAGCATCATGGCGCGACAGACGAGCTGATAGAGCTTTTATGCGACAATCTTTCTCTTGAGCAAAAAGAGGATTGCACAGCCAAGCCTGATTCAGCAGTTGTGTCTCGGGTGTCAGAAGTTACAAAATCGAAGCGCCCAAAAAAGACTGTGCAGGATTATATTTCTTTTAGGCAGAAACACGGCGTTTATCCTAGCATCGGCTCTGCGAAAAACGAATATATTACAGGCATCAATTTAGGTGTCGACTACTATTTTCTCAGCGGGAAATATTGGTTTGCAGGGGCGGATGCGAACTTGCTTTATATGAAACTCACTGATGATTATAACAGCGGAGCAAAACATGACGCTGTAAGTTTTGTCAATGCGGATTTTGTTTTCGGAGGTTCTGTGAGCCTGCTGAATTTTCTCCGTCCGTACATAGCGACTGGTTTGGGACTGTACGAAGCCGTTATGGACAGCGATTCTTTTGCAGGCTTTGCAATGGAAGGTATTGCAGGAATTGATGTTTTGTTTGGCAAGAAATTCGTTCTTGGCGGCGAATATAAGCTCAAATATTATGCAGGCTCAGGTTTTATTGACACATTTTCAGTAAGTTTTGGCAGAAACTTTTAAGGAGGATTTTATGAACAAAATTTGTAAAGTTGTTTTTTGTGCTGTTGCATTTCTTTTTCCACTGCTTTTTTCTGGCTGTTCAGATTTATTAAACGACAAATGGGAAGATTCTGCAGATAAACTCGCTAACGCAATGGGCACTGATTTTAACCCAACACCGCCCACAACCTGCAGCGACACCGTTTCTGGCACGCTTTCAAGCAGTTCTAGCTATGTGATTTACCGATTCTATGCCTATGCTGGCACGACTTACAATGTGAGCTGGACAAGTAGTAATGGTGTTTCTTTTTATTACGGATATAGCGCAACAGACATTAATTCTTACCTTTCCTCGTATTATTCTAATACTATATCCACTTCATCAGATAAATATGTTTATATAAAGGTTTCGCAAACTTCTTCTTACTCAAAGTCATATTCTATGACGGTGAGTTGCGTAAATAAAAGCTTTTCACTTTACAAATGGGAAGAAAAAACTGAAAACAGCCATACCGTCAGCAACACAATTTCCAATAGCGATGGATATATCATATATAAATTCTATAGCTCGTATGCTGCAAAGTATAATGTGAGTTGGACAAACAGCGACGGTGCAAAAATGAGTGTGTCAGCAGGAAATTATAGCGACTATGAAAGCTATTTCAGTGCAACCACGACAAGCGGACGAGATATTTCAGTAGATTCTTACAATACTGTGTATATAAAGGTTATGCCAGCGGATTCATCATCTGTCGGCACTTTCAGCTTGACCGTTACAGAAACTTCTTCTTCGTACAGCGTGGATATTTCTGTATATAAAACATATAACATTAGCTCTGGCGGCTCTTACGTTGAACTTAGCGTAGGCGATTCATGGACAGACGGAGAAATTACCTCTGATACACAATCTATCATATACAGGTTTCCAGCATCTGCATACAAAACTTATTATGTGTATTGGAAAAAATCAACTTTGAGTATGATGAAAGTGTATTATAATATTGGCTCTGATGATTTTTCTAGTTATACGAGTTATGAGACTTCTTCGCCATGTTATATTTATAATTCATCAAGTGATGGATATGTGTATTTAAAAGTAGAACCATACTATAGTGGCAATACAGGTACGTTCAAAATCCGCGTAACGAATTCGTATCAGTATAATTATTAAAATACACCTGTTCGGAAACTATAATCTTTTATGTAGCAAGGGGCTTAAGCTCCTTGCTATCTCTGCATTGGATTACGGCGAAAGTTTGTCACGTCAAAGCGCGATAATGCCACAGACGTTTTATAACATCACTCGTTTTCAAAATACTGAACATCTCCGAACTCTTTTTTTAATCCGCAATTTTCTCATCGTGCGGGAATTCGCTTTGTATAATAAAAGAGCGGAGGCTCAAGATGATTTTTCTGACTAAAGAACGCTATTCACAATGGTTTCGCGATTTTACAAGAGAGCGGCGGTTTAGCGGCTTATTGCTGTTTTCAGAAGAAGAAACAATCGCGCGAAATGAAGCGAAACCGTGGAAGTTTTATCTGTTTCGATTTGGCTGCCATTGGCTGTATATCGAAGACGGAAAACTCAAAGTAAAGCAATGGATTCGCTTTGTGAATTACGGCTGGTGTCGAGATTAATTTTTTCTTTCTTTTTTTGATTTTTTTCATCGTGTGGGAATTCGCTTTATATAATAAAATACGGCGCGAAAAAGTATTTTTGTTGTGCGATTACCCAAAAAGTGCGTTATACTATTTTTATAGCGATGTCTTTTCGCTACATATTTTTGTTTCTGGAGGATTGGAAATGGAAAGGTTTGCACAAGATTCAGATTCTCATGGAAGTTTGAAAGATTTACAAGTCTTAATAAATGACCATAAAGATTTATTAGACGAAAAACTTTCTAGTATTTTAAAAACACCTATAAGAGTTGATTGGAAATCACCGTTAAAAGCAGACCATTTTGCTGAATATCGAGATGATGATTTTTTATCACTGTTAGGGATAGATTCTAAGCTAAAATCTCCTTTAATCGGATTTTGGCCTAAAAGAGGACCTCAGTGGGATGCCTTGGGAATTGAATCTGATAAGGTGTTTTTGGTTGAAGCAAAGGCTCATATTTCTGAAATAGTTACTCCTCCTACAGGAGCAGGAACAGAGTCTAAATCAAAAATTATAGAGTCGCTTTCAGAGGTAAAAGAGTTCTTGTCAATAAATAATAACATTGATTGGTCTGGAACTTTTTATCAATATACAAATAGAATTGCGCATTTATATTATTTGCGAGTTCTTAATGAAATCAATGCTTTTTTGGTGAATATTTATTTCTTAAATGATGATTCCGTTGAGGGTTTTGCAAAAAGCGAAGAAGAATGGAATGCTGCCTTAACAATCGTAAAATTATATTTGGGAATTCCTAAAAAACATAAACTATCAAAATATATGATAGATGTTTTTATTGACAAAAAAGCAATCATATAAAAATTAAAAAATCCCCTCGCCGCCGTCAGTGCGGAAAAAAGACGCGGTGGGGTGGAAAATGATACGGAGGGACAAAATGGGAGAGGGAGAGAAAAAAAAGAAAACACCGCCGATGCTCGCGCTTTGCACGGACGAACTCAGGCGAATCCTGCTTTTGTATAGCTACTTTATGCAACACACCAGCGCAGAAAATCCCAAGCAAGTGCAAGATATGCTCGATTACCTTGCAAAATACAACATCAAATGCAGCCGTTCCGCCATTTACCGCGACCTCAAGAACCTCGAGCGAATGTTTGGCTTTGAAACCTACCACAAGCGCAACAAATATTACGACGAAAACGAAATCGCCGTTGACGAGTACGATTGGTGCGGCAAAAGTGGCTATTATTTCAGCGACGATGCGTGGGGGCAATGGCATTTCAACTTTCTCCCCGCGCCTGTGTCCGCCGAACAGCTCCAATCCCTCGACCGCCTGCGCGATTTTGCCGAAAATAGCGAAAACATCGAACTCAAAAACGATTTACAAAACCTCTCCGACATTCTCGAAATCCTCTCGCCGAACAAACTGTACTAGCGCAATAACGCATATTTATTTTATACTTTTTCCTTTCGCACGCAGTAGGAAAATCATTTTTATACTGAAAAGAGATTTTCTTTTTCGAGGTGCGAATGAACAAAAGCGAAATTATCACGGCTCTCAACGATTACACCGCGATTTTTCCCTCTCTTGGAATAAAGCCGTTTATCAGCAAGTTTTTGCGCGATTATCACTTCAAATACGCCGAAATTACTGGCGGCGAGGGCTTGGCGTATGAAGCGCGGGCAAAAGGCGGCAGCGTGGCTCTTACGGACAGCGCAGGAAAATCGGTGAGCCTTTCCTACAAACTCGACGGCGCGCGCTATGTGTTTTGGTGAGGGGCGGTAAAAATAAAGGCGGTTGCTTGGTTTTGTTATTCGTTTTACCGTATAAAATCAACAGATTCATTATACGAAACTATTGGTTTCATCGAGTGAAACACCTTGTTTCATCAAGAGAAACCGAGTGTTTCATAGTGATAAACAAAATTACCACTCGTATTCTTCTGAAAATCGGTCGTACACAGGCGGCGTGGTGATGTTATATTTTTGAAACACGGTTTCGATAACCTTTTGCGCGGCGGGATAAATCGGAAGTTCAGAGCGGTAATAGCGATAGTATCTCGTTTTGGAAAAGCGAGAAATAAGAGCTTTTCGGATTGCTTTTGCGCTTTCATACGGAAGCATAGAGAGCAATTTTGTGAGCCCCCAAGCGACTTTGACTTTTTCTGACGGCTTAAAATACATACATTTTTCGCTTTTATTGAACTTCTTTGGATTAAGCATATCAAGAGAATCTGTGGTGTCGTCAAGATTTTCATAAGCGATATAATGCAAGCAGTTTTTTGCGCAGCTGCAATGTGCGTTTTGGCACATAAGATAGTTATTCGGCTGACTTATCATACCCATAATCATAGCACAAAAAAGATTTTTTTTGAATGTATTTGAATGTTGACAGAAATTTGAAAAACTATCTATAATTATTTTTACGGAGGCATAGTATGACAGTAACGATGACAATCCAAAACGCAGATAACAATCTTCTCAACGCAATCAAAGGGCTTTTGCGCCTTGCTCCAAACGCACACGTTACGATGAAAAAGAGCAAAGATGACGGCTTTTACAGCGAAGAAAACATCAAGTATCTTGAAGACCTGAAGAAACGTGATGACGAAGGCAAACTGAAATTCACTAAGCACGAACTAATCGAGGCGTAAAAAAAAATTATTCTGACAAAAAGGCTTCCATCGTGTCGAGCATATCGTTGACGTTGGCGCGAAGACGTTTCATTAAGTCTTTTGTGCGCTTTTCGTTGTGATTGATGACCGTTCCCGCAGGCAAAAAGAGCTCATACGGCTCGACCTCTAACGCATTTGCTAGCTCTACAATCGTTTCAAAACTTCCCCATTTTCGCCCAGTTTCAATATGATTATAAAATTTTTCTGAGATTTGTACTTTTTCAGAAAGTTCCGCTTGATTTAATTTTTTTGATGTCCTAAAGTTCTTCAAATTTGTCGTATATATTGCTTTTAACTCTTCTATAGTCATTTATAAAAAAATACAATCAAATAGATAACTATTTAACTCTCTATGTCTTATCAAAAGATATTGTTTAGAATACTTTTTCTAACAAATAGATTGAATTTAGCTTCTTTTTCACCTACAATAAGAAGTGTGAATCTACCTATTAGATAGATTTTTAGAAAGTCAACAAGAGACCTAGAGGGGAAATGGTATGGCAGCAAATGCGGGATTTTGTAATTTTGTAAAGCACATTGAATTGAACGATGCG
>CALBGU010000013.1 GCA_937893155.1 uncultured Treponema sp. | reverse complement strand
ACAGCAGAGCTTGCAATCAGATGAAGCCGTGGCGAAACTCGGCGTGAGCATTATCGCCGTGAATATCCTCGGAATCGCGCCGAAAAGCGAAACGCGCAAAGCCCTTGAAGCCGCCGCCCGCGAACAAATCCTCAAAGAACAGGACGACGCAATTTATAAAAGACGAAATGCCGCGATTGAACAGGAGCGCGTCATTCGAGAAAACGAAATCAGCACCGAAATCGCCGTCGCCGAAAAGGAAAAAGAGAAAGAAGAAAAAGAACAACAGCTGCGCGAGTATGTGCAGAAGTGCGAACTGGAACGCAAGATGAAAGAAATGCGCGCCGAACTTGAAATGAGCGAAACATCGATACAAAGCAAAATCGAAATCGAAAAGAAAAACAAAGAACTCAGCGAACTCTCTGCGGCGAGCGAACGAATCAAAGCAGATGCAAAAGCCTACGCGACCGAGAAGATGGTGGCGGCGTATAACGGCCTGAACGAAAAACTCATCGAAGCGTGTGCACTCGCAGACACCGACCCGAGCAACTTAATGGCGCGGGCATTTATGAAAATCGGCGAGAACGCGGGCAAAATCGGCACGCTCAACTTTACCCCCGATATGCTCGACACCATCGCGGCGGGATTAAAACGCAATGACTGACCGCGGTATGCACAAAGTCGTGCTGATAAAGCGGCGCACGCGATACGAAGAACTCAAAAAACGATACAACACCGTGGAACAGGCGCGCTTTTACATCGAACACCTCGGCGCAGATTTCTCCGATTACGAAGCGGAGCACGCGGCATATCAAAACGCCCTTGAAACCGTGCGCGCCGCCGTCCGACCGCTTGCGCGCGTGCAGGAAATCGAGCGGGAATATGTGCCGAATATGATTTTTGGCGAAAATGACATCGTGATTGCGCTCGGACAGGACGGTTTAGTGGCGAACGCGATGAAGTATCTGACCACGCAGGCGCTCATCGGCGTAAATCCCGACCCCGCGAGATTTGACGGAGTGCTGTTGCCGTTTGAAACGCACGACGCGGCTCTTGCGGTGCAAAACGTTATCAAAGGCACGTTCTCGGCAAAAGAAATCGCAATGGGAAAAGCGCAAAGCACCGACGGACAAGTGCTCTACGCAGTCAACGATTTTTTCGCAGGCGTGAAAAACCACACGAGCGCGCGCTATTCGCTCCATTATCGCGGCGAAATCGAAGCGCAGTCATCGTCGGGCGTTATCGTATCCACGCCGTTCGGTATGACGGGCTGGCACAAAAGCGTGATGGCGCAGTTCTCGGCAATGGCGCGCTCGTTCGGTTTAGGCGAAGTGAGGGAGAAAAAAGCGGACTGGGGCGAAAAAAAACTGACCTTTCAGGTTCGCGAACCATACCCGAGCCGCTACACCAAAGCGACGCTCGTCTATGGCGAAGTAGCCTCGGGCGAAACCTTGCGCTTGACCTCCTCGATGAGCGAGAACGGCGTTTTATTCTCCGACGGCATCGAGCAAGACGCAATCGAGTTCAACGCAGGCGCAACCATCACAATAACCCCCGCCGACCGCACAGGAATCCTTGTTACGCGGTAAACAAACGGCACGGAAAAGCGATATTTTTATTTTCGTGCCACTTGCAACACCTTCGACAATCATACATACTATATAGAAGAAATCGGAGGTGCGCTATGACCCAAAACATATTTGAATTCGTCGTGTATATGCTTCACGCGTGCGCGGACAAATGGTCTCAAATGCCTGCACAGGTGTATAAAACGCTTACACACTCTGGCTGTATTAGTCAGCTCCTCGTTCCCTATTACGATATTTTGCACACGCAAGGAACGGCGTTCGTCGTCAGCGATATAGAAGAATTCCTTTCCGCGCGGGGAGTGAGCGTATGAAAGTATATCACGGCTCAACCGAATTGATAAAAAATCCCGATGTCATTCATTCCTATCGTCCGCTCGATTTCGGCAAAGGCTTTTATGTTACGACAAACAAGGAGCAAGCAGAAATCTGGGCAAAACGAAAAAGCGTGATAACAGGCGCAAAAAAGGCAGTCGTCAACATATATGAAATGTGCGAAGACTTCGGCGCGCTTGTGTGTAAAAATTTCGGCGAAAATGTGTCTGAATGGATTGATTTTGTCTGTGCGTGCAGGGACGGCGGCACTGATTACGAAAAATTTGATGTCATAATCGGCAAAGTTGCGAATGACAAAGTGTTTCGCGTGGTTGATATGTATCGTAGCGGAATCTGGGACAAAGAGCGGGCAATAAAAGAAATCCGCGCTTACCCGAATTACGACCAAATCGCATTCATATCACAAAAAGCTATAGAGCAATTATTATCGTTCAGCGCGTGTGAAGAGGTGTAAAGTGGACGGCGACGTGTTAGAAAAGGCATACAAAGAGCGGCTGGAAGAAAAAATTATTGCGTATCTTGCCGAATGTAAAAAAATCGACTTGCTTTCTGCAATGGATACCTATTATCACAGCACCCTTGCCGAACGAATCGAGCGTGGAGAATACGGCATACAATATCTTGATTACAAAGTGCTGGTGCAAATCCTCATCGAAACCGAACCGCGCCTTTTTGTGTCTGCATAGCGGTATATTTTTTTCAAAACACTGCGGTATATTTATAGAAGAAAACAAAGACGGAGAAAAAAGATGAAAAAAATACTCATAGCGGCGGCGATACTTTTCATAGGAATTGCGGCTTTTGCGCTCACGGCGAATATCATCGTGCTTGTCGCGGCGGCAGTGGCGGCGTGGAGTTATATCAAAAACGAAGAGAACGCCAAAACAAACAGCGGCGCGCATACAAACCAAACAGAAACCAAATCCCAAAACAAAGCGGAGGACACACAGAAAATGCAAAAGCAAACAGACGAAGACGACGAAAAGAGCTTTTATACCGCAGAACAAGCCTCTGCGATTATGAAAAAACTCAAAGAAATGACTGCAAAAGAAACAGTGCGCATAAAAGCAACTCCGATTGCAGACGACGAAAGCACGTTTGAAAAAAGAGCCATTGGCTCTCGCTTCGGCGGCTTGCCGTATTGGACGCGCGGCGAAGATTTCCCCACAGGAGAAGACGGGAAGCCGCTCTATCTTTTGGCGCAAATCAATTTTTCAGAAGTGCCGCCGATAAGCGATTATCCCGCGCGGGGACTCTTGCAAATCTTTGTGCGCGCAGATAATATGTGGGGCTGCGACTTCAACGCGGAGCAAAAAGATTGGCGCATTGTCTGGCGCGACGTACTCACAGCGAGCGTTGCGATGAGCGCGGCGGAATTGCACGACATCGGCGTAAAAAGCGCGGCGGAAGTTGACGAAGAAACGGGCGAATTCCCGCTTCCGCTCCAAAAAGAGTTCGCGCTCGCCTTTGAGAAAACAACGACATTCATTCACCCGAATTGCGACGACTTTGAGAACGCCGTAAAACACGCAGCAGAGGCTCTCGGCTTTGCGACTTGTGAAAAAAGCGCGTATGACCTCTTTGACGAAGACTCGTTCAACGCGTTTTTCGATGATAACGGCGTGGCGCACCAAATCGGAGGCTATCCCAACTTTACGCAGAACGACGTGAGGAGAAAGGGCGATATGTTGTTGTTCCAAATGGACAGCCAATTTTCTACGGACGGAAACGGCAGAATATCGGGCAACGAAATTCTCTGGGGCGACGCGGGTATCGCGAATTTCTTTATCAGCCGCGACGATTTACGCGCACGCAATTTTTCTAACGTGCTGTATAACTGGGACTGCTACTGATTTCGTCGTGTATCCCGCTGCCTGAGTGTTTGCCGAAAAGCCGCATAGACGAATTGCGCACGATGTGATACAATAAGGCTATGAACACACGATTTTTGCCGATTGGCATTCAGGATTTTGAAAAACTACGCAACGGAAATTATCTCTACGTTGACAAAACGCCGCTCATTTACGAGCTTTCTCAATCAAGTACGCCCTATTTCTTGAGCCGACCGCGCCGATTCGGAAAAAGTCTGCTGCTTTCCACCTTTGAAGCATATTTTCTCGGCAAGAAAGAGCTGTTTTCTGGGCTTGCAATGGAACAACTCGAGCACGATTGGACGCAGTTCCCCGTTATCAAAATCAGTTTTGGTATGGGTTCGTATGAATCGAGCGAACAATTTACCTCAATGCTTGATTTTATACTCAAGTTGAACGAAGAACAATATGATATTCAAAAAACGTCCGAAAATCTTGCTATTCAATTGGGCAATTTGATTTCAGAACTGCACAAAAAAACGGGAAAACAAGTTGTCATTCTCATCGACGAGTACGACAAACCCATTTTAGACGCGCTTTATAGCGAATACGAAGAGCAGAACCGCGAAATTCTGCGCAATTTTTACAGCCCGCTCAAAGATTTTGACCGTTATATCCGATTTTTGTTCATCACGGGTATCACGAAAGTCAGCCACATCAATATTTTCAGCGGACTCAATCAACTCAACGACATCAGCCTTGTAAAACGCTATTCCTCGCTCTGCGGCATTTCAGAAACGGAGTTGAACGAGTATTTTTCGGCTGAAATCGCCGCCCTTGCCGACGAACAAGAGCTTTCTATTGATGAAACAAAGAAAAAACTTGCCGAAATGTACGACGGCTATCATTTTACCCACAATGTTGAGGGCGTTTACAATCCATTTTGCTTGTTGAAATGCTTTTACTCAACTGATTTCGGCTCATACTGGTTTGAAAGCGGCACGCCGTCATTTTTGGTGAAGACGCTCCAGAATCAGCCGCTGTCGCTTGTGAACGTCATCAACGGACGCAAGGCGAAAGAAGACCAGTTCAAAAATTATGACCCCGACAGCAAAAATATGCTCCCTGTTATCTATCAAAGCGGCTATCTGACGATAAAGGACTTTGAAAAAACATCTCGTTTGTATACCCTTGATTTCCCGAACAGAGAGATTGAGGAGGGATTTTTGACGGTCGTGCTAAAAAAGTTCGTGAATGTCGTTGATGATGACCTTGGTCTTGCAATAGAAAATATGTGTGCCGCGCTTAGAGCAGGAGAAACCGATAAAGTGCTTTCGTTTATCCAAGCCGCTATCGCCGATTTGCCGACGGTGGTAAAAAAGGAAATGTGCGAAAACTACTATGAATCGGTTACGCATTTGCTCTTTCGATTATCGGGCTACCGCGTTGTTTCTGAGTTGCAAAGCGTGGCGGGACGGAGCGACGTGGTGGTAAGTGCGAATGATAACGTGTATATCTTCGAGCTGAAAATGGACAGAAACCGCGCTTTTGACGACGTGGCAGCTGAGGCGTTGGCGCAGATTGACGACAACGGATATGCTTCGCGCTTTGTGGTGAGCGGAAAGAAAATGCACAAAGTTGCGCTCGTTTTCTCCAGCGACGCAAAAGGATTGCTTGGTTGGAAAGAGAATAGAGAATGAGTGAGCGAAATATATTTTGTATCACCGCGAAAATCATTCGGTGTGGCAACATACACGATGTATGTCGGTAATTCTGAAATCGGGATTGAAGATATACTGTGTATCTGCACGGAATAGGTGCAAAGAGCGAAAATACGCGGTGTATGTCGGTGCTTTTGAGAAAAAGAAGAAAGATATATTATATAATTGGACTTGTAAATGGAAAAGAAAGAAGATATACTGTGTATCAAGGGGATTTGTTTAGAGAGTAATTGAATGATATTGTATCAAGGGGCTTAAGCCCCTTGTCAAGAAGAGGAAAAATGTATCAAGGGATTGAAGTTCCTTGATAGAAAGAAATATTTTTACTATATAACAACGGAGGGACGTTTTGAAAAGAATTCGAGTGAATATTCGGGTTACGGAATTGGATACGCTGGTTGCGGTGTTGATTCGTTTGTACAAGTTGTATGAGGAGCTGTCGAACGATGTGTATTTGCACGGCGTAATGAGCGAGGCGGAAGATTTTTCCGTGAGAATGACGACTTCGATTAAGAGCAGCAAGGCGACATCAAAATTGGAGGCTCTGGATAACAAGCGCGATGAGATTATCAAGTTGTTGTTTGCGCTGATTGCTGGCTATCAGGCGATTCCGCTGGCGACGAAGAAAGCGGCGGCGCAAAAGGTTGCGGCTATCGCGGCGAAATACAAGGGAATTACGAGCGAAAGCTATGCGTCAGAAAGTTCTCTTATTGAAAGTTTCTTGAAGGATATGAGCGCGGAGGATATGGCGTCGGCGATTGCGGAGCTGGAGGGCGTGGCGGAATATGTGGCGTCGCTTCGTTCTGCTCAGGACGAATTTAATGCGGCGAGCGATGAGCTGACGGCGGCGAATACCGCGCGCGCAGAAAGTGCGACTTCTCTGAAAAAGCCGATGTTGAGTTTGATAAATGACAAGTTCGTTCCGTATCTGACGGCAATGGCGATGTCGAATAGTGCGGTGTACGGCGATTTTGCGGCGAAAGCGGAGGCGGAAATCACGAAGATGAATGATTCAATCCAGCGGCGCGCGCGCGGTTTGCCTGCCGAATCTGCGCCGACGGAGCAAGTACAGGAAAATCCTGCGACTGAAGAAAACGGGGCGGTATAATAAGGAGGAAAAAGATGATGGTTTCGGTGTCGGCGACGGGGAACGGGTATGGAATTACGCTTCCTAAGTTTGTTTTTGAGCGTTTTTTGACAAAAGAGAGTGTCGATATGGAGATTACGGACGGCGGCATTTTGTTGACGGGTGAAAAGAAAAAGGCGCGTGCAGGGTGGGCGGAAGCGTTCTGCAGTATGCACGAAAACAAGGACGATACGCTTGATGATATGCCGTGTTCGGAGGCGTTTGAATGGGAATGGTGAATCAATACAATGTGTATTTGGTGAATCTTGACCCGACAGTTGGACATGAGATACAGAAAACGCGCCCGTGCCTTGTGATTTCACCTGATGAGATGAATCACAACATCGATACGGTAATGATTGCGCCGATGACGACGAAGTCTCACGCATATCCGACGCGAATTGAAATGATGTTTGCGGGAAAAACGGCGTGGATTGTGCTTGACCAAATACGAACGGTTGACAAAGTACGTCTTGTGAAACGAATTGGGAAGATTTCGCAGGAGGAGATTTTTGAAGTGAAACGAATTATCCGAGAAATGCTTGTCGATTGACATCGGGAATGAACCTCACCCACTGACCCCCTCTCCTAGCAGGCGAGGGGAGATTTTTTTCTCGGCGAATAAAGATATATTGAGGCGAGGGAAGGTTTTCTCGGCGATATATGCTCCCCTCTCTTTTTAGGAGAGGGGCTGGGGGTGAGGTTACGCGGCTTTTTTGATTGTGAGATTAAAGACGCGGCGGATATGCAAGCCTGTGCGGTGGAGGAGCGGAAATGCGGCGGCGAGCGAAATGCTTTCGGCGATGAGGAACGCGAAAAAGACCGTGGCGGTGTTGCCTGTGGCTTTGGCGATGAGCGATAGCGCGTATGCGGCAGGAAGCACGACGGCGAGCTGCCTGAGAAGCGATATGATGAGCGACGCGCCGCCGTTCCCGAGTGCTTGAAATACGCCTTGCAGCGCGATGTTTGCCCCTGCGAACAAAAAGCTGATTGACACAATGCGCATAGCAAGCACGCAGAGCGATTCGGTGCTTTTGGACAGCGAAAAGAGCGACGCAAACGGTTCGGCGAAGATTTCGAGGAGCAATAAGCCGCAGAACATCAAGAACAGCGTGTATAACAATCCGTATTTTATGCCGTCATTGACGCGCGCAAAATCTTTTTTGCCGAAGTTGAACGCGACGACGGGCATAATCGCATCTCTCAAGCCGAACGCCATAAACAAAATGAATTGCTGGATTTTGTAATACAATCCATACGCGGTTACAAGTTCGCTGCCGAGTTGGGCGAAAATCACGTTTAAGCCGTAGGTCATCACGGACATTAGGGCTTGCGCGACGATTGCTGGGAAGCCGATTGCGTATATGGCGCGGATTATCGCGGCGGACGGGGAGAAAGACGAGAGCGTGAGGCGAATGGCTCGGTTTTTGGTGCAATGCAGGGCGAGTGCGACGGCAAGCGACACGAATTGACCGATAACGGTGGCGTATGCTGCTCCTTTTACGCCGAGCGCGGGAAATCCTAACAATCCGTAAATCATCACGGGGTCAAGGACGATGTTTGTGAGTGCGCCAGACACTTGCGCGATGGTCGAATAGAGCGATAATCCTGTAGATTGCAGTAGTTTTTCAAAAATCGAGAAAAAAACAATGCCTGCCGAGTATGCACAGCAGATATGAAGATAATCGGCGGTCATTTGCGCGGTGGTCGCGTCGGCGGTGAGAGAGCGAACATACGCATTTACGCCGAAAAGCGCGAAGAGCAAAAAAGCGGCGTAAATAATGAGCGCGAGAACTATGCCGTTTCCTGCGATATGCGCGGCTTTTGCCTTGTCGCCGCTGCCGAGCGTGCGGGATACAAAGACGTTTACGCCGACCCCCGTACCGATGCCGAGCGCGACCATCAGGATTTGCACAGGAAATGCGAGGGTGAGCGCGCATAATGCTTGTTCGCCGCCCTCTGTCATATTCGACACGAATGCGCTATCGACGATGTTGTAGACGGCTTGCAATGCCATAGAAAGTATCATTGGTATGCCCGTTTTTAAGAGCAATTTACTCACGTTCATCGTGCCTAACAGGGTATCTTCTTTCATTTTTTCCTCCGAATAAAAAGAAGCGAGATAAAAAAAAGCCGCGCAACATAAGTAACTGGACTTATGCCGCACGGCTGCTCGTTCGAGGAAAACGGTATCACGAAATGCGCGGGTGTGTCAAGAAACGAGAAAAATAAATCGCTGTTATTGCAAAAGGAGGCTGTGCTTTTTTGGCAGATATGCAGAAATATACAAGGAATATATAGAAAAATAAGTTAAAATTGTGTATGATAAGCGTGTCATATTATAATGCAGGAAAGAAAATGATTTTTAGACTTGGTGAATTGTTTTGTGGTCCGGGAGGATTGGCAAAAGGTGCGGTTAGCGCAGATATTGGCTTACCAGATTGGAAGATTGCTCATCAGTGGGCAAACGATTATGATGAAAATACATGCGGAACATATACAAGAAATATTTGTCCGCAAAGACCTAATTCAGTTATTTGCGGTGATATTCGCGAATTGGACTTTAATAGGCTTTATAATCTCGGCGATATAGACGCATTTGCGTTCGGTTTTCCGTGTAATGATTTTAGCATTGTCGGCGAGCAGAAAGGTTTTGACGGTAAATTTGGCGGTCTGTATTCTTACGGCATAAAAGTTTTGCAGGATAAACAGCCTCAATGGTTTTTAGCGGAAAATGTTGGCGGATTGCAAAGTGCAAACGGCGGAAAAGCAATTCAAACGATATTTGATGCAATGAAAAGTGCAGGCTACAAGATTTATCCGAATTTATATAAGTTTGAGCAGTATGGAGTTCCGCAAGCACGTCATAGGGTTATCATCGTTGGAATAAGAAATGATTTGCCGTATGAATTCAAAATTCCGTCTACAAAGATATATCAAAATGTAGATATTTCTTGTAAAAACGCTATTGAAAATCCTCCGATACCAGTTAATGCCGCAAATAATGAAAAAACGGCGCAGTCAAAATTAGTTGTTGAGCGGCTAAAGCATATTTTGCCCGGACAAAACGCATTTAATGCGAATCTGCCCGAGCACTTAAAATTGAATGTTCGCGGAGCAAAAATGAGCCAAATTTACAAAAGGCTTGACCCTTCGTTGCCGTCGTATACTATTACAGGTTCTGGCGGTGGAGGAACGCACGTTTATCATTGGGAAGAGCCAAGAGCGTTGACGAATAGAGAACGCGCACGGCTTCAAACATTCCCAGACGATTATGTTTTTGTTGGCAACAAAGAATCTGTAAGAAAACAAATCGGAATGGCAGTACCATGCAGTGGTGCGAAAGTTATTTTTGAGGCAATTTTGAAGACATTTGCAAGAATCCCGTATGAATCAATGGAAGCAAACATCGAGGAGTAGGTATGTATACAGAAGATTTGGAGAATAAAATTCTGTTGAACCCTGTTAAAGAGCTTGGCTGTACATCGCTTAAAATCATAACAGGCTTTACTGATACAGAGTGCATTTATCGACATCTTATCAATTTGTCTGATTTAGGCAAGAACAATAAGTTTTCTGTTGATATGATTTTGGGTATGACTGGCGGAGCTGGAATTACAGAGAAAAAACACGACAGAATAAACAATCTGATTTCAAGAATAAGTAGCAATAAGCAAATGCCGAAGTTTATTTGCAGATATAAAATAAATGGCTTGGATATTCATTCAAAAGTTTATATCTGGTTTAAAAGAAATAAGCCTGTTCTTGCGTTTTGCGGTTCTGCAAATTATTCAATGAACGCTTTTTTCAAGCGTCGGGAGTGTATGACAGATTGTAATTCAGAGGAAGCAGAGAAGTACTTTGAGATTCTTGAAAAAGATACAATTTTTGTATTTTTATCTTTTTTTGCAATATCAAATACTGTAAAGGCAACTTTTTGGAGTACACCTTCCCTGTATTTTGGTTCAATATCTGCCCTTATAAGGTCAATTGATTTGTGGAATATCCATTCGCC
>CALBGU010000012.1 GCA_937893155.1 uncultured Treponema sp. | reverse complement strand
TTGAGCCGTCGAGATAGCACGAAAGCCCGCCGCACTTTGTTTTGAGCCGTCGAGATAGCACGAAAGCCCGCCGCACTTTGTTTTGAGCCGTCGAGACAGCACGAAAGCCTGCCGCACTTTGTTTTGAGCTGTCGAGATAACACGAAAAGAGTTGAGAAAGCGTGAAAAAAGTTTTATTATTGTACGAAGGAGTATTAAATGACTACAACAACAATCAGTAAACTTCATTTCCATTTGCAAAATGCGGAGTTGGCGGATTTTGCGCCGAAATTGTACAGCTGGTATGCGG
This sequence comes from uncultured Treponema sp., assembly GCA_937893155.1. GTDB lineage: Bacteria > Spirochaetota > Spirochaetia > Treponematales > Treponemataceae > Treponema_D. The sequence continues at coordinate 2,223 of CALBGU010000012.1, read as the reverse complement.
CGAGCGCGGCGGCGGGCGATGTGATTCTAAAGCCGATGATGAGCAGGGAAAAGGAATCGGGCGATGCGCTTTTGACGGCGTTTAAGCGGCAGAAAATCGTTTCGGGCTTAGACGAGGCGGACAAGGCGCGCGATGAGGCGACGGTTTCGCTGTATGCGGTTGTGGACGGCTATGCGCGCTTTCCGCTTGCAGAGAAAAAATCGGCGGCGGTGCAGCTGCTGACAGTGCTCGACAAATATCGCGGGCTGACGCGGCAGAGCTTGAACAAGCAATCGACCGAAACGATGAGCTTGCTCGAAGACCTTGCAAAAGATGAGTTCGTGTCTTCGATAAAGGCATTGGACGGCGTGGCGGATTTGATTGCAAAGGTGAGCGCGGCGCAGGCGGCGTTTAGAGCGGAGGAAGCGCGCTTGGTTGAGAGCAAGGCGGGCGCGGGCGATAATGCGACGACGCTGCGCAAAAAGCTGTTTTCGCTTATCAACGACGATATTATTCCGTATTTGAATATCGCGGCGAAGTACGGCGATGAGGGATACGCGGAGCTTGCGCGGAAAATCGCCGCCGAGGTTGACGCGACGAACCTCAAGGTTACGCAGCGCCTCGCCTCTGGAAAATAAGGAGGAAAGCAAAAAGCGCGGTACGTCCGTTTCTGGCACATACTGCGCTTTTTTATGCGTATGGCTGACTTTGTACAATGACAAAGCCTCTTTGTTTATGCTATAATTACAGTATGAAGAACGGCAATTTACATTCTGCAAAAGAAAAGAAAGAAGATGAATTTTATACTGAATTATCAGAAATTGAAAAAGAATTGTTTTATTATAAACAACATTTCAAAGATAAAGTAATTCTTTGTAATTGCGATGACCCTCGTGTTTCCAACTTTTTCAAATACTTCGCGTTGAACTTTAATTTTTTCGGGCTTAAAAAGTTAATTTCTGTCTGCTATAAAAATCAAGATTTCGATTTGTTTAGCAAAAATGATTCAGAAAAAGCCGTGTATGTGGAATACACTGGAAGCGAAAAAGACCATATTCCGACTGATGACGAACTGGAAATAAAAGAGTTAAAAGGAGATGGCGATTTTAGAAGTTCGGAATGTATCGAAATTTTGAAACAGGCAGATATTGTTATTACAAATCCTCCATTTTCACTTTTTCGCGAATATGTAGCGCAACTTATGAAATACGAAAAGAAGTTTGCTATAATTGGTTCACAAAACGCAATTACTTATAAAGAAATTTTCCCTCTTATCGCACAAAATAAAATGTGGCTTGGTTATAAGGCGGGGGATATGGCTTTTAAAGTTCCAGACTATTATGCGCCACGAGCAACAAGATTTTGGATTGACGAAAACGGACAAAAGTGGCGAAGTTTGGGGAATATTTGTTGGTATACGAATTTGGATATTACAAAACGCCACGAAGATTTAGTTTTATACGCAACGTACACGCCTGAAAAATATCCGAAGTATGATAATTACGATGCAATCAATGTTGATAAAGTTATGGAAATTCCCAAAGATTACGATGGTGTTATGGGCGTTCCTATTACTTTTTTGGATAAATATAATCCTGACCAATTTGAAATTGTTGCTTTTAGAAAAGGCAATGACGGGAAAGATTTAGTTTATTCTTTTACTGAAAATAATTTTGCGAGCGATGCGAGCAAAATTATAGCCGACAGCGGCGAGCCGACAGCGGCGAGCCGACAAGCGGCTCATCACGCCGTATTTCAGAATTCTTGTCAGACGGAAACTCACGACGATGTGATTCGACCGATTTTGAACGGAAAGAATATTTATCGCCGAGTTTGTATCCGTCATCAACATCGATAGCTGGAATGATAAAAAATGCAGAAGGAAAAATAAACGGTAAAATAACATACGCACGAATTACGATAAGACGAAAATTCAAGGAGAGATGTTTATGAAAATAAATTATCAGGAAATTACAGTCAAAGAACTAGCAGACAGCTATTTAGAAGATAAAGAAACAAATGGCGTTGTTGGTTATGGTGGGAAACTGAATATTCGCCCAAAGTATCAGCGAGAATTTGTGTATGACAATGAAAAAAGAAACTTGGTAATTGACAGTATTCTGAGGGATTTTCCCTTGAATGTTTTTTATTGGGTCAAGAATTCTGATACTGATTTTGAAGTGCTTGATGGTCAGCAGCGTTCTATTTCAATCTGCCAATATGTGCACAACTCTTTTTCTATTA
>CALBGU010000011.1 GCA_937893155.1 uncultured Treponema sp. | reverse complement strand
TGGACAGCTATTGGTACTACTATTATCTTACCCCGTTCGGTGACATCTTGGCCGAGGGCGAGACCCCCTATGCCCACAAGAGCCATCCCTACGTCATCAAGGCGTACCCGTTCATCGACGGCGAGATACACTCGTTTGTTTCGGACGTGATAGACCAGCAACGTTATACCAACCGTCTCATCACCCTTAACGACTGGGTTATCCGTGCCAGTGCCAAGGGCGTTCTGCTCATCCCCGACGAGTGCATCCCACGAGGCACCACACCCGAGGAGTTTGCCGACACGTGGGCCAAGTTCAACGGCGTGGTTGTCTATACCCCGAGCAAGACCGGCGCGATACCGCAGCAGGTCGCCAACAACAGCACCAACATCGGCGTGCATGAAATGCTGAACTTGCAGTTGAAATTTTTTGAGGATATTAGCGGCGTGAACGGCGCACTCCAAGGCAAGCCCGGCTATGCAGGCATGAGTGCCGCACTTTACAGCCAGCAGACGCAGAACGCCACCACGTCGTTGCTTGACTTGCTTGACAACATTAAAGGGCAGTTTCTGCTCAGTTCCTATCGCAATGCGAGTTTGAATGAGCATATTGCGCGAAAGGGCTGGCATACAGCAGAAATCAGTATGCACTGCTCGATGACAAGCCGTTCGACTCACGTTCACAACAAAGTCGAAGTGCTGACCGCGAATTTTCCATTTACGCTCAACCTTGATGGCACACAGAAAAAGCTCGTAACAGGAGAGGACGAAGAGTAAAAAAAACGAGCGGTGTACAAGTTGGTGCGCCGCTCGCTAATTGCATTATATGTAACTTAGTTTCTTATTGTGTGATTTTTCAAGAAAAATTTATAACTTCCAAAATCTATTTTTTTAACCGCTTGTTACATCTCGGATTATTCTTGCTTATATCATTTTCAGAATACACAATAATATTGCGGAATTTTTTGTTTGGATAAGCCGTAAAAAGCGTGCCTGTCCTGTATTCTAACTCAAATATCATATAACCGCGGTATGATTCATTGGGTACTCGTTTTTCGCCGAGACGACACCAATATTCATTATTGTAAGGTATATGACCATAACTATAATCTTCAAAATAGTCAAAATTCTTTTCAAAATAGTGCATTAAAGAATCGGATTTTGAATATGTGAGTGAAAAAACGGTATAAATCGGAAAAAAAAGAATAAATAACCAGAATAAAATCGAAAAAAAAGCAATAATATTTTTTATTAATTTTCTTTGATATTCTGTTTTTTAATCCAATAAAACAAAAAATAACGCTGATAATAGGCAAAATAAAAATGAAACAATAAAATAATGCCAATACAATTCCCTGAAAAATCATTTTATTTTTGTCCTATTAAAAAACGCCTTTTGGAAATATCCCAAAAGACGTTTTTGCGTTTACAAATCTTTGAGCGCGTCGCGGAAAACGGTGAAATTGGTTTTATCTGTTTCTTTGCAATAAATCGCAAATTCAATCGTCTCAAAATATTTCAAAAATTCACGCACGGAATTTTTTGCCGCTTCTGCTACGACAGAGGCATCGTTTTTGAATGCGCCACACCCAAATGCCCCCAGAATAACAACCTCGTTTTTTTGCGCGGCAGCAACAGACAAAATCCGACTGAATCGTTCGAGCTGAATCGTGTAGATTTCTTCGTTGCTGATTGTTCCCTGTGGCATAAAACGCAGATTAGGCGCGGCGCAAGAAATCACGTTGACCGAAAACCAATCTTTTTTGTCCAAGAGGGCAGGGCTTTCGGTGTCGCTCTTAAAAACCGTAACGTCGGGCGAATAAATGATGTCGTTGTTGTGGAGCGGATTTTGCAAATTTCGGTGCGGAATATAAAAATCGGTGTATAATATACGTTTGGTCAGATTAAAATACAGCGTGGAGCAGCGGCAAAGACATTCCTCCTGCGCTCCAGCTCCATTCAAAACGCCACCGCCGGGGTTCGTTGCCGAAGCAAAATTGAGCACACAGACTTTCTTCCCTGCATACGCATAGCTTTCTGCCGCTTGAAAAGTACGTTTATCTGAAACGATGACATCGGCATTTTCTTTGTATTGAGCCTTAAAATGCGGGATAATGTCGTTTTCCAAAATTAAGAGCTGCCCTAACGTTGATTTTGAAATATTTGCTTTCAAATCTTCGTCGGAACTGCAATAAGCCATAGTGTCGTCGAAAATTTCTACGTTTTCTTGTCTACCCATATCTTATAGTATACATTGCATTTTTTTTGCCGTCCATATAAAAATAAAAAATTCTTGAGTTATCCTTGTTTTAGGTGTATTATTTTTAAAATGACTGAAATTGAATTAAAAGCGCGGATTTTTGATGTACCTTTGCTACAATCTGTATTGAACGTGCGCGGCGACTTTGTTGGACATTTTGTGCGTTGTGATTCTTATTATCGAAAACATTCTTCTGACGGCTATCCGCTGCGTTTTCGTGAGGAAGATGGTCCTAAGGGAAAACGCATTTTTTTGACTTTTAAGAAAAAATCCGTGTTTGTTGATGAAAACGGTGTTGCATCTGAAAAAAACGAAGAAAAAGAGAGCGAAATCTCTGAAAATGCAAAAAATATTCTTGAATCCTTTTTTGAGTCGGAAAAAATTGCGCTGTATGTGCAAAAAGAAAAAATTGTTGATGCGTGGAAATGCCGTTCGGGCGAATTTGCGGTGACAGCAGAATTGTGCGAAGTAAAAGATGTGGGCTTTTTTATTGAATTGGAAATTCTTTTGGAACAGTCGGCAGAAAAAAACGTTTGCGAAAAGGCACGGCAGGCTTTGCTTTCTCTTTTGGATTCTCTTGGCGTTTCGCGTGATGCTGTTGAAGAAAAATCGTATTCCCAGCTTTTAAAAGAAGCGCGCGGACTGTAGAAATTACGACAAAAATTTGCAATAATAAGACCTATGGATTTTCGCCGCCTTTTTTTTATAGCATTTTTCCTTGCGATTTTGCCTTTGCTTTTTTCTTGTACATCGTACGGCAACGTCTACGGCTCTCAAATCGACCTCAAAAATGATTTTTGGTATTTGGAGTGCGATGCGGACAGTTCCGTTTTGGACGCAGAAATTGCAAGCGCCGATTTTAAGCATTTAACCGACTTGAAACCGTGCAATTTAATGCGCATTGTGGGCAAAAAAGGCGCATATCTGTGGCTGAAATGCGATTTTGAAATCCCCGAGGAACTTCGCGATTGCGATGTGGCATTGGTCATAGGCTATCTTCGATTTGCGTCAAAAGTCTGGATAAACGGGGCGTATGCGGGGAGTTACGGCGAGTTTCCGCCCTATGAGCGCAGTGCGCTGTTTGTGTCGCATTTTTATCCGTTCAGCCGCGCTCTGTTGAACCAAAGCGGAAAAAATACCATTCTCATAAAAGTGTGGGCACACGGAAAATCGTCGTTGTCCGACCAAGTTTTTATTGCAAAATGGGACGAGGCATTTAAAATCAGTGAATCTATCACGTTTAATCATGCAAAAGTGTATATGCTTTTTGTGGGCGGAATGTTGGTTTCGTTTTGCTTATATTTTTTGCTGTATTTTTCTCACCGCGAAGACAAAAATTATCTTCCGTTTGCGCTCATTTCGCTTTTTACCATGATTTTTTTATCCACGTTTTACGCTCCTGAAGTGCCGTGGTACAATTCGTGGGGCGTGCCGTATTTGCTGTTTATCAAAATCGCGCTGTGCTGTTCATTTTACGGAATGATGTGGTTTATCACTTCGTTTATTTTGGACTGCCTTGCGGTTAAGCCGAACAAACAGCGGAACATTGCGCGTTATGCTTTGCTGTCTAGCTCGGTTTTGCCCACGATTTTTGCGCCGTCGTACAATGCTTTGATGGCTATTTGTCCGCTTATGCTTATTATCACCATTGCGGATTTAGGATTTGCGCTGTGGGAATTTTTTCGCGCTCTTTTTGATAAAATCCGCCGAAAATCCGCTATTTTTTTGATTACGGGCTTTGCTCCTGTTTTGGTTTCGATTGTGCTTGACCTTTTTGTGCGGAATGTCCTTAAAAACACGGATTATCCGTATTTTGCGCTTTTTGGGCTACAAGTATCGCTGACCGTTTTTATTTTTGTTTTGACCACAAAATACAGTCGTCTTTCTCGGCAAAATGCGCATTTGACCGCCGAACTGGAAAAAGAAGTGGAAGTGAAAACGCAGTCTCTCGAAAACGAAATAGCGCGTGGAAAAATCGATTTGGAAATGGCTTCTATCGTTCAGCAAAAATTTTTTCCATATCCCAAAAGCAAATTCAAGGGCTGGGACATTGCGATTTGCTATCGTCCGTGCGCCAAAGTTTCGGGCGACCTCTACGATTATTACAGTTACGGCGAAAATCTGAATGGACTGGCGCTTTTTGATGTCTCGGGGCACGGCATTGCGGCGAGCCTCATCACTATGCTTTCCAAAAATATCATTTTCCGTGCTTTTACCCGAAGCGCCTATAGTTCGGATTCCGTTTCTACGGCACTTTTTCGCATAAATCGCGAGATTATCGAAGCAAAGGGCGATATAGAAAATTATCTGACTGGGCTTTTGTTTCATTTCAACAATTTTGCAACGAGCGGGGATTGCATTGTGGAAATGGCGAACGCGGGGCACCCGAACCCGATTTTGTTTTGTGATGCAACGGGCGAAATCAAAGAACTGGTGCACGACGAAGAACAACTTCAGTACGGCGCAATCGGCATTAAAGGCATTGATGTGTCGTTTCCGCAAATCAATTTTATGATGAGCGAGGACGATATTTTGGTGTGTTTTACCGACGGCTTAACCGAGGCGATGAACAGCAATCGGGAATTGTACGGCAAAGAGCGCGTAAAAAAAATTATCGCGGAATATCACGATAAACCGTCTGCGGAATTACTTGATGCGCTGGTAAAAAATATGGACGAATTTGTTGCTGGCACACCGCAGGACGACGATTTGACGGTTATCATTTTGAAACGCGAAAATCCGAATGATGATGAACAAAAGAAATTTTTGCTCGATGATTTGTATGCGCGTGCGTAAATGTTCCTTAAAAAAATGGCTGTTGCCGTCCGTAATCTAAGACGTGCACAGCCAAAATGAGTAAACGGTGCCGCCGAGAATTTTTGGTAGCACCGTTTTTATTTATTGCGAAGTAACTTCGGTGTAGAATTCGGCGAAATCGCTTCGTTTGTCTTTTGTAAACTGAATTGCGGTGCGCGGGTGCTGATTCAATACGCCCGTGAGCAGATATTGAATATCGTAGCCCCAGACAACGCCCGCGTTTTTCAACGGCAGCATGTGCTCTTCAAGAAACTTCAACACAGGATAGATATTGAACTTCGGGTTCTTTAAGAAGCCTAAAAGCAGTTCCATTGCGCAGTTTCCCGCTCCGCGTCCCATAGACATATACGTCGCGTCAAGATAATCCACGCCGTCGCCGACAGCCTCCGCCGTATTCGCAAAGGCGAGCTTTTGATTATCGTGCGCATGGATACCGATTTTCTTTCCGTACTTCGCCCCGAACTCACAATACAGGTCTGAAATGCGGGCGATTTGTTCAGGATAGAGTGCGCCATAGCTATCGACGATGTAAATCACGTCTGCACTCGATTTCCCAAGGAGGTCAAGCGCGACCTTTATATCGCTTTCTTGCGAATTGGAAATCGCCATAATGTTGCAAGAAACTTCGTAGCCCTTCTTTTTCGCGTCCTCAATCATATCGATTGCGCCTGGCATTTGGTGCAAATACGTTGCAACGCGAATCATATCAACGGGACTGTTCGCCTTTTCCGCGATGTCCTTTTTGTAATCACAGCGACCAACGTCCGCCATCACCGCGATTTTGAGATTTGTGTCGTTGTCGCCCACGATAGAGCGGATATAATCGTCGTCAGAGAATTTTGACGGACCGAACTTTGTCACGTCGAACATCTCTTTAGAAGCCTTGTAGCCGAACTCCATATAGTCCACGCCAGCTTTTACATTCGTTTCGTACAACGCCTTTGCAAAGCCTTCGGGAAAGAAAAAATCGTTCACCAAGCCGCCGTCGCGCAGTGTCGCGTCCACCACTTTCACCCCAGCACGATAGCCCATCAATTCAGAAAGCTCTTTCATCATTCTGCCTCCGTTTCTTTAACAATAGTAAAACTTTATCATATTATTTCATTTTTATACAGTCTTTTTCTCAAAATTCTCACAATAAAAATAGCTGATTGCACTTAAATGGAAATGCGAAGGTAAAATCGGCACAATTTTTTATAAAAAAAAGGAAAAAAATGTTGACAAATTGTATTTGATACAATAGAATAAGGTCGTAAAGCAAGTGAAACAGAAGACTTGCAGGGAGAAATACATGGCTATCTACGACTACAAGGTTTTGGACAGAAAGGGAAACGAGGTTTCGATGGACTCTTTTAAGGGAAAGGTTCTCTTAATCGTGAACACGGCGACGGGTTGTGGCTTTACTCCGCAGTACAAGGGCTTGGAGGAGCTGTATCAGAAGTATAAGGACAAGGGATTGGAGATTCTCGACTTCCCTTGCGACCAATTCGGTCATCAAGCTCCTGGCAACGATGAGGAAATCCACGAATTCTGCACGGGAAAGTACAATACGACGTTTCCACGCTTCAAGAAGATTGAGGTAAACGGCGAAAACGAGATACCTTTGTACACTTATCTGAAGAGTCAGAAGGGTTTTTCGGGCTTTTCGGGCGTGAAAGGTGCGTTTATGAGCGCGTATGTGGCGAAAATCGACCCAGACTACAAGAACAACGCGAATATCAAGTGGAATTTCACAAAATTCCTCGTTGATAAGAGCGGAAATGTGGTTGAACGCTTTGAAAGCACGGTTGAACCAGAGAAAATCGACGAGAAAATCGCTTCTCTTCTGTAGGAAAACGGGTTTTAGGGGGTCGCAATGTACGATGTTGTCATCATTGGAGCAGGTCCTGCGGGCGTAAGTGCTGCACTTTATGTGAAAAGAGCGAATTTGAACCCGATAATTTTGTTTCATGGGGAGAGCCAGCTTGAAAAAGCGCACAAAATCGACAATTTCTATGGCTTTCTAGACGGAATTTCGGGCAAAGATTTGTATGCGAACGGCATAAAGCAGGCGAAGAACCTCGGAATTGAGGTTTTTGACGAAGAAGTAACGGGAATTGAGTTTGCAAGCGAGAAAAGCTACAACGTTTCGACTGCAAACAATGTCTATGAGGCGACAAGCGTTATCATTTCGACGGGAAACAAGAAGCTGAAACCACTTGTCAAGCGCATTGAAGAGCTTGAAGGCAAGGGCGTGAGCTATTGTGCGACGTGCGACGGGTTTTTCTATCGCAAAAAAAAGGTGTGCGTCATCGGTTCGGCTCTTTATGCGTTCACGGAGGCTTCTCACTTGGCGCACATTGCCGAAAGCGTGGCGATTTTGACGAACGGGGACGATGCGGCGACGATAAACGAGCTTATAAAAGCAAACCCCGATGTTGCAAACAAGATTTCTGTGGACACGCGAAAGGTTGTGGAGATTGTCGGCGAGGAAAAAGTAGAAGGAGTCGCTTTTTCTGAGGGCGAAAATCTCGAAGTTCAGGGCGTTTTTGTGGCGTTGGGCAATGCAGGCGGCGCAGATTTCGCGAAAAAACTCGGCATTGAGCTGGAAAAAGACTCGATTAAGGTCAACGACAAGATGGAAACGAACGCAAAGGGCATTTTTGCGGCGGGAAATGTGTCGGGCGGCTTGCTTCAGGTCTGTAAAGCGGTGTACGAGGGCGGAGTTGCGGGACTTTCTGCGATAAATTATGTCAGAAGCGTGAAATAAGCGCAGGAGAATGTGAAAATGCAGATGGAAAGCGAGCGAGAAAAGGTTGTTTTTCGCACGAGTTGTGTCGGAATTGCGGCAAACGTGGTTTTAGCTCTTGCAAAAGCGTTCGTCGGAGTGTTTTCACATTCGATTGCGGTCATTTTGGACGCGCTGAACAACTTGAGCGACGCACTTTCTTCTATTATCACGATAGTTGGAATGAAATTGTCGCTCAAACCTGCCACAAAAAAGCACCCGTTCGGCAATGGACGCACGGAATACCTTTCTGCGCTTATCATTTCGGTGATTATTCTGTATGCGGGCGTTACGTCGCTGGTGGAAAGCGGCAAAAAGGTGTTCGCGCCGACTGTTCCCGAGTATTCAACGACATCGATTGTGCTGTTGATTGCGGCGGTTGTGGTGAAAATCGTGCTGGGGGCGTATGTAAAAGCGCAGGGCAAGAAGGTAAATTCGCAGTCGCTGGTTGCTTCGGGCGAAGACGCGATGATGGATAGCATTGTTTCGAGTGCAACAGTTGTCGCGGCGATGATTTTTGTGCTGTTTCACGTCGCAATCGAGGCGTATTTGGGTGTTTTGATTTCGATTTTGATTGTAAAGAGCGGAATTGAGCTGATTGCAGAAACGGTTAGCTCGATTTTGGGCGAAAGAATCGACGCAAAACTCTCGCACGAGGTGAAAAACACGATTTGTGAGCTGGATTCGGAGATTTTTGGTGCGTATGACCTCGTTTTGAACGATTACGGACCTGACAGGCTGCTCGGAAGCGTGCATATTGAGATACCAAGCGAGTGGAATGCGCAAAAAATCGACGAAATGACGCGAAAAATACAGGATTGTGTGTTCAAAAAGCACAATGTCATCTTGAGTGCGGTGGGAATTTACAGCGTCAACACTGCAAATGCGCAGGCGGCACATATTCGCGACAAGGCAAAGGAGATTGCTTCAGAGTTCCCCGATATTTTGCAGTTGCACGGGCTTTTCGCCGATACGGAAAACAAAAAAATCAAGATGGACGCGGTTATTTCGTTCGACGCGGCGGATATGAATGAGGTGGTGAAGCAGTTTTCTGCGCGCTTAAAGGAGATTTTCCCTGATTACGAAGTGATTGTGCAACTCGACCGCGATGTGAGCGATTAGGAAAAACGCTATTGCAAGGTGCTTAAATCCGTTGTTAAACAATGATATACGATGAGCGAGATTACTATGGAAGAAAACGACAAATACGATTGCTTGAAGCTGGAGAATCAGCTGTGTTTTCCGCTGTATGCGGCTTCTCGCGAGGTGCTGAAGAAATATACGCCGCTGCTGAAAGAGCTGAATCTGACGTACACGCAATATATTGTGATGATGGTGCTGTGGAGCGAGAAAGAGATTTCGATAAAAGAGCTGTGCAGAAAACTTTTTTTGGATACAGGCACACTTTCGCCGATGCTCAAGGCGATGGAAAAGAACGGATTTCTTTCTCGCAGCCGCGCAAAAGACGATGAGCGCATTGTTACAGTGAAAATCACGGAGAAAGGCGAAGCACTTCGAGAGAAAGCGGTCGCAATTCCGCAAAAAGTAGGCGCGTGCCTGCCGCTTTCATCTGACGACGCGAAGACCCTGTACGAAATTTTGTATAAAATCCTGCAATAGCGTTTTTTCGGACGTGTTTCTATTATTTCACCTTGTCGTGAATAATCTTTTTCGCATATCACAGGTAGCAAGGGGCTTATGCCACCTTGTTTTATCAGACAGCAGAATGTCATGTGGTTTCAGTAAAACAGCAGAAAACTCTGCACAATTCTCTCAGCGCGGATAGCGTCCGTGTAGTCCTGACGGCAGGCAATCGTAAAACGGCCCAGTTTCATGCCGGTTTCCGTTATGACAACGAAGAACATGCAGCTGTGCAGTTGGGGGTCGAAATTCCTCTGAAAGCTTCCCTGCCGTTGAACACCGATTTTACTTTCCGCTTAGGCAAGCGCCTGATGGCACGAGGTGAACTGACCTTCCACCCCATGAATTTTACTTGTTCTACATTGAATTATACTTTCCGCAGCAATGATGTGGATGTATATATCAATGACACCCGTGATTATAATA
>CALBGU010000010.1 GCA_937893155.1 uncultured Treponema sp. | reverse complement strand
TCTTTCCCTACACGACGCTCTTCCGATCTACAATGCTTGAAGAGAATACTGAAAAAGATTTATTTGCCCAAGCGTCTGTGGAATTTAAGAATGCCCTTGTTACCAAAATTGCACAAGCTAGATAATCATATCACCATATATACACAATCTATGACAATGGAGAATTGAATGGCACCAACTAAAGAATACTCTGGTGAAGAGAATGGAGAAAATCAGGTGCAACAAGCCGACAGTGCAACAGAAGAAGTTGTTGCAAAGCCTAGAGGTAGAAGAAGAAAGGTCGTAAAAGTCGCTCAAGAAGAAGCGGCGAAAGAAGAGGAAAGAAAAGAAGCGACTGAAACAGTAGAGAATTCTTGCGATGTAGCTCAAAAAGAAAGTGAATCTGCAGCGGCAAGTGAAAAAACTGAGCAGACAATGCAAAGTGATACTGAAGAAAAGGAGTACTCTCAAGAAGAGACTCAAGATACTTCTAATGAAGAAAAAGAAACACCAGAAAATCCTACTGCTTCACATGCAAGCTATACGTCTCGTTCAAGAGAACGCTATGAAAATACACGGCAGCGATGGGGAAGGGAGAGATACCAAAGAAACAGCCGATATTCCCGCCGCGATAATTCCGAGCGCCAAAGCCAAAATCGTGCAGAAATCGAGGCGATGCAGCGCATTGAAAATCCTGAAGAATACGAATCAAAGCCTCGCCTTGTCATCAATGATTTAACAAAGATGAGTATGCCTGATTTGCGCAATTTGGCAACGCAATACGGCATTGACGAAGATGATTTGGCTCCGATGAAAAAGCAGGAATTGATTTTTGTAATCCTGAAAGCGCATACGGAGCACGGCGGAATTATCTTTGCTTCTGGCGCTTTGGAGATTATGCCTGACGGATACGGATTTTTGCGTTCTCCGCAGAATAGCTATTTGTCGGGACCTGATGATATTTATATATCGCCGAGCCAAATCCGCCTTTTTAACTTAAAAACGGGCGATACGGTTTATGGGCAGACACGAAGCCCGAAAGAAGGCGAGCGCTATTTTGCACTGCTGCGCATTGAAAGCGTCAATTACGATGACCCGCGCGTTGCACAAACCAGAATTCCTTTTGAGAACTTAACGCCGCTTTATCCGAATAACAAGTTGCGGCTTGAAACGATATCTGACGAATATTCGACGCGCATTGTGGATTTGTTTTCGCCGATTGGAAAAGGTCAGCGATTGCTCATTGTTGCGCCGCCGAAAGCCGGAAAAACCATTTTGATGCAAAAAATTGCAAACGCAATTACGGCAAATCACCCCGAAGTATATTTAATCGTGCTTTTGATTGACGAGCGCCCAGAGGAAGTTACGGAGATGGAGCGCTCGATAAAGGCGGAAGTTATTTCGTCGACGTTTGACGAGCAGGCGACGCGGCATGTGCAGGTGGCGGAAATGGTTTTGGAAAAGGCAAAGCGATTGGTCGAACACAAACGCGATGTGGTCATTTTCCTTGACTCGATTACCCGCCTTGCGCGTGCGTATAACCAGACCGTGCCGACTTCGGGCAAAGTGCTTTCGGGCGGTGTTGATTCAAATGCGCTTCATAAACCGAAGCGGTTTTTCGGTGCGGCGCGAAATGTTGAAGAGGGCGGCTCGCTGACGATTATCTCGACGGCACTCATCGATACGGGAAGCCGAATGGACGAAGTGATTTTCGAGGAGTTCAAAGGCACGGGCAACAGCGAAATCGACCTTGACCGAAAACTTGCCGAACGCCGTCTTTTCCCTGCGATTAACATCAAGAAGAGCGGCACGCGAAAAGAGGAGTTGTTGCTTTCTGAAAACGAATTGCAGAAACTGTGGGTATTGCGCAAAGTCATCAATCCGATGGAAGATTCAGAAATCCTTGAGATGCTCTTGGAGCAAATGAAGAAGAGTAAAGACAACAATGCGTTTTTGGCTTCAATGAACACGGGAAGCGCTGCATTTTCTTAATAAATTTTTCCGTTAAGGCTTGATAATAGTATTTTTTTTGTGTAAAATTGCTATTGCGTTATATTGATTTTTAGTCTTTGTTATGCAGGTTTGATTGTTAACAGAAGGAATACTGCCGACTGGGCTTTCTACTGCATAGGGCAAAGTCTTCAAATACAGGAGTTTTATATGAAGAAGGGAATCCACCCTAATTACAAGATGACAAAAATCACTTGTGTATGCGGCAATGTTATCGAGACTCGTTCAACGGTCGAGAACATCAGTGTTGAAATCTGCTCTGCGTGCCACCCGTTCTACACTGGTAAGCAGAAGCTCGTAGACACAGCAGGTCGTATTGACCGCTTTAACAAGCGCTACGGCATTGCTGGAGAGTCTAAGTAATCATCTTGTGAGTTCGATGTTCAAAGTTTTGTGCATCGAAAATCTTTTAACCGATATAACAGAACCCGTTGTTGTTAACAGCGGGTTTTTTTATATTGCAAGGGGGATTTTATGAAGAAATGGGTATGTTCGGCGCTCGGTTTGGTGCTGGTGCTTGCGGTATATGCGGCGGACTATCGTTTCCCGAATTGGATACACAATGCAAATGAGAGCGCAAACAACACGGTTGCTTTTCGCTGTTTTCATTCGCAGGGCAAAATTGAAATCGCGGTAAGTGCGGAGTGCGAGGGCTTTTCGCTTTTTATAAACAATCACGAAATAAAGACAAAACGGTTTGTATCGGGCGGAAAGTATACGCTAGACATTTCAAAATACACGGTAGACGGCATAAACTCACTTCAGGTGCTGAATGTCGTGCCGGCAGGAATTGAAGATGCGGTAAAAATCCATATTCCGTATCCGACGGTGATTGCGGGGAAGGCGAGCAAGAGCGAAGAAAGCGCGTTTGCGTTGATTGACCGCATTATCCGTGCTGACATTGAGGCGGGATTTCCAAGCGCACAGCTGGCGGTCATCAAAAACGGCGCGCTGATTTATGAAAATGCGTGGAATACGACGACGGAAACGTTGTTTGATTTGGCGTCGGTTACGAAAATGTTTTCGGTAAATTACGCGTTGCAGTATCTTGCCTCCCGCGGAGAAATTGCGCTCGATACGCGCGTGGTGGATATTTTAGGTGCGGAGTTTGCCTCGGAATCCATCGATTTGGATTATCCGTTTGAAGCGTTCGAGAAAGTGCCGTTTGAAAAACAGCAGGAATTAAAGCAAAGTATTACGGTGCGCGATTTGCTCTGTCATCGCGCGGGAATGCACCCCGGACCGAATTATTACAGCGACCGCTACGATGTGGAAACGCAGACATTCGACAACGATGAGCCGAACAAACTCTATTCTGGATACGGCGCAGATGAAACAACGCGCGAAGAAACGCTTCGGCAGATTTTTCGCACCCCGCTTTTGTACGCGCCACGAACGGCGTCGCTGTACAGCGATGTGGATTATATGCTTTTGGGCTTTATCATTGAAAAAATTACGGGAAAACGGCTTGATGTGTTCCTAAAAGAAACCTTTTTTGAGCCGCTTGGTTTGCACCACATCACCTACAACCCGCTTGAACACGGCTTTGAAAAATCCGATTGCGCACCGACGGATTTGAGCGGCAACACAAACGGCGGTGTACTGACGTTCACGGGCGTTCGAGAGGGCGTAATTCAAGGCGAAGTGCACGACGCAAAGGCGTTTTATTGCATGGGCGGCGTTTCGGGGCACGCGGGGCTTTTTTCAAATGCCACGGATTTAGCAATCCTTGCGAGCGTAATGCTCACGGGCGGCTGGGGCGATACGATGTTTTTCAGCCAAAACGTGATAGATGCGTTTTGCGCACCTCAAGATTACATCGGCGCAGATTACGGCTTGGGCTGGTGGCGCAACGCAGAGGCGGAATGGTCACGGCACTTTGGCACTCTTGCTTCGAGCCGCGCAATCGGGCATCAGGGATTTACGGGCACGCTGGTGTTTATTGAGCCTGAGCAGAACCTTGTCATCGTGTATCTCACCAACAAAATAAATACGCCGCTGATAAAAGGCAAAGAACTGCAAAATCAGTACGAGGGCGGCGAAATGCAGGCGGGAATAGTGGGATTTGTGCCGCAGATTGTGCTTTTGAGCGAGGTCGGCGCGCTTGGCAAAACGCAACAGCGTGCATTTTTGCAGTCAATCCAAAAAAAGTAGCCGACTTGGGCAAAAAAAGCGGCAGCCCGCCCCATGAGCCGCCGCTTTTGCGCTTTACTTACTCGTCGTAATAATAGTTTTTATCATCATTAGGAAACAGCACTTCTTGAAATACATAATTATTTCCAACTGCTGCATTTGCATTGTTCCACTGCCGTTCCGTTCCCTCAAATGTTATCACGAGGTTATCACAATCATAGAATGCCTGCCATCCGATTTGAGTAACGCTATAGGGGATTGTTACGCTCTCAAGCGATGTACACCCACAGAATGCCCAGTCTCCGATTTGAGTAACGCTGTTCGGGAGGACAATACCTGCAAGGTGATGAAAAGTATTGGATTCCTCTTTAAATGCTTCTTTTCCGATTTCGGTCAATCCTGTTACGCCTGAAAGGTCAAGGTATATTAGAACTCCTTCTGGCAAGTTAGCAAGAGCCTTTTTGATGTCTTCGGTTGAAGCAAGTTTACCTTTGACAGCAACAAGCGTGTTCTCGGTTTGTTCGCTGATTGCTTCATAAACATATACTGCCTTTACC
Source organism: uncultured Treponema sp. (assembly GCA_937893155.1). Lineage (GTDB taxonomy): Bacteria > Spirochaetota > Spirochaetia > Treponematales > Treponemataceae > Treponema_D. The sequence continues at coordinate 14,717 of CALBGU010000010.1, read as the reverse complement.
GTAACCTTTTTGCCTTCAAACTTCGGCGCATTGGTTGCAGATTCTCCACCGCTGTTTACCATACACATAAGAACGGCGAAAACAGCAATAATCTTCTGTATGCTTTTCATCGGTTTCCTCCTGTTGAACATTGGTTTGGAACGTGCACAAAACCTCTTTCTGTCTTGTGCCAATGCTCATGGCTTTCTTTTAAGCCTTCGCGGCATTTCATAAACAGCCATAAAAGCGTAATAATTATTCCCAGAACGACAATCGCGCCAATGCCTATGCAAAACGCTATTTTGTGTTGGTCAAAAAACGCTTTGACAGGGGCGAACATCGCAAGAACATTGTATACAAGCAAAAGCCCCCAAGCGACTGTAACGCAAAGGGTGAACAAAATCGTAATTTTTTGCGTCGAGAATGGCTTGTAAAAGAGTTTTCTTGGTGTTTTTCCGTCTTTTTTAAAGACTTTGTTCTCTAAGTGCATAAACAAGCCGTACACTTTCCGCGTCTTCGCTCTTTTTGGGCTTTCGGTTGCGCTTTGCTCTGCGTTTTCCGATTGTTCTTGCGGTTCTTCTTCCGATTGTGTCGTTTGCTCATCTTTGCACAGCAGCGGTTCTAACTCTGTTTCGTAATATTGCACAACGCCTATCCACGACAAAATCCAGCGGTAAAAGCCCCGTGCCGAGCAATGCCAAAACAATGCTTCCAAAAATCCCAGCGACAAAATCAAAATCTTGATGACATCTGTGTCTGTTCCGCCGTCTTTCGCCACTGTGTAAAACCCGATAAAAAGCGCGCCGTTAAACAAAGCGTACATATTCATCCAGTGATTAAAATTGTTCTGGTGGTGTTCTCGTCCTGAAATCGCCTTTTCGTACAAAAACTTCAAATCTTCTTTCTTGCTCACCGTAATTCTCCTTGAGCAGATTTTCCGAATGAGCATACGCCCGTTCGGACAGCAATAACGCCGCACTTTCTATTATATTACTGTGAAAAAAAAACAACCCCGCTAAAGTGCCGTCCGCCGCGGTTTTGCTGTTTCAGAATTTTTTTTGTCATTGCGAACGTGACACGGGATTTCTATTTCATAACCGCTCGTTGAGCAAAGTCGAAACGCGTAGAAAAAAGTATCGCGTCACGCTGAGAGAATGACAGCGTATTTTTTGGGAACACGTTCTGCAAAATGACGGATTTGGTGCGTGTCTAAAAAAATATTCGTTGCTTTTTGAAAAAGGAGGGCGTATCTAAAAAAATATTTAGTCCTTTTTGAAAAAGGAGGGTGTGTCTAAAAAAATATTCGTTGACTTTTAGACACGGCAGGGAATGTTAAAATAATTGTCATTGGCGAACGTGATTGGGAATCTCATTCAAATATGCGATGAGAAACTTCTGGCGGCGTTGTAAAGCGATTCGCGGCTGATTGCGGGGCTGTAAAAATACCCTTGATACAACTTTATGCCGATGGATTCTAGCATCTGCGGATAGAAAAAAGACTTGCATATTTTTTCATAAAACGCTAGTATTGTTTGCATAAATATACATTTACGAGGCTTTTCTATGGCGAAAGACAAAGTTGTATTAGCTTATTCTGGCGGACTTGACACGACGGTCATCATTCCGTGGCTCAAGGAAAACTACGATTACGACGTTATCGCGGTCTGCGTAGACGTGGGACAGGGCGACGACTGGGAAGCAATAAAAGCTCGTGCACTGAAGACTGGCGCGGCGGCGTGCTATGTTGTAGATGCACGGGAAGAATATATCACTGAATATGTGTATCCTGCACTCAAGGCGAACGCGGTGTATGAAGATGAGTATTTGCTCGGTACATCGACAGCGCGCCCGCTTATCGGCAAAATCCTTGTTGAATATGCGCGTCAGGAAGGCGCAGTTGCAATTTGCCACGGTGCGACGGGAAAGGGCAACGACCAAGTGCGTTTTGAGCTTGCAATCAAGGCATTTGCGCCCGACCTCAAAGTTATTGCGGCGTGGAGAGATGACAAGTGGAATATGGACAGCCGAGAAGCTGAGATTAAGTTTCTCGAAGACCGCGGTCTTGAAGTGCCGATGAAAAAAGACCAGTCTTATTCTCGCGACGAGAATATCTGGCATCTTTCTCACGAGGGCTTGGAGCTTGAAAAGACCGAAAACGAGCCGAATTACAAGCATATGCTCAAGAACACGACTGTTCCAGAAGAAGCTCCTGACGCGGGCGAGTATGTGAAAATCGACTTTGAGAAGGGAATTCCTGTTGCGGTGAACGACAAAAAGATGAGCGCGCTTGAGATTTTGATGACGCTCAACGAAATCGGCGGACGCAACGGCGTTGGCTTGGTGGATATCTGCGAAAACCGCTGTGTCGGTATGAAGAGCCGCGGCGTGTACGAAACACCGGGCGGAGCAATTTTGTATTTTGCGCACAGAATGATGGACCACATCTGTCTTGACCGCGATACGTATCATTACAAGCAGCAGCTTTCGATTAAGGTTGCAGAATTGATTTATGACGGAAAATGGTTTACGACGTTGTTCGATAGCTGTATGGCGTTCGTGGACAAGACCGAAGAAACTGTAACAGGCTGGGCAAAAGTCAAGCTCGTTAAAGGACAAATCCGCGGTGCAGGCAGCCATTCTCCGTACAGTCTGTACAATGAAAGCATTGCGTCTTTCACAACAGGCGAATTGTACAATCACAAGGACGCACAGGGCTTTATCACGCTCTTCGGTTTGCCGCTTAAAGTGCGTGCGATGATGGAGCAGAGCGTTGGCGAGGGACAGGCTGTAAAAGAAAGCAAGTCTTTCAAGAAACGCCCGACCGAGTAATTGCCGAAAGAACATTTCCGTTACACAACGGGAATGAGACAAGAAAAATAAATTTGCACAAAAAATAGAAAAGCCTGAGTTTTTTGCTCGGGCTTTTTTTATGGCACGCCGTTTTTTTCGGCACTGATTTTCGTTGCAATCGTTAGAAATCCTAAGAAAAATTAGATATTTTGGAGATTTTTGATGTAACTGTTGTATAAAATCTCCATTTTTATTATAGTAAATACTGAAAGAAATATGAAAACGAACGTTAGTAATCTTATTGACAAATTTTTGAGTGGCGGCGGAAAATATATTAAAGTTGCACATTTAGATAATTCTGGAATTTTTAATGTGGTGTACATTCCGCGTAATAGAATCGAAAATATCACCTATTCTGATTATGAAAATTTTTTGGCGATGGTCTATACGCACGATGTTATTTACGAGTTTGAAAATATACGGGATAATAATATTCACATAAGCACGAACGGCAATCTTTTTATCAACCGTCCGTGGAATGTGTTCAAGCGGCGTTAACTGTTTTTCCGAATAACCACTATGCCAGAAACGCTGCCGCTGCTTGTTTTCGCAGAAATCCAATCAAAAAAAAATCTATCGCTTTACTTTTTTTACAATCATCTTTATCAGCGGGTCGTTGGTGAGGAAAAGCGATGCGATTCCGATTGCGCCGAACAGCAGCGCGGTAACAGCCAAGTATCCGCCTTCGTCTATAAGGTGATTGCCGGTGCAGAACAGCGCGGCGATTTTTTTTCCGAAAAAAATGAGCGGCAGGCTTGCGATTGCCGACAGCACGCACATTTTGACGGCATACAAAATCGTGGAGCGCACGACAGAACCGACGTTGATGTTGTGCGATTTTCGTAAAAAGACAAACAAAAATACCGTGTTCACCAAGCTGGCAATCGTCAATGCCAATGCGATGCCGCCGCCTTTCATTGCGCCCACGAGTGCGAGTGCAATCGCGATATTCGCCGCAAATCCCAACATTCCCGCGATGGTCGGGCTTTTGGTGTTGCCTTGCGCGTAAAATGCGGGGGCAATAATGCGGTTTGCCGCAATAAAAAACAGCCCTGCGATGTGGAATTTGAATGCCTCGAGGGTGAGTTGCACGCTTTCTTCGGTGAAACTGCGGCGTTGGTAAACGAGCGAAATAATGCTGCGTCCCGTCAAAAACGAATAGAACGAAATCGGAATGGTGATGAGCGCGATGATTTTTATCGCCTGCGAAAGCATTTTGCTGAAAGAATCCCAATCTTTTTTGCGGGCAAGCGAACTTAAATCGGGCAGAATTATCGTGCCGATTGACACCGCGAACACCCCCAGAATCAGTTCCTGCAAGCGCAGTGAATATTGCAGGCTCGATAAAATGCCCTTGCCGGCTCTTCCTGCCAGTCCAGAGGAAACGAGGTCGTTGAGCTGATATGCCGCCATTCCAATGACGGTCGGTCCGATGAGCGCGATGACCTTTTTGGTGCCGGGGTTTGCAAATGCTTTTTTCACGGAAGTAAATCCGCAGAGCCAGCCTTTCTTTAAGACGAACGGCATCTGAAAGAGTGCCTGCACCGCGCCTCCTGCAATAACGCCGACACTCATCGCGCGGGCGGGATTTGCGGTGTGTGGGGCGAGTATATACGTTGCGATAATTACGATGGAATTAAACAAAATCGGCGTGAAACCCGAGGGCGCAAAGATTTTGAGCGCGTTCAAAATGCCCTGAAAAAACGCCGCCACCGAAATCACGAACAGATACGGGAACATTATGCGCGTCAACAGCGTGGTTTCGGCGAGGAGCGCGTCGTCTGCGCTTTTGTAGAGCAAGCGCACGATGAGGGGCGTGACGAACATTCCCGCGATAACCACGAGGGCGGTCATAAAACTCACGATGGTGCACATTGCGGCGACGAATTCGCGGGCGGCTTTTTTGCCCTCGGCAGAATCGTCGTCGAGGTATTTTTTGAACGTGGGGATAAAGGCGACGGACACCGCATTTTCGGCAAAAAGCCTGCGGCACAAATTGGGTATCATAAACGCGAAAGCAAACGCGTCCGCATACCCCGACGTGCCCAAGAACCGCGCCTTTGTCTGCTCGCGGATTAAGCCCAGAACGCGCGAAAACAGCGTGAGAATCGAAAGCGAAATGCCAGAAGTCATAAGCGATTTTTGCGTAGTATTCGATTGCTTATTTGTTTGATTGTTTGTTTGCTGTGTTTTGGTAGATTGATTTGAAATTTCCTGCATTGTTCTAACAATATCGGAGTGTTGCGCCCGTTTTTCAAGAATAATTCCGCCGATGCGTCCGCGGTTTCGTCTCTGAATACGCTTTTGCATTGACAGAAAATCACTCAGAATCCTCAAGAATGAGCGTCTGCTATCAAAGAATCATCAGTTGCTATCACGAATGATTCATTTTCTGTCATAGAATTTGCATTTTTTTCACTGAATTGCATAAAAACAGCACCAAAATAACGAATTTTTTGATGAAAATGCTTCATTCTTTCGTGAATGGAATCCATTCTTCTGGGAATGAATAGTATTCTTCTGAGAATGAGTGTTATTATTCGGGAAATAAACGGTATTTATCGGCGGCGGAGGATTTAAGGCGGTAGCACAAAACGCAATCTGTGATATAATGGCGATATGATTACGGAAGCAGAGATTAAGAGACTTATTCAGATAAAAGATTCGGGGGATTTCGGCATATACACGCTGGCGGTCTATGCGCTTTTGGAGCATTTGCTGCGTGCAAAATACAACGCGCCGTTTAAGGCTTCGTCGCGGCTTGCCAAAACGGCGAATTACGGATACAGCAGTTTTAACGAGAAAAAAACGTTCTGGAAATTGTTTTCGATGTATAGGGACGATTTTTTCTTTGACCACCGCGATAATCCCGACGCGCTCAAAGTTGCGCCCATCGTGAAGAATCACGATTATTCTTTGGGATACGACACGGCGAATGCGGTGCGCCACGATTTTCGGACGGCAAGCAAGGAAGCGGCATCTTATGCGACGACACTGCTCAAGGCGGTCTTTGAGGCGGAAAAAAGTGCGAATCCTGCGCTTGATGCGGTGCAAAAAAGTGCAGAGGAGCTTTTTGAAATCCTTGAATATTGGGACAGAACGTCCAAAAACGCGGGCAACGGCGAGGAAATGCGTGCGCTCGAAAAGAAAATCCGCGAACTTGAAAAGAATGCGGCGGACGTTATCGCGTACAGAAATGCGCTGAGCGAGAAACAGAGCGAGATTGCCCGTTTGGAAAAAGAGCGGAACGAGATTTTGCAAAAGGTGAACGAAAATGCGGGTGAAAAACAGCGGGCAGATGAGCTAAAAATTCGCCTTGTGGACGCGGAGACCGAGCTTAAAAACGCACAGAACGCGGCGGAATCGTACATTGAAAAGAATGCGGCGGCGGAGGAATGTCTGTCGTTTATGGCGGAATTGCTGTCGTACAGTTCGCAGAGAAGCCGCTACGAGCGCTATCTGATGAAGTTTTCCGACGACCAGCAGGCAGTGCTTGACCGCATTGATTTTTCGAGCGATTTTTTTATCAAAGGCGCGGCGGGCACGGGAAAATCCATCGTGCTCATCAAGGCGATGCAAAAAGCGCAGGCGGCGGGGAAATCCACGAAGTTGCTGACGTTTTCGTCGTCGCTCACGAAATACAACGCGCATATTTCCGCGCTGATTTCCGGCGCTCCGATTTCCAAAAACGTGACGACGGTGCGTTCTTTTGTGAATCGGCTGCTCAAAAAATATCTGGGGCAAAAGTCCATTGACGATATGTTTTTCAAAAAACACGGCGCGATTTTTGGCGAGGCGGGCGAAACGGCGTTTGACGAAGCCAAAAACGTGATTTGGGCATATCAGCTCTCCGAAAAGCAATATCTGTTGACGAGTCATTCCTCGATTGCGCCCAAAGACAAAAAGGCGCGCTCTGCCGTGTGGGAAGCCGTGCAGAATGCACAGCGGGAGATGGAAGCGCTGGACGAAATCCCCGAAGAATACGCGGTGGTGCTGTTGCTCAAGGAATTGGGCAAAAACGCGCTGGACGAAAGCGATTGCACTGACTGTTCTTTTGTGGACGAGGTGCAGGACATCTATGCGTCGGCACTTTCGCTCATCAAAAAGAGCACGCGGAGCGCTCTCATTGCGGCAGGCGACAGCGGGCAGTCGATTTTTCGCACGGGCGGCATTGAAGGCGTTGCCGAGGGCGAAATCCGCACAAATTTCCGAAACACACGGCAGATTTTCCGCCTTGCCGAAGCGTATCGCGGCACGGATTCAAGCGACGCGCTGGCGTTTCGCCCGGGTCTTCCCGTGGACTTTTATCGGTGCAAGACGGGCAAGCTCATTATGGAGAAAATCGGCGAAAAAATCGCGTTTTACCGCAACACCTTCGGCTACAAAAACGGCGATTTATGCGTGATTTTCCCGCTCAAAAGCGACCTTGAGGCGATGGGAGTGCTGTTAAAAGAAAAATGGAATCTGGATTCGATGTTTATCAGCGACCGCGCCTTTTCGTTTGAGGACGATGAAAAAATCCGTTTGTGCACGTTGTCTGCGTGCAAGGGGCTTGATTTTCCCGTCGTGCTTTTTGGGGCGTATCGCTTGCGGATTCATCGCGGAGCGGACGCGGACGAGCGGCATCGCAATATGATTTACGTTGCCCTCACGCGCGCGATGGAAAAACTCGACATCTTCGTGTGCGAAAAAACTGATTCCGCGCCGATTATCGCGCTTGAACAAGCCTTTGAAAAATCTTGTGCCGAATAATGTTTGCACAAATATTCAAAATCGCTCTTTTTTTATGAAAAATGCCCTGATTTTAGAGAAAAAAAACAAGAATCAGGGCATTATTTTGCGCAAAAATCAGAAAAATAAGGCAAAAAGGTGCTGTTTTTATGCGGGAAAACGGAGAAAAAGCATTTGTTTTTGCTTTTCCCGTGCGGGAATTGCAAAAATAAGCGCTTAGTCTGCGTTTTCCGCGAGGGGAAAGGGCGACTAAACATTTAGTCTGCGTTTTCCCGTTCGGGAATTGCAAAAAAAAACGTTTGGTTTGCGTTTTCCCGTGCAGGAAAGGGCGGCAAAGCATTTTTTCGCTTTTTTCCCGTGCGGGAATGGCAAAAATCGGCGGTGATGCTGGGATTTTTTGTGCAGAACAGAACGGCTTTCGGTGTGAAAAAAGAAAAAATCCGTGTTGTCAGAAAGCGGTCATTGTTGTATGATAAAAGGAGCTAGAAAACTTCAAAAAAAACGCGCGGAGTGACGATGAAAATTCCTTTCAACAGCCAGAAAATGCAGAATTTTTTGCTTGCAGTCGGTATGAGTTGCATTCTTCTCGGAATTTATTTTCTCGTTGCGTTTCATTCTGCGGCAGAAACGGGCGCGGCGGTGTTTTTGCGCTTTATGTGCTTGGCGGGCGTGGGTATGCTGCTGCTTTTTTTGTCGCTGGTGCTGGTCAAAAGTTTTTTGCTCGTGTATGTGGGCTTGCAGTTGGTGTTTTTTGGCATTTTGGCGCTCGTGATTGACTCGCATATCGTGCGCGCGGGGCTTAAAGAATTGTGGCCTGTGCTGGTGGTGTCGGCGGGTGTTTCTCTGCTTCCTGCGGGGCTGTACAGGGCAAAGCGCATTAAATCGATTTATCTTTTTCCGGGAATTGTCCTCGTGTTTCTCGGGCTTTTTTTGCTTCCGTTCTCGCTGCATATAACGGGGATTTCGCTTAAAAAATTCTTTTTGACATTCTATCCGCTCGCCTTTATTTTAATGGGATTGTCGCTTGTGGTTGTGTTTTTTTATCAGCAGACGCACCGAAAAGATTTTCCGTATATGACCGACGATTCTGAATTGGTGCAGCGGGATTCTGAAGGTGCAAAATGAGGCGTACTGTTCGATTTGCGGTGTTTTTTGCCGTGATTTTGTGCGCTATGCCGATTTGTGCCAAAAAGAAAAAAGCAAAAGATGTAGAACCTGCCCCTGAGCCGAAAACAACGGCAATTTCCGTCCCAAAATCTGCAAAATACGTTTTTTTCGTGTCGATGAACGACGATGTTTTGTCGCGTTTTGAAAACGGCTCTCCTGATTCAATTCGTTCCGCTGTTGTTTCAATCCGAAAATCCGCGACGGAATACAAGGAAGATGAGCGCATTATGCTTTCGGTGGCGCGCTCCATTATGGAAATCGCGTGGGACGGCGAGCGCATAACGTGGGACGCGCCCAAAGTTTCTTCGGCGAACCCGTACACTGGCGCGATTGACAGCGTAAAAAACGGCGTGTACGACACCAGCACGGGCAAAAAGGATTTTTTGTCTACCGTGTTGCCGTCTCTTTTGGTGGTGTCTGGAACGGCGCTGCACGAGGATTATTACGAGTTGGCATACTCCGATTTGAAGAAGGCGATTGAGCTTCGCCCAAAGTCGGTGCTGGCGAATTATTTGATGGGACGGCTGCTCGAAAAAATGGGGCGATATTCCGAGGCGATTTCGTTTTTGAAGACGGCGAGTGCGGACGCGGCGCAAAATTTTCAGATTTCGTTCGCGCTGTCGGAAAGCTATTTGAAGTCAAAGGACTATTCTGCGGCGCGCTTGTCGTCGGATTTGCTTTTGGGGCGATACCCGCAGAATCTGGACGTGCTCAAATTGTGCGCGGAAACGGCATTTGTGCAGCAGGATTACGCCGCCGCCGAGGAATATGTGGCGCGCGTGTTGCAGCAAGAGCCGGAAAATATGCAGTATATTTTGTTCCGCGTGAAAATCTTGCTCGAAAAAAAAGAATACATCAAGGCGGCTTCCCTGCTCGACGTGTATTCGCGCACCGATTCGTCGAGCCGCGATTATCTTTTGCTCCGCGCAAAATTGCAGCATTATTGGAACCGCAACAACACGGCTTCTCTTGCTACGATTGAAGACGCGCTGGAGCGGTATCCCGCCGACAAGGAAATCCTCTTGTTTGCCTCGCAGATTGCTTCGCTGACGGGCGGAAAAGTGGCGGGAAAGAGCGCGGGTGAGCTTGCCGAAGAAATCCTTGCTGATGACCCCAAAAATGTGTCTGCGCTCCAAATCAGCCTGAACGATATGGTCAAAACGGGACGCTGGCAAGAAGCGTATACGGCGGCGACCCAGCTTTCGCAGTTGTTGCCCGACAGCGACGACGTGAAATTTTTGTACATTGACATTTGTCTTTCGCTCAAAAAGAACGATGAAGCGTGGACGATGGCACAGTCGCTGTATTTGAAGAATCCGCAAAACGAAAATATCGTGCAGCAATACATCAAGGTGCTCATTTCGCTCGGGCGGAAATCCGAGGCGAAAACGCTGATTGACGGGCTTCTGCCCACTGCAACATCGAAAATGCGCAGTTTTTTGTATTACCAAAACAGTTTTATCGTTTCGGGCGACGACGACATTTTGAACGCACTGCGCTCGAGTTTAACTGCCAATCCGCGCAATACTGACGCGCTGTTTCGCCTCTATTCGTTCTATTATGAACGCCGCGAATACCGAAAAGCGCAGTATTATCTCAAGCAGGTTGTTGCGCTCAATCCAAATGATGAAACGTATCTCAAACTCAATTCAGAACTGGATTTGCTTATCAGAAAATAGCGTACTTGACGGTAAAACGCTGAAATGCTATTCTGTCAAAACCACAATTTTTCAAAAATGCTAAGGAAGGAATGAATATGTCTTTTACTCAGTTGCTTCTGCAGGTTGATGCTGCACAGGGAAATGCTTTGATGATGCCGATTACGCTTGTGCTTATCATCGTTATTTTCTATTTCTTTATGATTCGCCCTGAAAACAAAAAGCGAAAAGAAACAGAGAAGATGATTGCGGCTCTTAAAAAGGGCGACAAAGTTGTTACGATTGGCGGTATTCACGGGGTTGTGAGCCAGCCAAAAGAAAACACAATCATTGTGAAAGTGGACGATGGAACGAAGATTGAGTTTAATCGCTCTGCAATTTCTACGGTTCTTGTTGACAAAAAAAATGACGAGAAAGTCGTAAAAATGGATAAATCTGAAAAGACAGAAAAATCTGAAAAAACGGAGCAATCGAAAGATGAGAAGTAAGAGAGCGCGTTTGTTTGTTCTTATCGCTGTACTTGCATTCTGCTTTGTATGCTTGTGGCCATCGCTGTGCTGGTATGCAAGAACACCGAAAGAAGAGCAGAACTTGGCATTGGGGTCGCTTGAAAAAATCAAGGATTATGCCACAGACAAGGCAAATACAGACATTGATGCAATATTCGGCTTGGCACGGGCGAATCCCGATTCTGTGCTTGGCCCTGAATATGATTGGCTTGTAAAAATCGCAAAGAAAAATAAGAAGCTCCTCGGCGAAACAGTATCTTCTTCTTTGAGTGTGGCTGAAGTGCTCGATGCGTTTGGTTCAAAACAGGAATTGCTTTCTGTGTTTGAGGGGCGTTATCGCGACAGAATCCTCAAGAACAAAGAGTATTATGAGAATGCCGTGAAACTCGGTCTTGACCTTTCCGGCGGTATGAATGTTATCGTGAAGGCTGACCTTGAGAGCGTTCTTGCGGCGCAGAAAAATTCAGAAACTGCGGTAACCGACGATGAACTGAAAAAGCAGGCGATGGAGCAGGCGATTGAAAACTTGACCAGCCGCATTGACCGCTTTGGTTTGTCAAATCCTGTTATCAGACAGCAGGGCGAAGACCGCATTTATATTGAATTGCCGGGTGCCGCTGAAGCCGACCAGATTAACAGCATCATTATGGGACGCGGTATCCTCAATTTCCGCCTTGTAGATGATGAAGCAACGCGCGCATTTATGTCGTATTATGCGGCAAACCCGAATAATACGTTTGATGCGGCGGGAAATCTGACAAATCCGTCGATTATTCCTGAAGATTGTGAGCTTTTCGGCTACTATGTAAAAGACGATTATGGTCTTGACGAGCGAGTTGGTTTTACGGTTGTAAAGAAAGAAGTTGTGCTTGACGGACAGCATATCAAGAGCGCAGAGGTCGGCACCGAGAACATCACGAATCGCCCGCAGGTCAATTTCGTGCTCGACAATGAAGGCGCAGAGATTTTCGGCGACTTTACCGCAAGCCACGTCAATCAGTCAATGGCTATCGTTTCTGACAACAAAGTAAAATCCCGTGCAACCATCAATGAGGCGATTCCCGGCGGTCGCGTGGCGATTTCGGGCTTTAGCTTATCTGAAGCGCAGAACTTGCAGAAGGTGCTGCAGACCGCGTGGCTTACCGTTCCTTTGAGTGTGGAAAGTCAGCAGGTTATCGGTGCTTCTCTTGGCGAAACAGCGATTCATCAAGGTGCAATGGCGTTGAGCGTCGGTCTTCTCTTGATTCTTATCTTTATGCTGGTCTGGTACAAGGGTGCTGGATTTAACGCGGTTGTTGCGCAGGTGTTGAACTTGTATATTATGTTCTCAATCTTGTCGGCTTTCAATCTTACGATTACGCTTTCAAGCATTGCGGGTATGGTGTTGACAATCGGTATGGCAGTTGACGCGAACGTAATCATCTTTGAGCGCATAAAAGAGGAAATCGCGCTTGGTCGTCCGCGCGCAACAGCGATTGCGAACGGTTTTGACAACGCATTCTGGGCTATTATGGACTCGAACATCACGACGTTTATTGCAGCAATGTTTATGTCTCAGCTTGGTACTGGTGCAATTCAGGGATTCGCAGTAAGCCTTGCAATCGGTGTTGTATCTTCGGTATTTACGGCACTCTTTGTCTCTCGCCTTATCTTTGACTGGAACACACAGACAATGCACAAAAAAACAATCAGCATCAGCTGGAGGAAGAACTAATGAAAAAGATTATTCATTTCAGCAAAGGTTTCTTGGCTGCTGCTGTTATTAGCTGCGCTATCATTGTAAGCGGCATTGTAGGAATGGCAGTGCGCGGCATAAACTTCGGGCTTGATTTTAAGCCGGGGCTTATTGAAGAAGTGCGTATTGCTCCTCCTGCTATCGAACTTTCATATTCTGGTTCTGCAAACATCAGAGCAGAGGCAACCGCTTCTTCGTTCAACTTGATAATCAGCGGTGCGGGTGCGGAAAACCGTACAGAAGAGTTTGCGTATTACAAATATCCAACCGTAAAAGAAATGGCAGACGCGCTCAATTCTGTTGAAGGCATTTCTGCTTCTGTGGTTGGAAAATCAGACGATTCTACCTACAGTCTGTTTGTGGATTCCGCTTCTTCTGCGCAGGTTACGGGCGAAAAATATCGCTTGTATGTGCCGTATGACGTGGATATTTCCGTGGAAGAAGTGCGCGAGGCTCTCTCGTCTTTTGACGGCATTGCAATTAAAGAACTGGGCGCATCTTCAGCAAACGCATATCAGATTCGCTTGGGCGACACTGGCGAAGAGAACGGCAGTAAGGCTCTTGTGGACGGCGTAACAAATGCACTTGGTGCAAAGTTCGGCGCAGAGAAAATTGCGGTCGTAAAAACAGATTTCATCGGCTCGCAGTTCTCAACCAGCCTTGTTCGCTCTGCATTCTTGCTCGTTGCGGCAACATTGCTCTTGATTTGGGCATACGCGGCGGTTCGCTTCCACTGGGATTTTGCTCTCGGTTCGGTTGTTGCTATTGTGCACGATGCGCTTGTGGTGCTCGCGTTTGTAACATGGACGCAGATGGAATTTTCTACGACGACGCTGGCGGCAATCCTGACCATCGTCGGTTATTCTATCAACGCGACCGTCGTTATTCTTGACCGCGTTCGAAGCGATATGTTTACCACCGAGGCGAAGACGTTTAACGATGTGCTTGATAGCGCATTGACTGCAACATTGAGCCGCTCTCTTATTACAACGATTACAACGCTGTTTGCGGTGGTTTCGCTGTATGTCTTTACCAGCGGAAGCATTAAAGATTTCGCTCTCGCGCTTATGGTAGGTCTTTTGAGCGGTTGTTACTCATCAATCTTTATTTCAAGTGGCTTGGTTTCGTTTATCCGTCGAAATTGGAAACCCGGAAAGGATTCTATCCACGTTTTCAAGCACGAGGCAAAGGATACTCACGTTATTCAAATGCCGCAAGCATAGCGCATTTTTAGGAATGGCGTGATTTTGAGACAAGGGGGTACAAAAAACTCCCTTGTTTTTTTGTGTCTGTCGTGATTTTGTATACATCTTTTTTTGAAAGGAGAAAAAATGAAAATAATCCGTGCAAATGTTTTGGGCTATTGTATGGGTGTGCGCCGCGCGGTAACGAGTGCGGAAAAAGCGCTCGAAAAAGCGTCATCGGGGCGCGTTTTTACGTTGGGACCGCTTATCCATAATCCTACGGCATTAAAAGCCTTGTCGGAGCGGGGCTTACAGGTGCTCGAAAAGGACGGAATTGCCGATTTGAATGAGAATGATACCGTGATAATCCGAGCGCACGGTGTGCCGCCTGCATTAGAGCGCGAACTCAAGTCAAAAGAGGTGAACATCATAAATGCAACGTGCCCGCGTGTTGTTATCAGCCAAAAACGTGCCGCTGAATATGTGCGGCAGGGCTTTACGGTGATTTTGGCGGGCGACAAAAATCACGGCGAAGTTACCGGAATTGCGGGATATGCACAAGAAGCATCGTGCGGCGCGCAGGATTTTTTCTATCTTGTTGAAAATCGGAATGATACGGTGCAGCTCATTCAAAGCGGTGCATTGACGGGCAAAAAAATCATTCTTTTGAGCCAAACCACGTTTAGCCCAAAAGAATTTGAGGCGATTTCCGCGGAATTGCAAAACGCACAGGCAGAATCAGTTGAGGTTTTCAATACGATTTGCCCTGCGACGAGAGAGCGTCAAGAGGCGTTGAGCGCGCTTGCCTCTGAAGTTGATGGGATTGTGGTCATTGGCGGAAAAGCCTCAGCGAATACAAAGCGGCTTTTTTTGAGCGCACAGCAGTTATGCAAAAACGTGGCGT
>CALBGU010000009.1 GCA_937893155.1 uncultured Treponema sp. | reverse complement strand
CGACAGCCTTATTCTTGCGAGCGAAAGCGGCACGGAGAAGATTCGCGCGGGCGTGGACAATGCACATTCGCTTTCTGAGAAGTTCGAGAGTATCAAGAACGCCAGCGAGATTACGGCGACGAGCAGCAATGATATTACGACGATTATCCAACAGCAAGCAATGGCGACCGAGCAGATTCTTATCACGCTCAAGCAAATCAGTGCGGGCGTGGAAAACTTCAGCGCGGCGACGGAAAATATTTCCAATGCGTCGCAGAACTTGAAGACCCTCGCTGACGACTTGAGGGGCAATATCATCGCAGAGGCAGACAACGCCGAAGCATAGCCGTTGTATGCAGATTGTCGGCAATTCATTGCGGATTGCCGGCAATCCGTTGCGGAGCGTCGGCAATTCGTTGCGGAACGTTGGCAAAGCATTGCGAGCGCTTGGCAAAGCATTGCGGACGCTTGGCAAAGCATTGCGGAACACTGGCAATTCATTGCGAGGAGCTGGCAATTCATTGCGAACGCTTGGCAAAGCATTGCGAAACGTTGGCAAAGCATTGCGAAGTGTCGGCAATTCATTGCGGAGAGCTGGCAAAGCATTGCGGAGAGGGAGGAGAAGAGAAGAATGGAGATAAACAGAATGGAAGAAGCCCCCGTAGCGAGTGTGAGAGGATTTATTCAGGGAAACACCGTTGTGGCGGACACAAAAGAACTGGAAGCGTTCAACGGGTATAAAATAGAGATTCGCGTTTTGGACAAAAAGGCGATGGACTACCGTGAAGCGTGTGAGGCAATGAGAAAATTTCGAGGCTCTGGCATTTGGGAGGGAAATCTTGACGAAATGCGGGAGTGCAGATAATGGACAGGGATTTTGAAGCGATGTGTTCTCATTCTAAGTTGCGCAAATTTTAGGGAGGAGCAATAGTGAAGAATAACGAGAATGGCGAGAAAAAATTGATGTTTTCTCTTGGGTGGAAGCAGGTTGCAGAGATTATTCTGCCGCTGGCAGTGGTCGCGATATTTACCTGCGTGTCGTTTGTGAATATCGTCAATGATATTATCAGGGCAAATACAATTCGCGTTGCCGATGAGCTCAATCAAAAGGTTGAATACGAGGTGCGATTGCAGTTTGAGCCGCCCGTGTTCGCGGTGAATACGCTCGGCTTTGCGCTCGCAAAATCGCAAGATGATGACGACGTGCTCAATCTGTTGCAGGCGACATCGTTTCAGTATCCGCAGTGTGAAGTTTTCTATTATGCTACTATAGAAGGTCCTAGTGATGGCGGTCGTTTTATCTTGAGCAATGATGATTTAGTTCCAGAGGGATTTGACCATACGCAGCGGGATTGGTTTTTGAATGCGCTGGAAGAAGGCGGCGGAGTGTATATTTCAGAGCCGTATGTTTCCGCTTCTGCTACGAATACGGTTTGCGTCAGTTTTTCTCGCGTGGTATTTAATGAATATGGCGACGAAGTTGGCGTTGTAGGCACGGATTTGGCGTTGAACAATCTTTCGGACGTGATTTCTATGATGAATCTTTCGCCGAATACGCTCGTGAATATCGTGGACAGACAGGGGCTGTATCTGACAAACAAAGATTCTTCAAAGTTGTTGAACAATAACTATTTTGACGACACGAAAATCGACAAGAAAAAGTACGATTACCTGAATTATCTCGACGGCATTGAAAAGGCGTTTGTGCAGGGCAATCATTTTTATGCGGTGCGCAAAATCGGCGTAACGCAGTGGTTCTCGGTTATTGAAGGACCTATTTCCGACTTTACAGGCAGTTTCAAGATGTGGCTGCGCGTGATTTTGGCGATTGTCGCGCTTTTGATTGCTGGCAATGTGTTCTTGAACGGCACGCGAATGAACAAGACGAAGCAGAAAGAAAACAAGGTGTCTGAAAAGCTGTTGAGCGAAACGCAGAATCTTGCTGTTGCGTCCAAGGAAAACGCCGCGACTGCGCAAGACCAGAGTGCTGCGGTCAAGGAAATCGTGGCGACGATGGAAGACAACAATTCGCTTTCGGAGAATATCGCGCAGAAAATCAAGGACGTGGCAGGCGTGGCGGGCAAAACGAGCGCGGATGTTGTGGACGGCGTGAAGTATCTTGAAGAGAACGTGGCGCAATTACGCGAGATTGCCAAGGCAAACGATACGACGATTGACGGAATTAAGGCGTTGGGCGAGAAAATCGAGAACATTTGGGACATCGTTACGCTCATCAATTCGGTTGCAGACCAAGCAAAGATTATCGCTTTCAACGCAGAGCTTGAGGCTTCGAGCGCGGGCGAGGCGGGAAAGAACTTCCACATCGTCGCGACAGAGATTCGACGTTTGGCGGACGGCATTATTGACGGCACGAAAGAGATTAAGGCGAGTATCAACGAGATTCAGCAGAGCAGCGACAGTCTTATTCTTGCAAGCGAAAGCGGCACGGAAAAGATTACGAGCGGCTACGAGAATGCGAAGAGTCTTGAGGCGCGGTTTGAGAGCATTAAGAACGCAAGCGAGATTACGGCGGACAGTGCTGGCGAAATCACGACGATTATGCAGCAGCAGTCTATGGCAAGCGAGCAAATGCTTATCACGTTGCGGCAAATTGCGGCAGGTGTAGAAAACTTTACTGCCGCAACGGAGAACATTTCTAATGCGTCGCAGAACCTCAAGGCAATTGCTTGTGAGCTGACAGAGAAAAAATCCGACACGGAGGAAGTATGAACGAAGATATAATTGAGCAAATCGGGGCGGAAAACACGAGCGAAGAAGAGGTTGTCGAAGAGAAAAAAATGACGACGTGGCTTATTTTTTCAATGGCAAAGAAAAAATACGCCATTCGCTCCGCCGATGTGCTGGAGATTATCCGCGATGTGTCGGTGTATCGCCTGCCGTTTATGCCGCAGTACATCGAGGGCGTGCTAAACAGGCGAGGCGACCCGTTCACCGTGATTAACCCGCGCGCGCTCATCGGAGAAACGGACACCACGCCGCCTGAAGAACCGCTGTTTTTGATTCTCAAGCGCGATGATGACCAGCTTTCTCTGCACATTTCTGATATTCTGTTTTTTACGGAAATGAGCGAAGACAATTTGAACTTGATTCCCGGAAGCAACGAGGAAGGCTTTTTCCTCGGCACTTTGGGCTATGGCGGCGATGAAATTCCGGCATTGAATCCGAATGCTTTTGAACTATTGATAAGGAAAGACCTTGGAAGCGCATAATCATTTTACTTGCATTGCTTACGATACTGTTGAATTCGTGATTCAGAGCAAATATGTTGTGTCTGGCGTGTATTTGGATATGGAACGCGACGTGCCGAACGTGGTGTTTAATCGCGAAACGCTGCCTCACATTCATATCGGTTCATTGCTCGAAGAACAGTTTTTGTGCAAGTCGCTCGAAAATTACAATGTTGTTCTCATTATGAATAAGCGTGATTTCGCCAAAGACGTGTGCCGAAAAATCGTGGATTACACAACGACGGCATTCCCCGCGAGCGGAAACCTTGCGCTTTCGGTGAACAGTTCGATTTCAAGCAAGATTATAGATATTGCATCTCTTCGCTTAATCCCTGACAGCATAAGAGCGCGACAGAGCGAGTGCGGCGTGTGTGCAATAGGATTTTCTACAGACGGAAAAGTGGGAAAACCGTTCAAGAAGCGTCTATTGATTTCGCCCGACAATCTTCTGCGCAAGTTTTTTGCAACAGGATTGATAAAATCAAAGTGAGGTTGTGAGAAAATGAAAGTAATTATTGCAGACGATTCGGCTGTTATTAGGGCAATTCTTGACCAAAATCTAACGAAATATCCCGATGTCGAGATTATCGCTTCCGTGTCAAACGGGCGGCGCGCAGTTCAGGCTGCCCGTGGCGAACACATTGATGCGGTCATCAGCGATATTGATATGCCCGAAATGACGGGGCTTGAAGCAGCAAAAATTCTTTCGAGCGAATTGCACGTTCCTGTTCTGATTCTCTCCGAAAACGAAAACAAGAGAATCGAGGCAAAACACGCAGGAGCCGCAGAATTTCTTGCAAAACCGCCGCTCAACAGTTATACAAAAGAATTTTTTGACAAATTATTCGATGTGCTCAAAAAAATCGTTTCGGAATCACCCACCAGCCGAAATGGCACCCGTGAAACAAAACGCACCTGCGAATTTTCAGGCAAACCCAAAATTTTGTGCTTGGGCGCGTCAACGGGCGGTCCTTCAGCGGTAGCAGAGGTGCTTCGCGGGCTGGGCAATAATTTCCCGCTTCCGATTTTGTACGCACAGCACATTGAAATCGGGGCTGACAAAACGATGTCCGAATGGTTTTCGAGCGTTTGCCACAATATTCAGGTCAAACTCGCAGAAAACGGCGAGGAAGCAAAGGCGGGCATTGTGTATATGGCTCCTGCCGATACCCATTTGGTGATTGATTATGTGAAATCAAGCGGAAATCCGATTTTAAGACTGTCGGACGAAGCTCCAGAGCGTTTTTTGCGTCCTGCAGTCAATAAACTGTTTCGCAGTGCGGCGCAGTTTTACAAAAAATCTTGCCTTGCCGTTCTTTTGACAGGAATGGGCAGAGACGGGGCTGACGGGTGCAAAGAAATTGTAAAAAAAGGCGGCTGGACGATTGCAGAAGACAAATCTACTTGTGCCGTTTTTGGTATGCCGGCGGCTGCTATTGAAGTGGGCGGTGCAAAAGAAATATTGCCTCGCGGAGAAATCGCCAAACGTATTTTGGAGCTTGTGTAATGGGCATAAACGACATCGAACTCGAAAAAATCATACAACTTATAACGCAACGTACGGGGATAATTCCGAGGGCGAGCCATCGCGATGGCATTAAGTCGTATGTAGAAGAAACTATCGGAAAAAAATGCACCGTACAAAACTATCTCAACGCGATTATAGCCGACAGCGCGCAATTTTCGGACTTGGTAAACGAAAGCACCGTAAACGAAACGTATTTTTTCCGCGAAGAAAAGCAATTTGCGCTTTTAAAACAGCGAATTTTACCGATGTGGCGCGCATTGAACGGCTCTGTGCCCATAAAAATTTGGAGCGCGGCGTGTTCTTACGGCGAAGAACCGTATTCGCTTGCGCTTTTGGCAAATCAGTGCAATGTGAAAGTGCAGATTACCGCAAGCGACATCAATTCCGAAGTGCTGGAGCATTGCAGAAAGGGGGAATTTTTGTCTTCGTCCATTCGGCAGGTGGACGGGCTGCAATTCAAGCCGCTTTTGGAGCCATACATAAAAGCCGATAAGAAAATACATTTTCCAAGCGAAATCACCAGTTTGATTACAACAAAACGTATCAATCTTTCGATGATAGATTCTCCGTCAATGGATTCTCTGTTGCCGAAAAACCAAAATATTATATTTTTGAGGAACGTATTTATCTATTTTAACCAAGATTTGCGTTCCCGCATTTTGCACACGATAGCGCAAAAATGCCTCGCTGACGGCGGAGTGCTATTTGTCTCGATGAGCGAAATTGCGCAGCTTGATTCAAGCGTTATGCCTCCGTCTTTTGAAAAAGTGATGGACGGAAGCGTATTTTATTTTCATAAAAAAGAGAGGGAGGTAGGCTTATATGGCAAAAATCTCTGCTGATATTACGGAAAGCTACTGCGACGAAGTAACCGAGCTTTTAGATACATCGCGAAAAGATATTATGACGCTCAAAACAGCGCCAAACGACGCGGCAACGCTCTCACGGCTTTTGCGCAATCTTCACACGATAAAGGGTAACTCCCGAATGCTCGGATTTTCCACGATTGAACGCCTTTCGCACGCCGTAGAGGACATCTACAAGAGCGTGAAAGACGGGCAAATCAAAAATTCCGACCGATTGGTAAAACTCGTTTTTGCGGTTGCAGACAAAATCGGCGATTGCGTTTCGCAGATTATCAAAAAGGGCACCGATGAGCAAGATATTGAGCAGTACCTGCAATATTGCGACAAGTTGGCGGCGGGCGAACTTATCGACATCGACGCATTTATTGCCGAAATTATCAAGGGCGCAGGGGAAGGAAGCCTAGAAGACGACGAAGATGACGAAGAAAACGGCAAAAACGTCAGCGAAATCCAGTCAATCCGCGTAAAACTTTCTCGCGTCAACGAAATCATCGCGTCATTCGATACGATGATAACGCGCGAATTCCGCCTAAAGCACCAACTTGACGAACTGAGAAAATACGAAGAAGAAACGGGAAGCCACGAACTTTCAAAACTTAGAAAGCAGTTTGAAAGCGATATTTTTGCGCTCGAAACATCTATAAACAGCGTGCA
>CALBGU010000008.1 GCA_937893155.1 uncultured Treponema sp. | reverse complement strand
TTGAATAAATAAGCAGGGAAGAAAAAAAGGAACAAAAATGAATTACAGGCACGCGGCACAAAGCGAATCGCCGTGGTGTACGCGCTGAATAGCGACTGCGATGAAGAATACAAAACGGCAGACTGGAAATGCCGCGGCGCGTATAGAATCATTCATCGCTTGTGTGTTCACCCCGATTTTCAGAGCCGCGGTCTTGCCACGCAGACTCTCAAACTCTACGAGCGCGTAGGCTTTACAAAACGGGCGAGGCACAGTGGCGCAAAGGGCTTTTCTTTCTTATGGAAAAATGCCTTGCGAACTGATTTTTTGAGGAATTCCCACGCGGGAAAAGGCGGAAAAATGTTTTTTTTGGTAATTCCTACGCGGGAAAAGGCGGAAAAATGATTTTTTGAGGAATTCCCGCACGGGAAAAGGCGGAAAAATGATTTTTTTGAGGAATTCCTGCACGGGAAAAGGTCGAAAAAATGTTTTTTGAGGAATTCCCGCACGGGAAAGAGAAAAAAAATATACTAGGGAGATTTTTACTGATGACGAACGAAGCGACGGCACAGCCGTTCTACAAAAATATTCCGAGAAAACGACAGGCAAAGACTGATTTTCAAAAAACGCACTCGAACGAGGCACCGTCTTTTGAAAAAAAAACAGCGTTTTTTGAGAGACCGCCAGTAGCGGTGAAGCGCGTGATGAAACTGTTTGACCGCGAAAAAATCCCTGCCGACGCAAAAGCAATCCTCGACGATTTTGATGCGATAATCCAAGGCGTGCGTCCGCTCAATGCCAAGCAACGCACGCTTTTGAGCAAAGACATCGCGAATCTGTCGCGTGCCCTCACGAGCGAACGGAGCGAGCGCCGAATGGGCTATATGAATGAAACGACCGCGCTCACGGCGTATGCGCATTATTTTACGTGGTGGAATCTGGTGCGGCTCACACGGCTTTTTGCTTCGCTTCCTGCCGATAGTTTTGCGCTTGCAGACGGCGATTTTTGTCTTGACATCGGTTCAGGTCCGCTCACCGTGCCGATTGCGCTGTATCTTTCGCGTCCTGAATTGCGCGCGAAATCGCTGACGTGGTATTGTCTTGATTATTCGCAGAATTCGCTTGCGCTGGGCGAAGACCTCTTTTTGAGCGTTGCCGCACGGCTGGGCGGGGAATGTGCGTGGAAGATTATCCGCGTGAAAGGGGGCATCGGCACGAGCATAAAGCACAAAGCCGCGCTTATCACGTCTGCGAATATGTTTAACGAAACGCTCGGCGAGGGCGAGGCGAATCTTGAACTGCTTGCGAAAAAGCAGGCGCTTGCGCTGATGAGCTACGCCGACACGGGAAGCGAGGACGCGCGAAAAAATCCGTCGATTTTGGTTATTGAGCCGGGCGTTCCGCTTGCGGCGCGCTTTATTTCGCTTTTGCGCGCGGCGTTGATTCGGCGGAGTTACGGCGTTCTTTCTCCGTGTCCGCATTTTCAAGAATGTCCGATGAACGGTCAGCGGCACGGCAAAAATGGGCGCGCGGGAAAATGGTGCAACTTTGCCTTTTCCACGTTGGACGCGCCGAAAAAATTGCTCAAATTGTCCGAAAATGCAAAATTGCCCAAAGACCGTGCGGTTTTGAGTTACGTTTTTGTGCGGTTGAACGCAAAAGAACCGCCGCTCACCAGCCCGCTGTTCCGCATTGCATCGGATAAAATCCGCCTTGACGGACACAAAACAGGGCATTACGCTTGCACGGCGGACGGGCTTTCGCTGTTGGTGGACGGGAAACCGATGCGCATAGAGCTCTGTTCTGGCGATTTGGTTGAGCTTTCTGAAAAGAAAACGAAAGACTCGGTGAAGTCGTTGCCGCGCGATGAAAAATCAGGGGCATTTATTCAGACGGTTGTGAGAAAATAAAATGAATACAGAAAAATGGTATAAAGACGGGCTTCATTTTGGCTGTGCGCGCTGTTCGGTGTGCTGCGGGCAGTCGCCGGGATTTGTGTATCTTTCGTGGCGCGATTTGGACGCGTTGTGCGGATTTTTTAAGTTGTCGCGGACGGATTTTGTGGAAAAATACTGCCGCTGGGTCAATTATTACTACGGCAAGCAGGTTTTGGCGCTTAAAGAGATGAAAAACTATGATTGCGTGTTGTGGAAAAGCGGGTGCAGTGCGTATGAAGCGCGTCCCGTGCAGTGTTCAACGTGGCCGTTTTGGTCGTGGATTGTGGAAAGCAAGCAATCGTGGACTGAAATCGCCGCGGATTGCGCCGGAATGAACAAGGGGCGGCTGTGGTCATTCGACGAAATTGAAGCGAACCGCACGGCATACGAGCAGAATCTCCCGATTGAACAAGGCGA
Source organism: uncultured Treponema sp. (assembly GCA_937893155.1). Classification (GTDB taxonomy): domain Bacteria; phylum Spirochaetota; class Spirochaetia; order Treponematales; family Treponemataceae; genus Treponema_D. Next base: position 13,140 of record CALBGU010000008.1, on the reverse strand, counting down.
GTTTTTGCAAAAAACGCAGAGTTGACCTGCCGAACTCGTTTTGAGAATGTGTCGGAAAATTACTATTTTTTATTTAACAGAATTTATTTTTTGTTGTATAATAAAACAAGTATTTGTAAATATATTTTCATAAGTTTATGTTGCACAGAGGTTTTTTATGAAACTGAATACGAAGTTTCGTTGGCTTATCATTTGGATTATCAGTCAATTTCTGATTCTTTCAACGGTGCTTATTTTGGGTTCAAACCAAGAAATTGCCTTGAAAGATTATCAATGTAATCTTGCGAGACTTCAGTATAATTACGAAAAAGTTTCAACGTTTAACGACCGCCTTGAAGCGAGCGGTATGGATATGGATAAAATCTATTCCGAGTGGGAGTTCTTGCTGAACGAATGCAGCAAAAGTTTTGATGTGATTATCAACGGCGACGGTCGAAAACTGTTGACGAAAGACTTAAAAGACCGCACAAAAAGCATTGAATCGGTGTGGTCTTTTCTTGAAGATAAATTCCGCGAAATCTCTACGCATTACAAAAATCTGGTTGAACTGAATGTGCCTTTGGCATTCCGCAATTCTGTTGCCGCGCACGGTCTTATCAACGCAATTTCATTGCACCGCGAGTACAGCGATTTGCGGGCGGTTATCGTTGAGGTGGGATATTTGGACGTGATTTCCACGCTCAAATTTACAAGCGATGGTCTGGTTACCGTTATCAGAGGGCTTTCCGAGGGGCTGGACAAGGAAGTTGAATTTCTTGACCGCATTTTCCATATTATTGCGTTTGCGTTTTCGTTTTTCGATGTGATTATTATGACGCTCATCGTGCGAAGCATTACGAGCAAGATTACAAAACGTGTGAAAAATCTGCAAGTGATGTCGTCGATGCTTGCCGAAAAAGACCTTACCGCGCGCACCAAAATCACTGACCACGATGAAATCGGCGCGCTTCAGTCTGACCTCAACAATGCGGCTTCTCACCTCAATGCGTTCTTCCTCGTGGTAAAAAAGAGCGCGCAAACTTCGGTGAAATCCGGACAGCAGATTGATAATGCTTCGAGCGACACGGCGGCGGCAACGCACGAAATCAACGCCAGCGTAAAGTCGATGACCGAGCAGTTTAATTCGCTGAACACCGTTGTGGAGCGAACAATGGGGTCGCTGGAGACGATGACCGATGTGTCGAACACGCTTATTGAGAATAACTCCCGCCAGACCATTGCGATTGAGCAAAACAAGCGCGATGTGGACGTGATGACGCGGACGCTCGGTCAAATCAACGATATGGCGATGGAAAAAACGGCAAGCGCGGAAGAAATGAAAGTTTTGGTGAGCGACGGCGACAACAAGATTTCGTCAACGAATCACATTTTGGGCGATATTACGGGAATGCTCGACGAAGTGCGCGAAATCGTGACGATTATCGATGCAATCAGTGAACAGACGAACTTGCTTTCGATGAATGCGGCTATTGAGTCAGCGCACGCGGGCGAGGCGGGAAAAGGCTTCGGCGTGGTTGCCGAAGAAATCCGCAGTCTTGCCGAGAGCACGGGTGAAAACGCGCACCGCATTTCCGCTTCGATTTATGCGATTATCGACAAGGTGAACGAGGCGAATGTGTCGGCGAGCAACGCGCAGGACGCATTCCGCAAGGTCAGCGAGCAGGCAAGCGATATGCTTGAGTCGCTCAAGGAAATTACGAACAGCGTGACGAATGCGGATAATTTGACGCGCGAGATTTCGGGGCGCACGGCGGAAATCAATGCGTCGGCAGAAAAAATCAGCGGTTACTGCGGCGAGCTTGAAACGCAGCAAAATCAAGTTTCGAGCGATATGAATTCGTTGCACGAGATTTTTGCTACGTCGATGAACGGCATTAACGAAATCAAAATCGGTACGGAAGACATCACACAGCGGATTCAGGAAATCAGCATTTTGTCTATGCGCAATTATTCCAATATGACCGAGGTGGGAAACGTTCTTGCGAGCTTTAAGACCGTGGATAACGCAGGATTCACGCAGACCGAGGAGCTTGCGGCTGAGATTGGATTTGCCACCGACGGCGATTTTGAAGAGTTGGAGGAATTGCCGCAACTTCCCGAAAACACAACGGACGATGGTTTGAGCGAGGCGTGATTTTTGCTTGGGCGACCTCAAAAAAAGCAGGACGATAAAAAGCCCTGCTTTTTTTGTGTTCATAAAAAATCGTGAAATGCTGTCGATTTATTCGGGGATTTTTTCTGCGCTGTCATCGCCGGTGGCTGTCTTTGCGCGCGTTTTTGCCACTGCCATAACACGCACGCCCATTGCTCCGAGCGAAATGGGCGGATTGTCCAATTTTACTTGCGAATGGGTGTGATTGATGATGAAAAGCCAATCGTTTTCGCTTCCAGAGCGTCGAATCACTTCTACGCCCATCGGGGTTTTGTAACTGCGCGGAATTTCTGCGGTCGCTGTTGCGTGCGCAATGAGCAAGCGTATGAGCGCGGGCGAAAGCTGTGTGCCGACATAGTATACCGTTCCGCGTCCGTGGTGGTGCATAGTCAGCGCCGGAGTGCCCTTGTAGAATCCGTCGCCGGCATATTCGGCAAGCACTTTTGTTTCGGGCAATGCCGTAATGATGTCTGCCCAATATCGCCCGTACATTTGCGAGACTGACGGCATCGGGAGCGGTTCTGCTTTTTTTGCAAGCCCCGCGCCGGGCGCTTGAATTGAGCGCACGGTCGGAAGCGGTGCTGTCCAATGCAACATCATCGGTCCGTCGCGGAGGCAATCTGTTTCGGTAACGATAACGCCTGCCATATTGCTCAATCCGCACGGCGCAGGAGAATCAGCGCGGAGTGCACCGCTGCCGCTTTTTATGCCGCTTCGGGTGGTCAAAATCAAGGTTCCGCCCGCCATCACATACGAATCGAGTCGCGCCTGAAGTCCACGGTCGAGTTGATACAAAAATGGGGCAACGACGAGCTTGGAATACTTAAAATCGCGGTCAGAATTGATGATGTCTACCGGGATATTGCGGTCGAAAAATGCCTGATAATATTCGGTAATGCACGATGTGTACGAAAAATCTTCGTGACCAGAGCGCGCTTCGGTTGCCCATTTTTCTTCGGCAGAATAAATGATATTGCAAGGAAATGCTTTCATATTTCCGCGAATATCGCTCAATGCGGGTTTTAAAACCATAAGCGTGCGCTGGATTTCTTCGCTTCGGCGCGATTTATTTCCATTGAGCGGGAGAATGCCGTCGTTAAAATCCTCGGTTTCAGCGACTCTCTGCCGCCATGCCGAGAAAAACAGCGTGTCTACGCCGTGTGCGACCGCCTGCGCTGTCCACAGCCTGATTCGCCCGGGATTCGGCGTTCTTGACTGCGTTCCCCAGCCTGCCGCACCGCATTGCTGTTCCATAATCCAGAACGTGCCGCCTTTTGTGCCGCGCAAATATTCCAATCGTGATGCGGTCTGCACCACTTTTTCGTGGGAAACGCTGCCGGTTGGTCGTCCTTTGTCTGGAAAATTGCAGCCTGCCGCAAAATCCAAACTTGCCGCCGCCTTGGCAAAATCCAATTCATCTGGATAGCCACAAAAATCCGCCGTAATGCACACCGAGCCAGAATGATGGCGCATTGCTTGAACCGTTTTTTTTACGAGCGAAGCGAATGCGTCGGAGCGGAACGTGCGATAATCGAACGTTTGCGCGGGGGTATGATATTTTTGGTTTTGGTCAAAAAGACGGATTTCACTAAATTGAGCCGCGGCGCGCGATGCTCCCCACGAACGCGACAGTTTTTCTGTTGTGCTATATTTTTTTTCGAGCCATTTTTGGAATTGCACAGTACATTCATTACAAGTGCAATTCTTGAGCGGGCGTGCATTGCCTCCGATTCGCGCAAAAATTTGGTATCCTACTACATTCTGATTTGTGCTGAAATGTTCTGCCATTGCCGCCGCAAAAGAAGCGCAGTGCGAGCGATATTCTTCATTAGAAAAACACGGTTCAATCGTGTTGCATTTTTTTGAAAGCCATGCTGGAATAATAGAAAGCGGTACGCAAAGCACGGTTTTTATGCGGTGAGAAGCAAATATCTCAATCGCTTTATCAATCCACTCAAAATTGAAATTTCCTTCCGCTGGTTCAAATTGCGCCCATGCATCATCGCCCATTCTCACCAATCCGAGCCCTAATTTTTGCATAAGCGACGCATCTGTTTCCCACTGCTCTTCATTCCATTCTTCAGGATAATACACCGTTCCAAAACTTACCGGCGGTCTTTTTATTTCCATAATATGTTCCTTTGCGCAAAAAAAATTAACAGCCATTTTGCGCGAATGAGATACTTATTTTTGCACAAAATGACTTATCCTCATAAATTATATCATAAATTTCGGAATATTTACACTGTTGCAGAAATTTTTTGAATGCCTTTTCTCGCTCATTTGTTTTATGCCAGCCCTGTTTTTCAAGAAAATGCGCAATTTTATTGCATTTTGCAGACCAGACGTGTACAATTTTGATATGTGTAAGTTAGATTCTCGTTTTTGGCAAAAGTTTTTTATTATGCTTTTTGGCATTTTTTTTATGGGATTTTTTCTGTCATTTTTGCGCTGTTGCGGCTGGGGAACGGACCCGTGCACATTCCAAAACGACAGCATTCGCCTGCGAATCGGCATTTCTCTTGGAACGTGGCAGCTCATTTTGAATGCAGCGATGTTCGCTCTGGTGGTGATTTTCAATCGCACGCTTATCGGCGCTGGAACGGTGGCAAACTGGATTTTGATAGGATACACCGCCGATTTTTTTAATGCGCTGTGGGCAAAATCGATTCCCGATGCCGTGTTTTTTGCCGCGGAATATCTGCCGCTCAAAATTGCGATATTCGCGCTTGCAATCGCGGGAATGGCGGTGAGTGCGGCATTTTATATGAATTCCGATATGGGATTGGCACCGTATGATGCGCTGTGCGTGATTGTGAGCAAAAAACTGCCGCGCGTTCCGTTTTTTGCCGTCCGTATATGCTGGGATATGACGGCGATTGTGGTGGGAATTTTGTTCTCGTGGGGATTTCGCGATTTTCGCACTTCGCTTATCGGTTCGTTCATTATGGCGTTTGCGCTCGGTCCGATAATCCAAGCGATAGGTGCTTTTATGAAAATCCATATTTTCAAAAAATAGCAGATGGTCTTGCTCATTTTCTAAATGTGCGATTTTGAGCGGTTTGTGCCGATATTAAGGTGGAGGAGAAAACAGTGCTGGATTTAGTAAGCAAAGTCATTTCAGACTGGCGCGTTATCACCATTTTTATTGTTATCGCGCTGTATTTGCAGTTCGTTGGTTTTGTTGCGTCATACCGAAAAAATAACAACCTTCGCAAAGCAACGGTGCGCAGAGCTCCTAAGGTTGAAGAAGCTCCGCCGAGTGCCGAAGCTCCAGCCGAAGAAGAAGCAGCAGAAGAAGAATAGCCTAAACACAAATGCGGTTTTTCCACAAGAAGCCGCATTTGTTTATTTTGTGCGCCGAAAACAGCTGCGAAATCACATCAAGCGCCTCATCGATTGTCCAGTTTTTTGCAATCAAGGCGGCAGCAAGGCTTTTTTCGCTCAAGCACCGATTTTGTGCGCGCACAATGTTTTGCACTGCGAGCGCGTCTTGTGCTTCAAAAACAGCGTCTCCGCGGCACACATCGCACCCCGCACATTCCACCGCCGTTTCCTCTCCCATTTCGGCAAGCAAAAAAGCGCGCCTGCACGATGTCAGCGAAGCATATTCGAGCATTTTCTTTTGCCTGTCGCCGTCGGAAAATTCTCTGCGCGAAAGAAAATCCGTGTGGCTAAAAAGCAAAATCGCCTCCGAAACCCCGCCGTCCCGTCCGCCGCGCCCTGCTTCCTGCATATAGGATTCGAGCGTGGGAGACGGCTCAAGGTGAATAACCGTGCGGATATTTTTTTTGTCCACGCCCATTCCGTAGGCGCACGTTGCACACAAAATGCCGTCGGGACTCTGGAAAAACCATTCTTCCGTGCGTATTTTCTCCGCCTTCGTCATTCCCGCGTGATAGAATTGGATTGAGTTTGCTCCGAAACCAAAAAAATCAGCGAGCGTCCGCGCCGTTTCCTCCGTCTTCGTTCTCGTGCCGCAAAAAATCAGCGCGGGCTTGGGGCAACTCTGGCAGAGTGTTTTGAGTGCTCGGATTTTTGAAAACGCTGGAATCACCCGATAGCGAATGTTCGCCCTGTCGCCCGGACTTCGAAGCACATCGCCTGCATTTTGTGCGCCAAAAAGATGCGTGCGCATACTATCTAGCACGCTCGGGCTTGCGGTTGCGGTGAACGCCGAAACGCACACAGGATTGAGCTCGGCAATCAGAAGCGAAAGCGACAGATACGATGGTCTGAACGATTCGCCCCATTCAGACACACAATGCGCCTCATCAATGACAAGGTGCGCGATACCGATAGTTTTGAGCCTGCCGCGGATTTTTTGCGCCTGCAAAATCTCAGGATTTGCGATAATAATGTTCGCCCCGTCCTCGAGTGCGCCGAACGCGCTTTCAAGCTCCTCCGCGCTTTTTCCGCCCGAAAGCACCACGCTCCTAATTCCAGCGCCGTCGAGCCTGCGTTTTTGGTCAGCCATCAGCGACAGCAGCGGATACACAATGAGCGTCGCCCCCGCAATAAAAGCGGCTGGAATCATAAAACACAGCGATTTTCCCGCCCCTGTGGGCATAATCACCGTTTGCCGAAGCGTTTTTTTCTCCGCCGTCGCCGCCGCAATGCGCAAAATCACCTCGCGCTGAAGCGGTCGCAGTGCCGCAATCCCAAATTGCTCCCTCGCAATCGCGTCCACCTTTTCAGCCATATCATTTTCGCCGTCCATTTTTAGCCTCCGTTGTTCATCTCTTTTTTATACCCGCCTGCCGTGCAAAAAAATCCTCCCGAGCGTGTTTTTTGTGAAAGACAGACTGTGCCTGTGTTATTGGCGAACCTGTTTCAGAATCTGAAGAGATGCTGAAACGAGTTCAGCATGACAAATTCTGAAAAAGCTATCTTTCCGAATAAAAAAGACACCTTTCTTAGTGAATAAGACATCTTTCTTGATTATTAAGATAGGTATCCCGAAAGAAAAGTTATCTTTCTTAACACTAAAGTTATCTTTCCCGACTATAAAGAAAGATAACTTTGATGAAAAGTAAGATAAAAAACATCAAAAGAAAGCAAACTTAAAGCATTTTTGAGTAAACTTTTGCATAATTTTACTCATCTTTGTTAAAAGTTATCTTTCTCAGAACAAAAGAAAGATGACTTTGATGAAAGATGAATAGTTTTTTATCATTTTCTGCATATTTTATGCGATTATCTGCATTTTTGTGCGATTGAAAAAGATGAATAAAATGTCGGGATTGGTGAAAATCGGGCGGGCGATGTCGATAATGAGAGTATGAAGAGATTTTTTATCGGGATTTTTTTTGCCGCATTGCTCGTAAATGCCGCGTTCAGCGAGGTTTTTGAGTTCAAATATAAAAAAGGCGACACCTATCGCATTTTGACCAAGGTGGAAGAAGATGTGATTATGAACGGTGTGTATTCTCACCACGCCAAAATCGTAAACCGCGTGTCGATTGAGGTTTCTGATGTTACGGCGGACGGCGCGGGGGTGCACAATGCCACGTTTATGGCAAGCGACGAGTCGAACAACACGAAAGGCAAGCATTTTTCGTGGGGAAACACTTACAAAAGCACCTACACGCGAAGCAAACAGGGCATTTTTACCATAAGCGACGAGCTTTTTATGCCTGTTATCCGAAACTTGCCGATTTTTCCCGCCGAGGACGTAAAGCGCGGGCAAAAATGGACGGCGAACGGCTACGAAGCCGAGGATTTACGCCGCGCATTCAAGATGACGAAGCCGTACATCGTGCCGTTTTCGGCGCAATACGAATATCGTGGCACACAGGCGCAAAATGACGGCAGATTATTGCACGAGTTCCGCGTTTCATACAATATTTATTACGATTCACCCGCTCCGACGGGGGCTTTAGCGAAGCAAGATTATCCTGCAAAGACGATGGGGCACAGCGAGCAGATTTTGTTTTTTGACGCGGAAAAAGGCGCGCTTGACCATTATTCCGAGACGTTTCGCATCGTTATCGACACGGCGTGGGGAAATCGCTACGACTTTCGCGGGCAGTCGGAATCGGAAGTGCAGGATTTTGTGCGCACGAGCGACGAAAAGACGGTGGACAGCGTAAAAGACATCGTGGAAAATCTGGGAATGGAAAATGTGAAGGTTATCGCGGGCGAGAATGGTCTGACGATTTCGATGGAGAACATCAAGTTTTATCCCGATAGCGATAAATTGCTTGAGAGCGAGATGAGTAAAATCGAGATGATTGCCCAAATTCTTTCGCAATATCCGAACAATGATTTGCTCATTACGGGGCATACCGCGCGGGCAGGCAGTGTGGAAAGCCAAGACAAACTGTCGGTGGAGCGCGCCGACGCGGTGGCGGAGCTGCTCATTGAAATGGGGGTGAAATCCCGTGAGCAGATTTTTATCAAAGGAATGGGAAGCCGCGTGCCCGTTGCTCCGAGCGACACCGAAGAAAACAAGGCACGAAACCGCCGCGTTGAAATCACAATTCTGGATAAATAAACACGGTCGTTTTTGCCCTTCTGTCATTCGGAATCTATTTTTGCGAAATGCTAAATCAAGTTCCGATGGGGATTTCTGTCGTTTCCGCCGCCGCCCCTTTTGCGACACCTGCGGAAAATCGCTCCTCTAGGATTTTCATAGCGCATACCGTCTGCGTTTTTGCCTGCTCGTATGCCTTCGTATCGCCTTCGCGCACGATTCGTTCGAACTCGAAAAGTTCAAATGCCATTCGGTCTTTTTTTTCGCTCTCAAAGGCAATCGGTTCTTCGCCGTTTTTGCACAATTGGACGGCAGTAATGGTGTTTGCCGGATTTGGCGAAAAAATATACCCTCCGTCGCCCTGCACGCTGATTGAGCACGGTGCCGCGCAGTCTTTCGCCGCCGTTAGTACGCAATAAAACTGCGGATAGCGCAAGACGAGTGTGCCTGAGGTGTCAATGCCGCGTTCCGTGTTTGCCGTGTAGTGCGTCTCCTGCGGCTCTCCGAAGAGGGAAAGCGCAAAGTGCACGTTGTACACGCCCAAATCCATCAGCGCGCCGCCGGCTTGGTTCGGGTCAAACACGGGCGGCAGTTCGCCATTTTTGAATCGCTCGTATCGGCGCGAATACTGGGAATAATTTATCTGGACGAGCTTGATTTTGCCGAGGTGCGACAGCCACGCTTTTGCCTGTTTTACCGCTGGCAGATACACGCTCGCCGCTGCTTCAAAAACGAAAACGCCGTGCTGTTCGGCTTCTCGAAATACGGCTTGTGCCTGTGCCGCGCTTGCAGTAAACGGCTTTTCCACAATGACGTGTTTTTCTGCCCTGATTGCGTCCAGCGCGGCTGAAGCGTGCAAATGATTCGGCAAAGCCACATACACGGTGTCGATTTCGCTATCGTGTAAAAATGCACTTCGGTCAAAAAAAACGCGCGGTATGTTCAAGTTTTTTGCCAGCGCCCGCACTTTTTCTTCGCTCTGAATCCGCCCGCATATCGACGAAATCTCTATGTTCGGCACTTCCGCCGCCCCTTTCGCAAATTCGCTCACTATCAATCCTGAGCCTAAAATTCCAATTTTCATATAAAAAATCATAGCACGCTTTTTGAGCAAGCACAAATTTTTTTGCACAAGAAACACAAAATGAGAAACGGGCGGCTTTTTATGCAAGACATTATCTTGTATTATCAAAAACTTTTTCACCGAAACATTTTCTCAGATGAAAAATCTTTGAAAAAACATACAATAATTTTTTATCATTTTGCCAATCAGAACGTGCATTACAAAGTTTTATAATCAGCCTTTTTTGTACAGTCGCAGACAAAAAAAATCCCGTAAGATTTCTCCTACGGGATACTTATTCAAACTATGCCCTTACAAAAAGGACTTACCCCCTACAAAAAAGGCTGTGCCTTACTTGTTAGAAGTAGGAACTGCAGTAAGAGTAAAGGAATCTGACGACGACGGCTGCGATGTTTTTACCTCGTTCACACTGTCAACAGAGCTTCCGCCCGTAATCTTGAAAACTTCCCAGTACACGCCCGATTGCCCCACAGGCACAGTCCAAGTCTGTTTGTATTCATTGTTAATATAAAGCCGTACTCGTGCCTTTGACGCAGAAAGAGCTGTGCTTGTCGTATTGCTACCTGCCGAATAATTGTGAACATAATAGTTATACGTCAAAGCCGAGTTTACGTTTTTAATCGTTATCGTTTCAGGACCGTAAGAAGTTGTATCATCGTGGTCAAGCGTCAAATTGCCATTGTCTTGCGATTTGCTATTAAAGTAAACGTGAAAACTGTCTGCCGCCAAATGAGAATCCAAATCGCTCGGTGTCGCGCCCCAGTCCATAACAATTTTTATGCAGTTTTCGCTGGAGGTTTTCGGAATAGAAATGCGATTCCCCTCCACAATATCTCCATCTTGAATCGTGATTTTATCGGTCGTCTGCACATAGCCGTTTCGCTCAACAATAAAATTGTAATCGCCGTCAGAAAAACTCTGGTTTTCAGAAAAAGTCGCAATACCTGATTCGTCGGTTGTAATTCTGGCAACAGTTTCACCAGATTTTTCCACAGTAATCGTGGCATTGCTCAACGGAGCGCCAGTGTCGCAGTCGCTTATAAGCACGGAGCGAGAATTTACCGCCGTATTGTTATTTACATTCGTATTGCCATCTTGCGACGACAGACTATCGTTTGCTAAAGGATTTGCAGTTGAATCATCGATTATCATTCCCGTATCGCAGGAAAACAGCAAAAGAATTGTGGCAGCGAAAAACGCCAGTAGTTTCATATTTGCCTCCTTAAAGGTCAATCAAATACCCAAGGCTAAAATTGAGCGAGCCACGCTTTGAAACATTCCAGTACGAGTTGCTGTCTTTTACGCCAAGCGTAGTGATGTCGCTTAAATACCGCGCGTCCGCTACAATAGAGCCTGCTCCTGCCTGCACTGTCCACGCAATGCCAAACGCAACGCCGAAAATCGGGATTGTTGAAATCGCAGTATCATCTTGTGTGGAATCGCCGCCGAACTTGTATTCGCCGAGCGGAAAGGAAAAATACGGTCCAACTTCTGGCACAAAGCGCATTATTCCGCTTTTTACGGTGTAAGTTATCAAAAGCGGAATATCAAGCGATAGATAAGAGTCCTTTTCCGTCGTAGATTTTTCTCCTGACTGAGAAACCTTATTTCCACCCAGAATGTTGTTGTACAAATTGAGCTCTGGCTGAATGCCGACCTTGCTTTTGCTGAATGGGAAATTTGCAAAAACCGCGCCTCCGAAACTCACGTTTTTGGATAAATCAACCACCACGCCGTTCAACTGATTTCCGATTCCAAGTCCTAGCGAGCCGCGAAGACCAACCCAGCGTCCTGTATCTTTTTTCTGCCCCGCCGTCCGCGTACTACTTGAGTTGCCGAGCAAAGCCAGCAGCATATCGTCTTCTTTTACAGAAGTGCGGAACATATCTTTCATATCGCCGTTTTCCGCGCTGACAGCCTGAAGCGTGAGCATATAAGACGTGCCGAGTTTTTTGAATGAGCCATAGATAACGATTTTCGCATCGCTGACCTTACCTGCCTGTTGAATTTCGTCGATTGTCGGGCTTGAAAGGTCGCTGATTGTAGCAGAAACTGTTCTGACTTTTACGCGCGAAACGGTATTTACACCTTGCGCCATAAGGTCGGTGTGAAGTTCGTCAAGAAGATACTCGTCAAAATCTTTTGTTCCCGACGACACACCCAAAATCGCAGCAGAATCCTTTTTGAGAGAGGCTGAAAACTGCACCGAAGCCTGTTTGAGGGCACTTTGAATATCAGGCACCGAATCTTGTCCATAAGAAGCGAGCGAAAATATCGCAGCTATGCACAACGAAGTTACTAGACGGAAAAATCTATTCATAAAAATCCTCCTAATGCTACCAAAATATCCGTTTAAAAAACGGGAAACATATATTTTGGTGTCTTTCATATTCTATATCTTAGTCTATAAGACACCAAAATTCAAGATAAAAAAGTAAAAAATGTCTTTGAAACGGTATAAAGTGAATATTCTAAAAGATACAGTTTTGTAATGGCAACTAGAGAAATTTTTAGACAGAATTTAAAATACTATAGAAAAAAATGCTGTATGACACAGGAAATGCTCTCGGAAAAAATCGGCTTAAACCCAAAATACATCGCAGACATTGAATCGCGTTCTAAGTTCCCGTCCGCAGAAACCATCGACGCAATCGCTCTTGCGTTAAATATACACGTTTCACAGCTTTTTGCCGAATCAGATTTTCCTGCAAAAAACGCTTCTTTAGACACTACCGCTTTTATATCATCGTTAGTTGATGGCATTTCGCGAAAAGTCAGTGCAGATGTCCGCGATTATCTTTTTGAAAACTTACCGTCGCCGTCAGAATTTGAAAGTCTTTCGCGTACATAATTTCGCACAGGCATAGCCAGTTTCTCCAATGTTACAGAAATAAAAAAAACGCCTCGCAAGATTTCTCTCGCAAAGCGTTTATTTTGCCTTCACAAAAAGGACTTAGCCCTTACAGAAAAAGCTATGCCTTGTTCAAGCGTGCTTCCAAGTCGTCGAGGATAGCAGAAAGCTCTTTCGGGAGATGCTTTCCGAATTTTGGATAGTGGTTCTCGCGAATGTCCTTAACTTCCTTCTTCCAACCTTCAACATCAACCTTGAGAATCTCAGGCAATGTCTTCTTGTAGTAGTCAGCCAAGCCGTCTGTGTTGATAGCACCATCTTTTGGCATATAGCCGATTGGAGTATCTACGCAGTTATCCTTTCCGTCGCAGCGGTCGAAAATCCATGCGAGAACGCGAGAGTTGTCGCCATATCCTGGCCACATAAATCCGCCTGGAAGGTCTTTGTTGTTCTCGTCCTTTCTGAACCAGTTGACGTAGAAAATCTTTGGCAATTTGTCCTGGTCAGCCTTTGCGCCAACATCAACCCAGTGCTGGAAGTAGTCGCCCATGTTGTATCCACAGAATGGGAGGATAGCG
>CALBGU010000007.1 GCA_937893155.1 uncultured Treponema sp. | reverse complement strand
GTTTGCCTTTGAGTTTATCTTTCGCATTTTTTTGCTCTGCGCATTTTTTTTGTGCGCCCAACTCGCGCGCGCCACAGTTTATGTGTATATCTATGCGGAATGGACAAATACTTTATATGAATATACAGGCTCTTCTACCGACTATGAAACGATTATAAGCGAAGTTTCAGCAGGAAATAACTGCACTGCGAATACTTCCGCGTATGATTTTGGAGGAAGTAACTCTGCGACTACCTATATCGGAGAAGCGGATACTATAATTGTAGCTTCGGGAGCAACGCTTTCGCTTAATTATGCGTGGCAGAATAACGGTACAATCATAAATTACGGAACAGTAAATTCAACAAACGGTTCTCTTACAAACGGCAATACTATCGAAAATCACGGCACGTTTACCGTTGCAATGACTTTCACGAATAAAAGTAACGTAACTAACACAGGAACAATGACGCTTTCGGGGGCGGTAACAAATAGCGGTACACTTACCAATTCTGGAACGATTAGTGTTTCGCAAGCATTTGTAAACGAGAGCACAGGCACAATTACAAACAGTGGCACTTTTACATCTACGAATACGCTTACCAATTATGGAACAATTACGAACACAAACGAAATGAGTTGCTCTAATTTTGTAAATGAGACTTCTGGAGATGTAACGAATAGCGGCACGTTTACCGCAACGCAAGAACTCAAAAATTATGGAACATATAAAAATACAGGAACAACGGTAGCGCAGAATAATATTTATAATTACTCTGGCTCTACAATGACGAATTCGGGAACAGGCACGATAAAAACTAATTCTGGCAATGCTATTAATAATGAAGGCGGAAGCAATTTTAGCGATGAAACGCTTGGACATACTTATTATTGGCGCGGTGGTGCAGGCGATAGTCTTTGGACAACATCGAGTAACTGGCAGAATAAAAATGGTACGGTTTTTACTTCTGGTTATCCCGGCGCAGATGATGGCGATGTAGCAATTTTTGACTATGCAACAGGTGCGATTACCGTTTATGGATTCGACGCAGTTGGTGATGTAACGGTTCAAAATGCGCTTATCTATCTTGTTACATTGGCAAGTTCTGCAACTGCTGCAGAAGACCATTCAAGCGCAAATATTGAAATACAAGGTGGAAGCACAAATACAACGCAAGGGGCTGTGCAATTCAGCTTTCCTGTAGGCACAACTGTCGGTTCTATAAGTGTTACAAATAGCGGAGTCTTTCAACCGAGAACGGGTGGCTTTGAGATAAAAGGTGATTTTTACATTGATTCCACGAGTTCTGCGTATTTTGTAAACAGTTTTACGGTTGATGGTAAATTTATAAACGAAGGCGGCACTTCGCAAACAGGAACAGGCTATACGTACAAATTTCACGGTTATGTTGAAAACTCTGGGACGCTCGGTTTTGGTTCTAATAATTCTGTTTTCGGCGATGACACAGGCGACACAATCACAAACAGCGGAACAATCACGCTGGGAAGTGGCGCGGCGACTTTTGGCGGAACAACCACGAACAGTGGCACAATTACCTGCGGTTCGGGCGCGGTTACGTTCAACGGCGATTTTGAAAACACTGGCTCGGCAGAATTTAACGCGGCAGCAGGTGGAAGCGTTACGTTTAACGGAAAGACAACAAATAGCGCAGGCTTTAACTGTAGTAGCAGTACTGTTACTTTTAAAGGCGATTTTATAGCAGAAAATAGCTCTGATTTTCTGTTTATTGCGTCGTCGGGCAATACGATTTTTTATGCTAATGCAGATTTTTCTGCGCTCACAAGTAGCGAAGACAAATTTAATAACAATAGCGGAATAATTCATTTTTTTGGCAATGATATAACATTCAAAACGTGTAGCGACGGGCAAAACTTTAAAACGTTCTATTTTGGCGGCAATGTTACTATAGACATAGGCTCGGGCGGACTTATTGCAGATAAATTCAGTATGTATGCCGACCTTGATTCGTGTTTTCAAAGCTCTTCTTTCACCGCGACGATTACAGGAACTTCGGTTGTTGAAGCTACGACCTGCGAACTATACCGCGAAAGCAAATCAAGTGATTCCATCATAGGCACTCTTTTTGTAAAGTGCACCGAATTTGAGGCGACTTCTTCGCTTACTCTGCAAAAAGGAACAGTTCTAGTTGTAGATAGCAACACGACTCTCAAGACTTCTTCATTCATAGACAAAGGCGACTCTAGCTATTCTTGTGCAATCGCGGTGTTAGGGACGCTCGACGCTTCAAGCCTTGACCTTACACTGCCCTATACAGACGTGTTCTGCTCTGGCACAATCAAGGCGAAGTCGATTGCTATGACGGGCGATAACGCAACAAAACCGACTTACAACGCCGCTTCAAACTCCAAGGCGAACACATATGGCTATACAGGCACGGGGCATATTTTTTACAACACAGGCACGGTTACGGTAGACAATGGCGCAATAAGCGGAACAGCGGACATCACGGACGAGGCGACAGGCGTTATCACGGCGGCAGGCATTACGGCGAACTCAATCACAAATGCAGGTTCTATCACGTCTTCTGCCGACATTAAAGCAACGACAAAAATCACGAACTCAAAAACTCTTATCTCAACGGGCGCAAATGCAACAATTTCGGCAACAGATATAAAAAACTCAACGAGCAACGGAAAAATAATATTGCAGGGCAATTCTTCTACGCTTTCGTTCGGCACTTATACAGGCGACGGAAGCGACACGATTTTAACTTATGGCGGAACAATAAAATCAACTTCTGCCACGTCTGCCGCAATCGGCAATTTGTCTATTTCAGGCGCAACTGCCGTAACGGGCTTGACTGCGCTCACTGTGGAGCAATCGCTTCTAGTTTACTACGCGCTTACCGTAACGGGCGGAAGCCTCACGGTGAACGGCACGGGCGGCGCGTATTCTAATTTGAACGCAAACATAACTGCAAGCGGTGCGCAAACATACAGCGAAACAGTTATAATCGGCGGAAATGCAATGCTCGTTTCGGGAGAGAAAAAAATCTCGTTTGAAGATGTGCAAATCAATTCAGGCTATACGCTTGCGTTCGGTTCGGCAACAACAGACGCATACGACGTTACAGTATCGGGGAACTGGAAGAACGCAAACACGTCGGGAGGACTGACGGCGAATAATTCCACCGTTACATTCACAGGAGAAGCGAAAACAATCGAGGGAAGCCAAACATTCTACAACGCTGTTTTCCAAAGCACAGGCGCAACGCTTAACGCAACAAGCACGTTCAACAAGGCGACTTTTGAAGCGGATACCACGATTTCGGGTGCGAACACATTCACGGATTTTGTCGCGGAAAAAGGCGGCATTACGCTCACCGTAAACGAAGCTCAGACCGTTTCGGGAAATCTTACGCTCACGGGTGAGGCTGGCTCTTTGCTGAAAATCGCAGGAACATCGCATTTCAGTGCGGACACAGCGAAGTTTACAGGCACATATCTTTCGATTGGCGACAGCGTTGAGATTTGGAAATCGGGAACACTCACAGAAGGTGCATTTGAGGTAACAAACAGTTCCGCCGCAAACAGCAGCACGACTATCGCCGCGCTCTATGCGCACGGCTGGCGGCTTGGCGATAGCGATTTTGTCTGGACTGGCGCGACTTCTGTGGCGTGGGGAACGGCGGCAAACTGGAATGTCGGCATTGTGCCAAACGCGACGAGCGTGGTGATAATTCCAGACGGATTATCAACTTATCCAGAAATCTATCTTTCGTACAGCGTAAAAAATCTTACTATCGGCACGGAGAGCGCCGCCACGCACGACGCAAAAATAACGCTTTCGTCCACGAATGCGCTTGCCGTAACGGGCACGCTCACAAATTACGGCACAATCGTCTATCAGGGCTCAGGGCGCATTACCGACGGCACAAACGCAATTAACGACACAGCGCACAGCGGCACGGTGGATTATGCAGGAGCGGGGCTGACCGTTACGGATTTCGGCACGACAGATTACGCAAATCTCACCATTTCGGGCAGTACGACGGCGGACGCGGCGATTGCGGTATCGGGAAACTGCGATATTTCGGGCAGTGCGACATTCAATGCAGCATTAACCGTAGCGGGCGAACTGAATCTGTCTGGCAGCGGCACGATTGCATTCAATGCAACCACGAATAGCGGGCAAGTTACTTCTGCAAACACATTTGCATGCACAATGACGGGCGGAACGCTGAAATTTGGCAGAACGTCCGATACAACCACGTCTTTCAAAGTGTCTTCGGGCGGCATTTCTATCCCGAGTACAGTGGCAACGTTGACGATTGCGGGCACAATGGACACATCTGCTGACGGCGGCGAGCAAATTTATAATTGCGCGGTCAAATTAAAGGGAACTCCCACCACCTTTAACGCAGGCGCAGGCACAGTTACTTTCGCGGGTACAGTTTCTAATGACAGCGATATTTTGTCGCAGGGATTGACTGTTACGGGAAACGCGGTTTTTAAGGCAAATGCAACATCTTCGGGTGATATTCTCGTTTCGGGAACAACACGAGTTGAGGGTAATAGCATAACGCTTAATGCAAAGGGCTTTGCAGGCACGAACGGCGTTCTACGTTTGACGGGGGCGGTTACGCTTGCGGCAACGGCAACAACGTTTTATTCAATAGATACAATGACATTTGGTTCGACGATTGACGGCGCAACAGCACAGGTAAATGCAGTAACGTTTAGCGCAAAAACGATATTGAATACCAAAAAAGCAATTACATTCACGGGCGCAGTCGGCTCAACAGTTCCGCTCGGCAAAGTTACGGTGAATTACGGAGAGGCAACGGCAAACGGGGCATTTAGCGCACAATCGCTTTCGGTTACGGCAAATGCAACGCTGATTTTCAAAAGCACCGCCGAGATTTCTGCTGCCTTGGAAAATTCTGGCTCTATCACGCTCGGCGGCAATTCTAAGGCGGAAAGCGTAACCAACCGCGCAGGTGCAACGC
>CALBGU010000006.1 GCA_937893155.1 uncultured Treponema sp. | reverse complement strand
GCTCATCGGGGATTTCGCTTTCAAACGTCAACTGTTCCTTGCCGATGTCAAAAATGAACCGCGACGGGTGTCGAAACGCGGCTTCCTTGGTAAACCCTTCCGCCTCGCTCAAAATCAGCTCATCTCTCGCTCGCGTGAGAGCAACGAACATCAGCCGCCGCTCCTCCTCCATCGCCTCTGCGCTATCAGTCTTTTTGCTCGGGAACATATTTTCGTTCAGTCCCGCAATAAACACCACGGGGAATTCCAGCCCCTTCGCGCCGTGCACCGTCATCAGCCGCACCGCATTTTTGGTGTTGAGCGCATCGTCCGCCGAAAACAGTGCAATGCGCTCAAGAAAATGCACCAGCGTTAATTCTTCGCCGCAGGTACTTTCGTATTCGTATATCGCCTGCTTGAGTTCGGCAAGATTGTCTAGCCGCTCCTGAGAGCCTTCCGTGCGAAGCATTTTCTCAAGCCCGCTCTTTTCTGTTATCGCGCTGAACAGCTCCGAAATGCGCTGCGATTCCTGCACGGCAGAAAACTGCTCAATCAAGTCGATGAACGCCTTTGCATCTGTCCGTGCAAAATCGCTCTCCTCCGAAAGCGCCTTGAGCGCATTATACAGCGAACAGCCGCGAGAGGCGCTGTAGGCTTTGAGTTTCTCCATTCTGCTCGTGCCGATGTTGCGCTTGGGCACGTTCACAATGCGCGCAAAAGACAGGTCGTCTTTGAACGCAATCATTCGGAGATAACTCAGCGAATCCTTGATTTCCGTGCGCTCAAAAAACGGCACGCCCGACGTTACCGTGTAGGCAATGCCCGCCTTTTGCAGCGCCTCTTCAATAGCGCGGGAAATATAATGCGCCCGAAAAAGCACCGCGATGTCGCTTAGTTTCACCCCGTTTTGCAAGAGCGATTGTATCTTTTGCACGATAAACGCCGCCTCGTCCGCGCTCGATTTTGCGTGAAAAAACAGCGGCTTTGAGGCATTCTCTGCCGTCCTGACCGCCTCAAGCGCCTTTTCTATGCGGGCGGTGTTTTTGCTGATGAGCGCATTTGCCGCGGTGATAATCGGCGGCAGTGAGCGATAATTTTTGTTCATCACAATCGTTTGCACCGCAGGAAACTGCTTGTCGAAGTTCAAAAGATATTTCCCGTTTGCACCGCGCCACGAATAAATCGTCTGGTCGCTGTCGCCCACAATAAACAGATTCTTGTGATAAGCGCAGAGCATTTCCATCAATTCATATTGAATATCGTCGATGTCCTGAAACTCGTCAATCATAATGTATTCAAGGCGCTGTTGCCATTTAGCGCGGATTTCGGCGTTCTCGCGAAAGATGTGCAGCACGAACTTGAGCAAATCATTGTAATCGAGCGCAAAACACTTCTTTTCTTGGTAGAGATAGCCATAAAAAATGATGTCGTTCACACTCTCCGCGTCGTCGTATTTTTGCTTTATCTCGTCCAGACTCATCGCAATGAGATACTTGCAATAATCCGCCTCGCTGAAGATTTTGCGCATTTCAATCAAATCGCGCGCGTCTTTGAACGTCTTTTGACGCAAAGTGAGACCGCGTTCGTCGTAGATTATCTGAAGCATTGCATTGATATCCGCGTTATCGAGCACCAAAAAGCTCTTGGGATACGAAAGTGCATAGCAATCCTCCTGCAGCACGCTCACGCAAAAGCCGTGGAACGTCGCAATATAGCCCGTATCGTTGTCGCGCGTAAGAGAGCGGATACGACTGCGCATTTCGGAAGCCGCCTTGTTCGTAAACGTAACGCACAGGATATTCTCCGGCAACACGCCGATGTCGTTCACCAAATACGCAAATCGGTGTGTCAGAGCGCGCGTCTTGCCGCTCCCCGCCCCCGCAATCACGCGCACAAATCCTTCGGTCGTCGTTACCGCGCGCCGCTGTTCGTCATTCAATCCGTCAAGAGTTTCCATATAGTGTATTATAGCGGTGAATATCGCCTTTGGCAATTTTTCCGCATTTGCCCCTTTTGCCGTTTCCGCCCAGCCCGTCTTCCCTCCTCGGCTCTTACCGTCTTTCGTCCTCGGCTCTTAGCGTACGCGACAGCAATGCCTTACCGTATGCTTACAATGCGCTAACGTTAGCGCATTGAGTGTGCTAAGCCTAGCGCATTTAGTGTGCTAACGTTAGCGCAAAGATACGCTTCGGGCGAGCGTTGAGCGTGTTTCAACGTTGAGCCGACATCGGTGTTCGCTCGAAGCTCGAAGTGCATTGCAGGCGAGCGTTTTGATGTGCTATAATCGCGCTATGGAACGAATATACAAAATTATTGCGTGTGATTTAGATGAAACGCTGCTCAACAGTGAGCGCAAGGTATCGGCAAAAAATGCGGAGGCAATACAGAGGGCGCGAGCGGCGGGGGTGCGCTTCGTGCTTGCCACGGGGCGAGGATACAAGAGCGTGGAAGGAACGCTCAGGGAAATCGGGCTGTGGAACGAAGCGGGAGAATATGTGATTTCGTTTAACGGCGGCGCAATCACCGAAAACGCTGGCGAGCGGCTGCTGCATTTTGATTCTCTGGATTTTGGCACGGCAAAAGCACTCGTGGACAAGGCGAAAGACTACGATGTTTGTATGCACGCCTACACGAAAGATACTGTGTATGTGTACAACTTTACGAAGAGCGAGCGCGATTATGTGGCGGGACGAATGAACGTGGTGGAAATCGGCGAGATGAGCATTGATTTTCTGAAAGGGCAAGACATCGTGAAGGTGCTTTTTATGAACGAAAGCGAGGCGTATCGCTTGCAGATGAAGCGCGATTTTGCCGAGATTGCCGACGGCTGCGAGGTCAGTTTTTCGTCGAACCGATACATCGAGTTCAACAAACGCGGCGTAGACAAGGGGCGCGGACTTGCGATTCTCTCCGAAAAACTCGGCGTGGATATTGCCGACACGATTGCAATCGGAGACAATTTCAACGACCTTTCGATGATTAAGGCGGCAGGGCTTGGTGTGGGCGTGGCAAACAGCGCAGAGGGGATAAAACCGCATTGCGACTACATCACGCGCACCACCAACGACGAAAGCGCAATCGACGAGGTTATCGACCGCTTTATTTTCGGCGCCCTTGATGCGGAAATCTTTTTTTGATGTCTATTGAAACAAGGGGCTTAAGCCCCTTGCTACATTTTCATTGGATTACAGTGAAAAAGATTATTCACGTCAAGGTGGGATAATGACAGTTCTTTTTTTACAAAACAGGCTGTGCCTTTTACAAAGCAGCCTCTGGCTGCTAGACCGTGAATGTATCGATTTCTGCGCCGATTTCGTCGATAGAATCTTTGACGTTTGACGCAATGTCCTTGAGTGCTTCGCCCGTTTCGGTGATTTTGCGCGCACCGAGGCTCATCTCTTCCATACTGCTCTGAATCATATCCGTCGCGTCCTGCAAATTATGCACTTCGCTCAAAATCGCTTTGTTTCCGTCCATCATCTGCTTTCCCGCGTTGCGCACTTCAAGCGCACTGTCGTTCATCGAATGAAGCACCGAACTGATTTGCTTTGAGCCTTCGTTCTGCTCCTGCATTGCCGCCTTAATCTGCCGCACAATCTCGTCCGTTTCGTTGATTTTGTCGCTCACATTATGGAACGCATTGCTTGACTGCTCGCTTGCGTCAACAACGCTGCCGATTGCGTTGCGAATATTCTTGAGCTGCTCGCCGATTGTCTTCGTCTGCGCCGCCGATGTTTCCGAGAGCTTTCGGATTTCGTCAGAAACCACCGCAAAGCCAGCTCCCGCATCTCCTGCGTGTGCCGCCTCAATAGCCGCGTTCATAGCAAGAAGGTTCGTCTGGCTTGCGATAGACGAAATCGCCTTGTTCGCTTCCTGCAGCGTTTCGCTCATCTCTTTAATCTCTTCAACCCTTTGGTTCACGCCTGCTTGAATCTGCGTTCCCTGCAATGCGCTTGCAGACAGCGTTTCAAAAGAATCGCTCATCTTTTCAACCGACGTATTGACGCTTCTGATGTTGCCAATCATCTCTTCAACAGCCGCACTCGCCTCGCTCACTCCGTTCGTTGTGCGCTCAATCATCTTATCGAGGCTTTCGATGTTCGACGCGATTTCGGTAACCGCCGTTGAAGTCTGGTGAACGCTTGCGCTTTGATGATTCACCTGAGAATGTACGCTTTCGATGTTCGCCAAAATCTCGGTAATCGCCGCGCTCGTGTCCATCGTGCTCGCTTCAAGGTCTGTTCCCACAAGGCTCAACGAATCCTTAGAACCTTTCACCCGCTTAATAATGCTGTGGAGCTTTTCAAGGAAGCCGTTAAAGCCGTTGATTACATCGAGAACTTCGCCGTTCGCCTTTTCCGTAATGCGCCGTGTCAAATCCGCATCTCCAGAAGACAAATGCAGCGTTGCGCGCGCGAGGACTTTGAGCGGATTAACCGTAATCGCCGCCGTGAAATAGCTCGCCGCAATCGACGCAATAATCACGATGCTGAGCGACAAAAGCATCATCGAAAGCATCTTATTCATTCCGCTGAAGAAATTGTCGTACGGCACAGTATACAGCACTGACCAATCCGTGCTTCCAATCGGACTGAACGCCGCCGACTTTCTCATTTTGTCGCGCTCGTCAAAAAACACGCCGCCGCCGCGTTTTCCGTCCATAAGCCCGCTGTCAATAATCTTTTTCATTGACGCAGGCATTTTCCCGTCGTTGACATTCGCGTCCGCCGCCACGCCGTCCACCGTGTTCGATGCAATAATCGCGCCTGTTTTTCTGCTGATAACAATGATATCCGAGCCGTTTGAGAGTTTTTTAGTCAGCTCCGCAATTTTCTTCGACATCGTTTCGCCGTAGATATTTGAAGCAACAATGCCAATAATGCGCCCTGCATTGTCTTTTACAGGAACAGAAAACGTCTGATACAACTCGTTTGTAACCGTACTCGTATACGGCTCTGAAACATAGCGTCTTCCGCTCATTGCCACACCAAAATACTCGCGGTTCTTTACCTGAATATGCTGTCCTTTCGCCGTGAGTGCTCTGCCTTCCTTGTCGTAAAAACTGATATTTTCATATTCGCTTGAAATTGAAGAAACGGTGCGCAATAGCTGAGCTTTTTCTTCATACGATACTTCAGGCTCTTTGATAAGCTCTAATGACGCAATGCCTTCAAACAATCTGAACTGCTTTTCCAGCTCGTCTTCTATCATATTCGACACATTGTCTGTAACCGAGTCAAGCAAGCTGTTTACTGTCGATTGAACCGTTGATTGCGCAAGCTGTTTCGCAATAACGCTTAGTGCGCCGTTCGAGATGACCGCCACCGCCACAACCAAAACCATAAGTCTGAATTGCAATGATTTGAAAAAACTCATATCGCTATTTTCCCTCCAAAAACACGTTAGTTTGTATTTTATTTCGTTCGTTTACTATAAAAAATAGTATACCTTTAATTATAATCCACTTTTTCCCCACTGACATAGTTAATTTTTTGCTTTTTGCCGCGCGGCATTGCATTTTTCTGTTCACTTTTTTCCCCAGCCGCTTTCTTGCCATAGGGAATCTTCAGCTTGATTTAAAAGAAGGTTATTCCCTTGAGGGAACGTTCAGCCTGATTTAAGAGAACGTCATTCCCTTGAGAGAACGTTCAGCCTATTTTAAAAGAACGCCATTCCCTTGAAGGAATATTCAGCTTTATTTAAGAGAAAGGCATTCCCGACGGCTTACGGCGTGCCGAGAGCGCATTTGCTTCATTCCCCGCTGTGTCACCTCCCAAAAAATTTGCAAAAACAGGGCGGCAGGCGTGAATTTTGGCGAAATAAAATTATAATTCAAGGTATGGCTAAGGAAACAAATACAACAGAAGATACAAAGGAACTTGCAGGTCCTTCTTTTTGGAGCAGGGTATTAGACCTCCTTTTTGGCGTGGACAAAGTAGACAAGCAAACAAAAGTGAGGCTAAATGAAATTACGAAAAAGGTGCAGAAAAGCTCGTTCAGCTCATATTACAGCTCATTTACGGCAAAGGTGAATGCTGATTTTGCGCGCTATTTTTACGACATTTACAGGCAAACAAGCTCGGTACAGGAGTTTTTCAACACCTCGTTCGATGTCGAAAAATCGTATAATAAAATCTTGCGCGATATGATGAGCATGAGACAGCTTGAAATCCTCGACGCACTGGAGGAAGACGCGCTGTGGGAGAAGAGCAAAAAAGTAAAATATATGGAGCTGTCGAAAGAGGTTAAATCGCTTCTGCACGAATTCAATAATGAGTTTACGTCGGAAAGAGTTGAGGCGATAAACAATATTTACAGCTCGCTTTATATTTTGCGCTCGTTCTGCTCTTTCGATTACTATGCACTGCTTCGTATGTTCTCTCCCGATTTGCAGGAGATGAACTTTAAGAAAAAGCCGCATTTTGGCAAAGTGTGGGGAATGTATGTCGCCGAGCGTCTTTCTGACTTTGAGAGCTTGCTAAAGGCATTGCTTTCGGTCAAGGATTGGAAGAGCGTCTTTGAGTTTATCAACAACGTTTCTGGCAAATACGTCATCAATGTTGAAGAATGGTCAAAGCTGATTTTGAGTTTGAGTGCGCACGAGGAAGAGCCGATTTTCGAGATGATGTGCAAGCTCATCAACTCAAATCCTGACCTTGCGATAAACTCCAGCGTGCAGCGAAAGAATATTGCTGACCTTTATGCACGCGAAGTGAGCGAACGAGTGATTACTACGATGCAGTCGATTCACAAAGAGCAGAAAGTCGCTCTTATCCGCTCCGACGTGAAAAAGCTCTTTCCGAAAGGCTTTCACAATCAGCTCAAATACTACGTTGACGACCTTAATCAGCTCTTTGCAAGCAAGAATCTTTCAGGATACGAGAATTGCGACGCGCTGGCGTATTTGTATGCGTTCTTGGACGATTACAGCGACGAACTCGACGAGATTTCGGCAAACCTCAATGTGTACGGCAAGTCTATCGACAAGGAATTTATCGCCGATTTGTTGAATTGCTGCAAGAAGTTTGCGAGTTTCAAAGAAGCTATCATCACGTTTGACGGAAAATTGAACCCGCAGCTGGCGCAAG
>CALBGU010000005.1 GCA_937893155.1 uncultured Treponema sp. | reverse complement strand
CGGGAGCAGTGAAGACGTTGCCCAGCTGCTGTCCATTGATACTGAACTGCAACTGAAGGATTTGGAGACAGTGGAGGCACGAATCAAGAAGACGGAAAAACTGGCGAATGTGGGTCACGACAAGGATGCCAAAGTGGAATACGGGCTCTTGTTGCGCTATAAGGCAGCCTTAGAGCAGGGACTGTCTGCCCGTACGGTAGAACCTGAAAATGACGAAGAGGCGTTGGCTGCGAAAAACATGTTCCTGTTGACCTCTAAGCCGGTGCTCTATGTGTGCAATGTGGATGATGCCAGCGCTAAGGACGGTAATGCATACGTGGAAAGAGTGCGTGAAGCCATCAAGGGTGAGAATGCCGAGTTGATGGTCATCAGCGCGCAAACTGAAGCCGACATCGCTGAACTGGAACGCGAACCCGCCATGCGACTGAAACAGCTACGCTTGGATAAAATGGCCATCGACGCAGAATACAACCAGATTCCCCACCGCATCGAAATCATTCAGAAGGAGAAAGCCACCACGGAGGAGAGCCTGAAGAAATGGCGTACCCGCTCGTCATCTTCGGAAGCGACATTTGCAGCTATATGAGCGGTCAGATTATCGGAATCGATTTCGGTATGACAGGCGAACTCGATTGGAAAGCGGCAAACGCATAGCGTATGGAATACAGAAGAGATAATAGTGCGGTATATGTGCGATTTGACAAAGGAGATGAAATCCTTTCTGGAATTTTGCAGGTATGCCAACACGAAAAGATTCTTTCAGCAACGTATTCAGGCATAGGTGCGTGCAAAACTGCGGTCGTGGCAACTTATATTCCCGAAAAAGATGATTTTGTGCCACACGAAAAGCATGGTATGCTCGAACTCTTATCGCTTACGGGAAATATTTCCGCCGATGAGCATGGGGAGATTTTCGAGCATACGCACGCAGTTTTTTCATTTCTTGAGGGCGAAGAAGTTTCGCTTTTCGGAGGTCATCTCAAAAAAGCTGTCGTTCTCTACACGGCAGAAATTTGTATCCGCCCTGCAAGTTTTGTCATCGGTCGAAAGATTGACAGCGCAACAGGAATTACCG
The DNA here is from genome assembly GCA_937893155.1 of uncultured Treponema sp. Classification (GTDB taxonomy): domain Bacteria; phylum Spirochaetota; class Spirochaetia; order Treponematales; family Treponemataceae; genus Treponema_D. The sequence continues at coordinate 2,851 of CALBGU010000005.1, read as the reverse complement.
TGTGGGACTTGCAAAAGCCACTATAACAGCGTCTTTTGCCTCTCTCGATGTTCATCAGAATAGCGATGAGTCTTCTTGCTTCTGTCTTTCTGTACGCCTCGTGCGTATTCGATTTCAGGATAGCCGAAGCCGATGATAATCCCTGTGAAATGGTCTTTTGGAATGTGGAGCATATCCCGCGCTTTTGGCGAAAGTTCGTTCAAAACCTCCGCGGGATAACTCATAATCGCAGTGCCTAGCCCGTGAGCATTGCACAATAACTCAAAATATGCGCTGGCTATCGTGCAGTTGACTTTGCTGTCTTCTGCCCATTTGCCTGCGCATTTTTCGTGCGCAATGAACAAATGCGGTGCGCCGCAGAAAAGCAAATCGCCTTTTCGCACACTCTTTTCAGATTGCTTCATTTTGCTGTAGTAAAAATCGCTAAAACTGTGCGTATAGATATGCCGCCTCGCTTTTTCGTCCATATCGGCATAAGCGATTTTGCGGATTTCGTCAACGCGCTCTTTGTCATCAATGACGGTGTATTCCACACCTTGCGCATTTCCGCCCGTTGGAACAGCTGCCATTGCGTTCAGTATGCCTGTAAGCACGGCTTTATCGACATTTTTATCAAGAAATCGCCTGCAAGAACGTCGGTTTACAACGAGCCGCTCCATATATTCGCCCATTTCCTTTGGCGGAAGCAAAAGCGAATCTTCGCTTTTTTTCCCGAAAATCGAAATCGCACCGCGCGGACATACAGCAAGGCAATGCTGACATCTCCAACACCCGCGCCAGCCAAAACGCTCAAAACTCTTCATTTCAGGATAGCCATCTTTTCCCATTTCAATGACCATTCCAGAACAAGTATTTACGCATTTACCGCATTTCACGCACTTTGCTTTATCCACAACAAAGCGCGTAGTTTGTGCATTTTCCATTTATAACCTCGCCATAATACTCTCTTTGCTATTTCACGTTTTCTGCAAAAAACGCCGTCGCAATGTCCAATGCTTTTTCCAAATGCTCAGTAAAATCGTGAGTTTCGCCTTGAAGCAAATGAACATCGCTATTGTTCAACCACGTTTCATTAAAGCGCAGCGCATACGAAAACGGAACAGCCTCGTCGCTCTTTCCCTGCAACAAGCACACCTTGCCCGCATAGCCTGATGCCGTTTTGTAAATATCAAGACTTTGCGCTTCTTTCAGATATTCCCGACCGAGCTGAAATCGCCCCAAGCCGAACTTTTCTGGCAGATTCTCTGCGTCAAACGTGGCAAGCCCCGCCCAATTTCCTTGTAGCGCATAATCGTGCAAAACTGCCGCAGGCGCAAAAAGCACAATCGCCCGAATTTCATTTCCGTGCGTTCCTGCAAACATACCCGTAACGACTCCGCCTTGAGAATGACCAGCCATTGCGATTTTTGTTTCATCAACATACGAAAGCGATTTCACATAGTCAAAAACATTCTGCGCATCAATAAGCTCTTTTCCCACCGTCATTGCAGAAAAGTCGCCGCCGCTTTTACCGTGCCCGTTAAAGTCGAACCGCAGTGAAGCAATCCCGATTTTTTCAAGCCGATTTGCCAATCCCTCTATTATAGGATGTTCTTTTGAAGCCGTAAGCCCGTGGCAAAGAATGACCATCGGTATTTTCTGCCCTTTTTTGATTTTCGGAGTTTGAATAACCGCATCAAGCGCAACACCCTCGCTCATAATCGTAACTCGCTCAGATTTTGACCAAGCCAAACCTGCCGCCACCACCAAAATTGATAAAAACGCTATTGCTCTTTTCATATCGAGCCTCCTAAAAAAATATCTAACATACGCTCTCTTTACAGCATTTTCGCCATATTTTCGCCGAGTGTGCGCAAAATGCCCCGTCCATACCCGTCGCCGCCACCAAGATAGCCATTCCAATAATCGCTTGAAACAATCGGCATTTGACTAAACATAAAATACTTGTTGATACGATCGATAGACGGAGTTGCTCCCGCTCGCCAACACGTTGCCACCGCCGCTGCCACTTTTCCGCGCAAAAGCTGCCCGAAGTTCGCCGTCGCATAGAACGTGCGGTCAAGAAGCGCAAGCAGTGCACCATTCGGTCCTGCAAAATACACAGGCGTGCCAATAACAATACCGTCCGCCTTGAGAAACGCCTCGATAAGCTCATTGCATTGGTCGTCCGAAAACGCACAGCGATGTTCCCTCGCGCAATTTCCGCAACCAATACAGCCACGCACGGGCTTTGCGTTGAGTTGAAACCAAACGGTATCCACTCCGTTTTCGTTGAGTGCGCTTTCAACTTCCTTGAGGGCTGCCGCCGTATTGCCATTTTTATGCGGACTGCCGTTCACTAACAACACGCTTTTTTTTTCTTCCATAGCCATCTCACAGCCCCATAACGCCACTTCGGTATCCGTCGAACGCACCCCGCTTTGCCTGCGTCATTAAATCCTGAATCTGAGAAAGCATTTCGTTTTTGTCTTCAGGAAGCCGTCCTCGAATTGGCACAGGAATCGTAACGTGTTCCGCCTTAAAAACAGTGTTAATGTTGATACAGCGAATAAACTCGTAGAGTTCCTCCAGCCGCTCCGTTTCAGTTGCCTCGGCAAACTTTCCTGAGGCAACATCGCGCGAAAGCGGCGTATCGGGGAAAAGCGTAAGCTCTGAGGCATAGACAAGAGAGGGATGCAAGCGATTGATGATTTCGGCGGATTTTTGCGCGTGGCTCAAGCCGTACCCTGCGCCGCCGAGTCCACCGAGAAAGTTCATAATATAGCTCATTCCCGCTTCGTCAAGTCGCGAAAGCATTTCCACGACGAGTTCCGCTTTGTAGCCCTTGTTCATACGCAACAAAATAGCATCG
>CALBGU010000004.1 GCA_937893155.1 uncultured Treponema sp. | reverse complement strand
ACTATATCAATTTTAGAGAGTTCCTTTTTCCAGCATACCAAAAATAACACCTCCAGCATTTGAAAACGAATGATTACTGGAGCGCGTTGTCAAATGATTGTATTTTGACCCCCGTCGAAAAAAAGACCTTGAAAACAAACCTTGAAGCAGAAGCCACGCAATACGCCGCTATTATGGCAGAAGCAGAGAAGGCAAAAGCGAAAAATGCAAAAGAAGTGAAAGAGTACGATTCATATTATAAGACGTTTCTAAACTACATTTACAATCAGCTACATTGCTTTGACGATATGAGCGCAAACACAGAGATAAACGATAAAGAAACGTTTAATAAGATGTTTGCAGATTTGCAAAAATATAAGCAAGCGGCAATAGACCGCATAGCACTTGAAAACGCAATGGATGCCGCGCACGAAATCTCTAAAGACGAAATCGACATTGACCATAAAGGAGAGTATTTAGGGCGTGTATCGGTATTTCCACCAACGACAGCAGACGGCGTTATTCATAAAGGCGACTGGTTCGTGTGGGAGGCTGCAACACAGACAGTTGCAGGAGGACAAGTTTTAGGACGACAAGGAAACGAAAACAAACTTGTCAAAGGGCACGTTTACCGAGCTTTGATAATGAACGACCAGCTGGTATGGGAAGAGCTGGACAGCACAAATGTTTATAACGCAAGGGAAATGACAACCGCATTAGGCGACATTCTTAATGTGTTGAAAGCCTCAGACGACGCATATTACAGAAGTGTTTTTTGTTCATCTTTGCTCACGCAGTCTATACAAATGCCGTTAGCGAGCGTGATTTATGCAGGAAACTTTGACACAGCGCAAGAAGTAAAAATCGGCAATACAACAACAAAATTATTGACAGAGGATAAAGACGGCGACAGGGTTATTCAATACAGAATTGCACAGGGCGGAATACCTAATTTTGCAAAAGACGGGAAGACGCTAAACAAGGGCTTTATTCTTTCGGGAAACGGAGACGCGGCATTTACGGGCGTTTTTAGGGGCGACTTTCTATGTGATTTATTCACGGTCAAAAAAGAAACTGTCGGAGCAGATACAAAATGGGTAGCAAAAGCGGGCGACGATATTTTTAGTGCAGTAGCAAAACTGGCTACATTAGTAGGATTGAATAGCGCAAGCTATACGTTTACCACGCCGCAGACTTTGAACGGGCAGAGTATTACCCAATTTTCATATTTATACAGCGCAAGAGAAAAGACTGCAGATTATGATGATTACTACGTGATAGACCGCTGGGGAAACGGTATACTAGAAATTCAAAATTATAATGTAAAAGAATATACGACAGAAGTTGCTGTAAATGGCAAGGCGTATAAGAAGATAGAGCGAACTATTACATTAGGGGCAGAAGGCTTTAATAACCCCAAATTAAAAACATGGAAAAAAGAAAGAAGCAAAGATACTTTTGACGCGATAAAGGCGTTAGAATATACAGTACAAACAGGCGCGTTATCTTTGACCGACAACCATATTTTCACAGACAGAACGGAGATAACGCTGGCTAAAGTGGAAACGGTGTTTTCGTTTACGGACAATTTGCCAAATAAATATACAAAGCAACTCCCGAGCGGCAGTATTTACGAAGACACAGGTTATTTGAAAATAGCGAGGCAAGCTGAAACATATTTTCAGTACGAAGCATACAACGACCAATCATACAGTATGAATTACTATATGTTTCCAAACGGGCTTTTAATTCATTTTGGATTAACTTGCACTATCGGAGATAACGGTAATTGCTATATTACATTCAAGAAAAAATATGCCTTTCCGCCGATTGTAATTTGTTCTCCGAAAGATAATAGGTGGTCTAAAGGTTTTGCGCGAGATATATCCAAGACAGGCTGTAATATATCACAGCAAAAAGACGAAAGCAGAAAATACACTGAAAGCCAAGTATTTTATTTAGCCATAGGGCAAGCGGAATAGTGCTTGATAAGAGATTACATTTTGCAAGAATATAATGAGCGACAGAAACACTTTGCCTTTCTGCCGCTTTTTTATGCGCATTTTATGTATAAAATTATTGACATAATACGTATGCACGTATTATAATATAAATATGAAAGACAAAGAGCTTTTGAGCTTGCTTTTGAAAAATGGTTGGACGGTTGACCACGTAACAGGAAGCCATCATATTTTGAAAAAAGAGGGTTTTGGAAAAATATCTTTGCCCATTCATAGCAAAGATGTGAAAAAAGGTTTAGAAACCGCAATTCTAAAACAAGCGGGTCTAAAGTAGAAACAAGCGACAGAGGGCTTGAAAAAGCTCTCTGTTAAGGAGATAGATTATGATGACAGTTTCGTATGTGGCAGTTTTTCATTTTGAGGACGGGGGGTATTGGTGCGAATTTCCCGATTTACAGGGGTGTTTTTCGCAAGGTGATACTGTTCGAGAGGTTCTTGCAAATGCAAAGGAAGCGTTAGAGGGCTATATCGAATGTGAACTGGAAGAAAAAGGCAAAGTTCCTCCCGCCCGTGAAATCACAGAATTTAAGGTAGAGGGAAAAGACTTTCTTTCATATGTAACGTGTGATATTTTGCAGAAAGCAAAAAGCGTGAAAAAGACGTTGACTATTCCTGCGTGGCTCAATGACCAATCTGAACGGCTGGGTGTGAACTTTTCGCGCACGTTGCAAGAAGCGTTGCTGAAGAAACTCGACATCGCATAAGAGCCTTTATTTTGAAACGTGTCTAGGAATAGGCACGTTTTTTTGTTTTGTAAAAAGAAAATGTGATGTTTTTATAAACTTTGTTTTGAGTTTTTGCTAAAATTTTTTTATGGATTTCCAAGCAACGACACCGAGAGAAAACAATTTTACACAGCCGACATCACAGGAAAAGCCTAGAACGACTTTTGACGCATACGCAGAAAGAGCTACTGACGAAATAGCAGAGAGAAACGAAAATCGTGAGCGATACCACATTAGCGTTGATGATGAAACATATAAGCAATTTAACAAAGTAATCGCATACAGCGACAATCCCGAAGATACCGCCTACAGAATCGGCACGGCGCAAAAATACAGCGAAATGCTTGAGATACCGCTTGCCGACGCGTATGCAAATCTTGACGCACTCAATAAAGAATACTGGGGCGACAGAGCCAAAGACACAAAAAGCGCGTTTAAGTCGGTTGTCGATATGCTTACAATCGGCAAAAACAATGTAAAAATCGGCGCGCTAGGACAGAAGATAATGAACGCGGAGAGCGGAGAAGATAGCGAAGAGAACCGCGCATACATCGAACAGCTTTACAAAGAATACGAAGCATTACAGAAAGAAAATGCGCTTTATGCTGACAACGGCACGCCGCGAAGCTGGATAACATCAACATTGCAAGCAGGAGCGCAAAGTTTACCGTATACAATGGCAAATGCAACAGCCGCGCTTTTTGGTTCATTTATCGGGGGCGGCGTGGGAGCTATTGCGGCAGGCTGGGGAGCGAGCACTTATCTAGCGGCAGGACAAGAATATCTTGAAATGCGCGAAAAGGGCGTAAGAGCGGAATATTGCCGAAACATTGCGCTTGTAGACGGAGCTATTCAAGGCACGATAGAAGCCGCACTCGATAGCACACTCGGAATTATCGGCGGAAAAGTTGCAAGTGCTACAAAAGGATTGCGCGGAAACGTAACAACGGCATTAAGTGAAAAGATAACAAAGAACATTGTTAAAAAGCTACATTTTGGAAGCGGTTTTAAAATCGCTACAAACTGGCTTGTGAACAGTGCAAACAACATTGCAAGCGAGGGCGCAGAAGAGTTTTTTCAACAAACAACAGGGGACATATCGCAGAATATCGCTATTTCAAAAGAGAACAACGCACGGGCGCAAGAGTTTAAGAGCGCATTAAATGCACTTCACGGGGAATACAGCGAAGCTCTAAGCGTGAAAAGCGGCGACACCGCAGACAATGCTCAACGTGCTTTTCAAAAAAGAGCGGACGGGAGGCTTTACAAAATATCGCTTTAGAAGTAAAATCAAAGTGATTTTGAAGAAAAAGCAAATGATTTTAGAATAAAAGAAAGTGATTTTACTGTAAAAGAATTTGCTTTTATAACAAAAGAATGTGCTTTTAGAGTAAAAGAAAATGCTTTTGGAATAAAATCACATTCTTATAAAACAAAAGAATGTGATTTTGCACTAAAAATATGTGCTTTTAGAGCAAAATCAACTAATTTTACAGTAAAAGCACATAAAGGAACGGTAAAAGCAATGAAAACTCCTTCATTTTCACAATCTTTAGCGGACGCGCGCCTTATGAGCGATGCGATTTCGGTTCACAGCACGGAACTTTCTTCGGTCGGGCTTCCTGAAGATACGTCGGCGAAAATTTCTGCGCTTGTTTCGGAGATGAACGCGCTCGACACGAAGCAGGAAAAGCTCAAAGCGGAGCAGAAGGCGTGCACGGCGGAACTTAACGCCAAGTCGAAGGAATTGTCGGATATTATGGCGGACTGCAAAAAGCGCGTGAAACTTGCGATTAAGCAGGAATTGTGGAAAGAATTCGGCATTTCGGCGACGCGATAGAGATTCATTTTATGTAAAAAAGTTTGCTGTCGCTCTTGAAAAAGGGCGTGAATTGAAACGGCGTTGACCCGACGAGGGCGGACGAAAACGCCGAGCGCATTATTGCAGACGAGAGCGCGACGACGGCGGAGAAAGCAAAAGCCACCGTAGAGAGCGCGATTGAAAACGCCCAAGCCGTGATAAGCGAGCAGGAGAAACAGGAAGCGGCTAAACAGCAACTTGAAAAAGTGGGCTTGTCAAAGAATAAGCGCAGTCAAATTGTTTATGACAATTACAACGCATTAACAGAAGAACAGAAAGAAGCTGTAAAGAATGAGCTACTTTCACGCGATTACACCGAGATTGAAGACGGCATTTTTGCGGAAAATGGCAGGACAAAGTACGAGCATACAATCGCGCAAGCATTGCAAAAGACTTTGACACCACAAGCGCAATTTTTGACGAATTGGAAGACGACGAGGCTTTTAATGATTACATCGATTTACAGAACGACGCACTTGCATTGAAAAACGCAGAAGCAGGTTCATACCTTGCTACAAAATACCTCGTGATAACACCGCAGGAGCAGTACAGGCGGACGGCGGGGGAAGTGGAAGCGCGTAACGTGCAAAGTCGAATGAATATGAGCGCGGCAGAACGGCTTGCAACCTTGCTTGCAGAAACGGAGGACGTAAGAAGAGCCGACCAGATTATTCTTGATAAAGCGAGCGTTTCTTATTGCCAGAACGCAGACAACGCGGAAAAAATCCGAGTATATGGACAAGATTATACAGACGGCAAAACAAAGGGCGTAAAAGCTATTGAAAAGTTGCTTGAAACAAAAGACGGCTTTATAAGCAATGCTTTTTATAAAGACGGAATCGGAGATATTGATGTTGTTTATGGAAAAATAACAAATGCCAAGAAACACAAAGGCTATGGACTTGCTCATATTTTCGATAAACACCCGAATATTACACCCGAAATTATGGCAGAAGTCATAGAAAAAGGAACAGCCGTAGAAAATTATAACGGCTTTAATATCATTTATGATGATTATATTTTAGGTATAAACAGAGGCTACAGGGAAAACTGAAAATATATAATAAATGATAAGTGGATTGTAACAGCCTTTGAAAAAGATAAAAGAAAGGCAACTAGAACAATAGCATCCGTTTCTAGTTTTACACCTAACACGACAGGGTTAGGAAACCTTTCTTTAGCCAATTCTAGCACAGAATCGGAAAATGTCAATAGCCCGTTGTTTCAGTTGACGGAGCAAGGGATTCGACGGCGCGAGCTATGTAATTGCACCAAAATGGTACAATTATATCACAAAGCGTGCAGATTTTTCAGCGACAAATCGAGAATCGGCGCGGAGTGGGTGAGCGCACCGCTCGACACATAATCCACGCCCAAATCGGCGAGCTTAGCGATATTCTCGCGCGTGATGTTGCCCGACACCTCGACTTCCGCCTTTTTGCCGATAATCTTCATCGCCTCCGCCATCGCCTCGTGATTCATATTGTCGAGCATAATGATGTCCGCGCCTGCCTCCACCGCTTCTTTCACCTGCGCTATGCTCTCAACCTCCACCTCGATTTTGCGCACAAACGGAGCGTACTCCTTCGCCATTTTAATCGCCTTTGCCACGCCGCCCGCCGCGCCGATGTGATTATCTTTGAGCAAAACGCCGTCCGACAGATTGTAGCGATGATTGTTGCCGCCGCCCACGCGCACTGCGTATTTCTCGAAAATGCGGTTGTTCGGGCTTGTCTTTCGCGTGTCGAGCAATTTTATGCCCGTGCCGTCGAGGAGCTTCGCCGTTTCGTGCGTGTAGGTCGCAATGCCGCTCATTCGCTGCAAATAATTCAACGCCACGCGCTCCCCCGAAAGCAAAACGCGAATGTCGCCTGTTACCTTTCCGAGCTTCTGACCTTTCTTCACCTCGTCGCCGTCTTTTACCGAAAACGCCGTTTTTGTGCTGCTGTCGAGCAAATAAAACACGCGCGCAAACACGTCTAGCCCTGCAATAATGCCGTCCTGCTTTGCGATAAGCTCAACCTCGCCCAGCGTTGCGCACGGCATAACCGCGTTCGTGGAAACGTCCTCGCTTGAAATATCTTCTTTGAGAGCCTGCTCAAGCAGTGTGTCTACATTCAGTTTCATGGTGATTGGATTCATTTCGTTTCATCTCCTGTTCGTGAATTTCTTTTTTCACTGTTTCTTTATAACGCTCTTCTAGCTTTTCCGTGTCGCTATATACCGTTTCGTCCAGCATTGTTGTACTTTCCCATTCTTTTGCCTTACTTGAAGTATCTTTGGCGATTGCAAAAGCCGCGCGGCTGGCGAACACAAGGCTTTCGAGCAGCGAATTGCTTGCGAGCCGATTTGCGCCGTGAACGCCGTTGCAACTCGTTTCCCCTGCGGCATACAAATGCGCCATCGTCGTGCGGCTGTCGGAATTGACCGCGACACCGCCCATAAAATAATGCTGGGCAGGCACAACGGGAATCGGCTCTTTTGTGCAGTCAAAGCCCGCCTCCAAGCATTTTTCGTATATGTGCGCAAAATGGGTGCGGATTTCCTCTTCGCTGATTTTCTCCATCGAAAGCCAAATGTGTTCCGTGCCGTCCTTTTTCATCTGCGCAAAAATCGCGTTCGCCACCACGTCGCGCGGAAGCAACTCGTTCACAAAGCGGTTTCCGTTCTTGTCGAGCAAAATGCCGCCCTCGCCGCGCACCGACTCGCTGATTAAAAACGCCCTGCCTTTTTGGTTTTTCACAAATAGCGTCGTCGGGTGAATCTGAATATAATCGATGTCTTGAAGCGCAATGCCGTGCTTTAGTGCAATCGCGAGCGCGTCGCCCGTCAAGTGCGGAAAGTTCGTCGATTGCGCAAACAGCCCGCCGATACCGCCCGTCGCCCAAATCGTGTCGGGAGCGAGGAACGCCGTCAGCTCGCCGCTTTCGTTGTTTTTCGCGATAATACCAACACATTCACCATCGCTTTCGATAATATCGAGCATTGTTGTGTTTTCGATAATTTCGATATTGTTTCTGCGTCGAACCTCGGCAAGCAGTTTCTCCGTGATTTCCTGCCCCGTGATGTCCTCGTGAAACAAAATGCGCGGCGAAGAATGTGCGCCCTCCCGCGTGAACTTGAGCGAGCCGTCTTCGTTGCGCGCAAAATCCACGCCGAAGCCGATGAGGTCGCGGATAACGCTTTTTGAAGAGCGAATCATAATGTCCACGCTTTCGGCGTTGTTTTCGTAATGCCCAGCCTTCATCGTGTCTTCAAAATACGCGCAGTAATCGTCTTCGCTTTTGAGCATACAAATGCCGCCCTGCGCCAAATACGAATCGCAATCTTCGGCTTTCTCGGCTTTCGTGATGATAACGATGTGCTTTTCGCTCGGCAATTTCAGCGCGCTGTACAATCCCGCCACGCCAGAGCCCACAATAACCACATCGCATTTTTTCTCTCTCATTGCTCTCCTCCGTTTCTCAAAAAAAATTTATTTTGCCAATGCCAACATTCGCTCGAGCGGCTTCTGTGCGCTTTGTCGCAGCGCATCGCTGACGCTGACAATCGGAGCATTGCGCAAAAGGCAATCGCGCACTTTTTCAAGCGAAATCTTTTTCATATTCGGGCAAATCTGCTTTGCGCCCACGAACACGAAACTCTTTTCAGGAGCGACTTTCTTCATTTCGTGCTCAACGCCGCGCTCCGTGCAGACGATAAACGTTTTCTTCGGCGACTTCTGCACATACTCAATCAGCTCTTTCGTGCTTCCCAAAAAATCCGCCGCATCGCACACTTCAGCAGTGCATTCGGGGTGCGCGATAATCTCTGCGTCGGGGTGTTCGCGGGCGGCAGCCTCAATATCGCGCGCCGTTATGCTCGTGTGAACGTGGCAATGACCGCGATTTAAGATGATGTTTTTGTCTGGGCATTGCTCGGCAACAAACCGCCCAAGATTGCCGTCGGGAATAAAAAAGATGTTCTTGTTCGGCAGGTTTTTCACGATTTTCACTGCGTTCGACGACGTTACGCACACGTCCGACAGAGCCTTTACGTCTGCCATCGAATTGATGTAGCACACGACCGCCAAATCCTCGTATTCTGCCCTCATTTTCGCGATGTCTGCTTTGTCCACCATCAGCGCCATTGGACACACCGCGTCAAGAGAGGGCAGCAGCACGGTTTTCGTCGGGTTCAAAATGCACGCGCTTTCGCCCATAAACGTAACGCCGCAAAACACGATTTTTTTCTGTGCCGCGCTCTTCGCCGCCTTTGCAAGATAAAACGAATCGCCCACAAAATCCGCCACGTCCTGCACCGCGCCGTCAACATAATAATGCGCCAGAATCACCGCGTCGTTCGCCTTTGCTATGTCGCGTATCTGCGCTTTTAAGTCTTCCATAATTACCTCACCCCTTGCCCCTCTCCTTAGAAGGCGAGGGGGGAAATGTTGTCTTTTCAAATCAGTTGTGCCTTGAGAATAGCATAAAACAACTTATCTGACAAGACAGATGTAAAGGAATTTGTCATTTTGATTAGACCTGTTCGGAAACTAAAAATTTTTGCTGTAGCAAGGGGCTTAAGACCCTTGCTAAAACTATATTATCGAATAGGTCTATTGTATTTCTCTCCGTTCGGATTTCCGAATGAGTCGCGCCAGAATGAAATGCGCCGTTCGGATTTCCGAATGAGCCGCGCCAGAATGAAATGAGCCGTTCGGATTTCCGAATGAGCCGCGCCAGAGTGAAATACGCCGTTCGGATTTCCGAATGAGCCGCGCCAGAATGAAATATGCCGTTCGGATTTCCGAATGAGCCGCGCCAGAATAAAATGCGTCGTTCGGATTTTTGAATGAGCGGTGCGGAATGGGGCAACGCATTTTTTTTGTGCTGTTGTTAAATGCGGTGCGATTGTTTATAATGCGAAATATGAAGCGTGTTTTTTTTGCGATGTTTTGTGCGGTATTGCCTGCGGCGGCTGTTTTTAGCGGCGAAAATGCCGCTTTGACCAAACTCGCTGCGGTTTCGGTAACGCATAATTACAAAAGGGGCATTGAACGCGATTTGACGGCGTGCGCGATAGAAGGCGCGGTGAAAGGTGAGCGGTTTGGGGTGTTTTCGGGGCTGTCGTCGAATGAGGTGCTTTTTGATGTAACGGCGGCGGGCGAATGGTGGGTTTTTCGGCAGGATTTGGACAAATATTCGCTTTTGTACGGGCTTGACGCGGTGTATCATTATCAGCGGTTTCAATATAACGGCATAACGATGAGCCACGAAAATGATGTTATGGCGGATTTTTGTTTTTCGCTGGTGACGAAAAATCGCTTTTCGTTTTTGATTCGCACGGGGTACGGCTCAAAAATTTCGGTGTTGCCGGCACTTGAAGAGACGATTTTTGATTTCACGCCGTGCGTTTTTGTGGGATTTTCAAAATCCATCGCTCAGTTTGATGTGCTTTTTTCGGCAGGTACGCACACGGATTATCGCTATCCGCTGTTCTGTTCCCCCGATTATGCGCTTGAGGTTGCGTATAACACGAAGAGTGGCTTTCGTCCTTCGCTCAAGGGCGATGTTCGCATAAACGACCAATTCACGACCGCGCCGTATATCAACCGTATTGCGCTGACGGCGAAAGTTGGTGTGTTTTTGCCGTAATGGGTGCCGTGCATTTTTTTTTGTGAGAGAATGTTTTTTTTGAGGAAAACTATGAAAAAATCCCTGTTTATTTTGCTGGTTGCTGTTTTTTTGTGTGGTGTTTTGGTGTCGTGCAAATACGGTTTTTATCTCGGGCTGTTTGACGAGGATTCTCCCGATGAGCGCGCGTCGTCAATGACAAATCTGGGCGAAATCAGTGTGGACGAAGATATTTTTAGTTTTGTGGTGGTTACCGACGTGCATTTTGGTGCAGACGAAGCGCGGTACAACGAAAAATTTTTTGCGTGGTACAAAAATCAGCTCGCCGCGTCTGACACGACGAAGCGGCCGCGGTTTTTGGTCAGTCTCGGCGACAGTGCCGACAAGGGCAGAAGCGATGAGTTCGATGAATACAATGCGTTTTTGCGCGAGATTGAGCAGATGGAAAATGCTGTTTTTGGCGCAAATGCGAAGTCGTACACGATTTTGGGCAATCACGATTTATATAACAATGGCTGGGAAAATTGGGAGAATCAAATCTATCCGTATACGTCGTATTATGCGCTGTCGGTGCGGGGGGCGAGCGGAGGGGCGGTGTCGCTGTTTTTTCTGGATAGCGCAAACGGCACGCTGGGCGATGAGCAACGGGACAGTCTTGAGGGAAATCTAAAGGCGGATTCTAATGCAAAAATCGTGTTTTCGCATTATCCGATTTATGCGGGCGGAAATCTTTTGATGACCGTGCAGGACACGACGGAACGCGCTCTGCTTTTAACGTGGTTTTCAAAAAATAACGTGAAATATGTGTTTGCGGGGCATGCGCACAAGGATTACGGGTTTTCGCACCCGAATTTTCGGGAGGACGTAACCGCGTCGTATGTGTTTCAGCGCGAATTTCGCTTGGTTACGGTAAACACTCTCACCGGCGCGGTTTCATCGGAATTGTTGAGCTATTGACGTTGGAGCAATGCGGCTAAATCGCGTTTGGCTTTTTCTAATCCTGTCCACAAAAAGCTGTGCAACCCGATTTTGTTTCCTGCGTCCACATTTTCTTGCACGTCGTCAAAAAATACGCCTTCGTCCGCCGCGATTCCAAGTCCGTCAAGGCAGGCGCAGTAGATTCCCTCTTCGGGTTTTATCATTTTGACGCGGCACGAGAAACACGCGAAATCAGCCGCAGTGAACACTGGAATTTCTTTTTCGTAATACGTCAAAAACTCCGTGGGCATATTGGAAAGCACTCCGAGTTTGAAGCCCTGCTTTTTGAGCGAAAGCGCCCAATCGCACACGTCGGGATTGAATGCTCTCCAGCTTTGCATATCCATCAGCGCGATTTTTTTGAGCAAATCCGTATCGCGTGAAAGCTCGATGTATCCCGCGTCAGCAAGCAGTTGGCGGTACATTTCTGCGCCGTCAATCGTACCGCGGTCGAACTCAAAACGGAATTTTTCGTACACAGAGCGGAACACGGCGGCGGGAACTCCCGTCATTTTTTCCATTTCACCAGCGCAATCGCCCGTTTGTGCAAGCGACACAACATTTCCGTAGTCAAAAATTACGGCTTTAATCATATTTTTCCTCCAAAATTGGTTTCAAAAACTGAATGTGTTGCTGCGGCATTTATTGGCAAGGCTTGCAATACGATAACGATTCTATTTTACGCCGAGATGATTTTTTGCAATAGCTCTTGTGTGTTCGCGGCAAAATTCGTTGCGCCGGCGTTTTTCAGCTCGGCTTCTGTGCGAAATCCCCAAAGCACTGCAATTTCGCGCATTCCGGCATTTTGGGCGGTTTCTACGTCCACTTCAGAATCACCGATGTACACGCAATCGCGCTCGCATATACCCGAAAAATGCGACAATGCTTCATCAATCATATCGCGGGCGGGTTTTTTTGCAACGCCGTCTTTTGCGCCGATGGCAAAATCGTATGCACCGCTAAAAAAGCGCTGGCATAATTTTTGTGCGGCAAAATCGGCTTTGTTCGACACTATGGCAATTTTTACGCCGTTTTTTTTCAGTGAAGCAAATAGTTCGGGGATTCCTTCAAACGGCGCTGTTTGGTCTGCGCAATGTTGTTCGTAATCGCGCACAAACGCGGAAAATACGCGCTCTTCAACTGCGCTTTCAGTGTGCTCTGGCACGGCTCGTTTTATCAGTAGCCGAATTCCGTTCCCGAGATACGAGCGGACTTCCTCAATAGTTCGTTCGGCTAAATGTTCGGTTCTCAAAGCTCGGTTTACGGACGCATACAAGTCTGAAAGCGTGTCTAAAATCGTGCCGTCCAAATCAAAAAGGGCAAGGCGGGTCATCGGTACATTCCCATATCGAGCGCAAACGAAACCTCTGATGTGGAGCGCGAAAGTTCGTGTGCAATCTGCTCAATCGAATAGCCGCGCTGGTACAATTCTTCTACGCGCTTCGGGAACACACGCGGCGTGTTGTTTTCAGGCTGCGGGGCGATAATCGGCTCGCGGTGAGAAAGTTCGTGCGTGATGCGGTCAAAGTTCACGATTGGCTGAATATCATCGTCATCGTCTCCGCCGATTTCAACGGGCACGTCGCGCACGAGCGGCTGGTCATCAAAAAGAGAAGCGGTTTTTGCAAGATTCAGTTTTGCGATTTCTTCCTTTGCAGCCGCAATTTTTTTATCTGCCTCTTCAGCGATTTTTTTGAGCTCGGCGATTCTGTCGTCAATCAGCGAAATATTTCGGTCAGCATTGTTGTTGATGTCGCTCACCATTTTTGTCATCTCTTCGCGCGTGGTGCGAATAATACCGTCCGGAGAAAATATTTTTCTCCAGCGCGCAAAAAGCATAATCCAAAGCAATACGTTGAACACACAAAAAAATGCTGCAAAGATAGCAATCGAAGCCATTTTTATACTCCCTCTTTTATCCTGTTATATCAATATGCTGTCCAAGATACAACTCGCGTATCTCTGGCTGTTGGGGAGTTTCGGGGGATTGTGAATCGGCATTGCGGCGGCGTTTTTTGCCGTCTGGGGCGTCGCCGTTGCCTTTTTTCTGGTCGCTGTCGCGCATTTTTATCTCCGCTTCGTTCTGAGCGGCTTTTTGCACTTGAGCAGCCTGTTCCGCAGTTTCACGCACGATTCGGTTTTCTTGCAACGCTCTTGCTAGCTGAGGTCCGTTTTGCTGTTGCTGTGCAATTTGTGCGGCTTTATCCATTTGAGTGTAGACCGCCTGCAAATCAATCGGTTGAATTGCCATTTTTTTGACCTCCTTGCAAAATTTTGCTAAAGTTTTTGCCGTTTCGTGATTTGAATTTTATCACATTTGAATTTCAAATGCAAGCATTTTTGAATTTGAAGAGATAAAAACAGTTGTCTTTTTGAAAAAGTTACACAATCGTTTTTGAAAAAATATCGACAGAGTGAAAAATTATTGATAAGATTGCGGTTATGGACGATTCTCAAGAAAAAAATAAGGCAAAAACGGGGCTTGTTCTTGAAGGCGGTGCAATGCGTGGGCTTTTTTCAGCGGGCGTTACCGATGTGCTGCTGGAAAACGGCATC
Organism: uncultured Treponema sp.; assembly: GCA_937893155.1. Taxonomy (GTDB): domain Bacteria; phylum Spirochaetota; class Spirochaetia; order Treponematales; family Treponemataceae; genus Treponema_D. The sequence continues at coordinate 4,958 of CALBGU010000004.1, read as the reverse complement.
GATTTTGACGGAATTATCGGCGTTTCGGCGGGGGCTGCGTTTGGGTGCAATATTAAGTCGAAGCAGCAGGGGCGCACGTTCCGCTATAATCTCAAATACTGCCGCGACAGCCGCTATTGCTCGGTGCGCTCGCTTTTGAAGACGGGCAATCTCTACAACGCAGAATTTTGTTATCACACGCTGCCGTGCGACCTCGACCGCTTTGATTTTAGAACGTACAAATCGAATCCGCAGGAATTTTTTGTGGTGGCAACGGACATAAAAACGGGAAATCCCGTGTACAAAAAAATACCCGAGATGGATTTTGACGGGCTGGAATGGCTTCGTGCTTCGGCTTCGATGCCGCTTGTGTCCACGCCTGTTTCGATTGACGGGCAGCTTTTGCTTGACGGCGGCATTTCGGATTCGATTCCGCTCAAATGGTTTGAAGACGCGGGTTTTTCGCGCAACATCGTGATTTTGACGCAGCCGCGCGATTACCAAAAAAAGCCGTCGCCCGCTTTGCCGCTGATGAGCCTTTTTTTGCGAAAATATCCTGCGCTGGTGCACGCGATGAAAGTGCGCCACGAAATGTACAACGGTGAAACCGCCTACGTTTTTGAGCGCGAAAAAAGCGGTCAGACGCTGGTCATCTGCCCAGAAAAACCGCTGGGAATCAGCCGCACCGAAAAAGATTCGGGCGAACTGCGGCGCGTTTACGAAATCGGGCGCAATTTGTGCAAAGAAAAACTCGGCGACATCAAAGAATTTTTACGCGGCTAATTTTTTTCATTGCTTTTTTTGTAATGTAGGCTGTGTTTGTGCCATTCTGAGTGCTTACAGTCTGTCATTCCCGCACTTGTGAAAAATCGCCGAATCCTCAAGCCGTGCATTTTTCTTGGTTCGGCAACGGTGATACACAACGGCGGCGGGAAAAATCGTACATCGGCAAAATCGCCGTTTTGAGATTTTGGCATTTTTTGGTTTCGGCGAAAGTGCCGAATGGAAAATTTTGGACTTTTCCGACTTCGGCAAAACCGCCGAATGTCAAATTTGGATTATTCCGACTTCGGCGAATCTGCCGAATGGTCAAAAACGCATTTTTTTCAATTCGGCAGAAATGACAAAGCCCAAAAAATGCTTTTTTTGATTTCGGCGAAAGTGCCGAGCGTGAATTTTTGCAGTGCCGTCTGTTTTTTTAAGAAAATGGATTTATTAAAAATGTGTTTGTTGCTATAATCTGTTCAATTTTAAGATATTTCTTAACGTTTTTGAATCCAAAAATTGCGGAGGATTTGTAAAATGAGCAAACAATCGCTAAAAAGCGCGGTGATTGCGCTTGTCTTGGTTTTTGCGGTGGCGGTGGTGGCTTACGGCTCGTTTGCCATTGTTGCGCCTGCAGAGCGCGGCGTTCAGGTTACGCTCGGGCAGATTACGGGCGGCATTCTTTTTCCGGGCGTGCACGTGCACCCGCCGTTTATCAGCAAAATCAAAAAATATTCGGTTGTGCCGAAAGGTATGAACGCCACGTTTTCGGTGGGCAAAGACGGCGCGATTACCAAGGATATGCAGACGGTCGGCTCTCAAGTGACGGTGTTTTATCGCTACGACGAGGAGCGCATTATGGACGCAATCACGAAGTATTCGGATTCTGTGCTGGAAAATGCGATTACGCGGAGCCTTGTTGCCGCGGTGAAAGAGGTCGTGGGTAAATATTCGATTTATTCGCTCATCGAAAATCAGGATAAAATCACGGTGGAAGTCAACGAAAGCCTTGGCTCGCGTCTTGCAAGTTATCCGATTGAGGTAACGCAGCTCACGATTTCCAACTGGGATTGGAGCGACGATTTCGACAAACAAATCAAAGAAACGATGAACCGCACGCAGCAGGTGCGTCAGGCGGAGCAGGATTTGAAGCTCGCCGAAACGAATGCGCAAAAGCAGGTCGCCGAGGCTGAAGCCGCGAAGAAAGCCGCCGAGCAGACTGCCGAGGCTGAGCTTATCAAGGCGCAAAAAGCGGCGGAGGCTAAGCGAGTCGAGGCGGACGCGGTGGCGTATTACAATGAAAAGGTGGCGCAGAATTATCAAGTGGAAACGCGGCTCAAAGAGCTTGAAATCCAGCTTGAGAGGGCAAAGCGCTGGGACGGTCGCGAGGTGCCGGAGTATGTGCCGATTACGGCGGCGGGCACGGTCGTGGATTTGACCGGCAAAAACTAAAGGGCATATTTTTTACAAATAGAGGTTTTTTTATGAATTCATTAAGTACGATTGCCATTATTGCTGCAATCATCGGGCTGATTTGCCTTGCGTACAAGGGTTGGTCGATTATCATTATCGCGCCGCTGATGGCTGTGGTTGCCGCAATCGGCTCGGGGGATTCGTTCTTGAATATCATCGGGAACGTGTATCTGATTAAAGCTGCGGAATATATCGGAAAGTATTTCCCTGTGTTTTTGTTCGGCGCGATTTTTGCCAAGTTGATGGAAGAGGGCGGTCTTGCCAAATCTATCGCGAATAAAATCGTGGACGTTCTGGGTGCAAAGCGGGCAATTCTTGCGGTGATTTTGGGCTGCGGTGTGCTCACCTACGGCGGTTTGAGCGTGTTCGTGGTGGCGTTTGTGATGTATCCGTTTGGTGCAGTGCTTTTCCGCGAGGCTGGAATCCCAAAGCGCCTTATGCCGACTGCGCTCTGGACGGGCATTTTCACGTTCGCGATGGTTGCGCTTCCGGGAACACCGCAGACTCAGAATATCATTCCGACGGAATATTTCGGCACAACAACGTGGTCGGGAATTGTGCTCGGTTTGTTTGCCTCGGTTTTGTTCTTTGCAATCGGATATGTGTGGCTCACCTACCGCGCAAAATCGCTGGCGGCAAAGGGCGAGGGCTACGGCAATTATGACGACCAGAAATCTTCGAACGACACGGATATTCCAGCGTGGCAGATTTCGCTGATTCCTCTGGTGATGGTTATCGTGCTCAATATTTTGCTTTCAAATCCATTCAAATGGGAATTCGCAAAGAGTTTTCAAATCCCGTCTTTGTGGGCAATTTCGATTTCAATCGTGCTTGCGAGCGTTGCCACGGTACTCATCGGGCGCAAAAAGCTCTTGGCAAACGGCGAATCAACGGCGCGCAAAATCATCAATGCTTCGTCTATTTCGTCAGGCACGGCGATTTTCAATGTTGCTTCGGGCTATGCGTTTGGCTGTGTGCTCACGAGCGTGGTGGGATTCGAGATTATCTCGCAAATGCTCCTCAAGCTCAGCGAAAGCGGAAATCCTCTGTTCTCGGCTGTTTTAACCACGAACATTATGGGCGGCATCACAGGCTCTGCTTCGAGCGGTATGACGATTGCGCTTGCCAAGTTTGGCGAAACGTGGAAGGAACTCGCACTTTCTGCGGGCATTTCGCTGGACGCATTGCACCGCATTGTTGCTGTTTCTGCAATCGGTATCGACCCCGTTCCGCACTGCGGCGCGCTCGTTACGATGTTCGCAATTTGCGGTCTGACGCACAAAGAGTCGTATTTTGATTTGATTATGCTGATGCTTTTCAAATTCTTTGTGCCGTATATCTGCGTTATTTTCTATATGATTACGCATTTGGCATAATGTTTTAATTCGCACAGGGGGCTTTTTGCCCCTTGTTTTTTTAGCGCACTGCTAAAATTGCATCGTGCCGCCCCATTTTATTCCAAAATGTGCGCAAAGCGTTTTGTACTCGATTTCTTCGGCGGTGCTCGGCTGTTTGGTCACAAAAAAAGATTCATCGTCCGCGCACTGTTTTTCTGAAATCTCTGTAAGCGGCATTCCCTGAAAAGCCACGTCCAGCGCCCTGCAACTCACACCGTTTCGGCTGTCGATAACGTGCACGTTTTTGCCAGCAACTTTTCGCATTGTGTCTGCGATGTGCGTAAAATGGGTACACCCCAAAATGATGGTATCACAGTTTTTTTCGGCAAAAAAATCCACAGCGGGTTTTACCGCTTCTTCTTTTTCTGCTTCCGTGGCAAAAAAAAGCCGATGCTCCACAAACGCAACCAGCGCGGGGTCGCCACGTTTTTCCACAACGCAATCAGAAGCAAAATCGTCGATGAGTTTTTGCGTGTACTGATGCTGTACGGTTGCATTCGTTGCCAATAGCCCGATTTTGCGATTTTTGCTTTCGCGCCCGGCAAGGCGAATAGCGGGCACCGTTCCCACAAAAGGAATGTTTGGAAATTGTGTTCTCAGCGCAGAAAGAGCCGTCACCGACATCGTGTTGCAGGCAATAACGATGGTTCGCGGCTGCCATTTTTCAATCACCTGCTGCACCACGTTTTGTGCGCACGAAATAATTTCGCTTTCCGATTTTTCGCCGTATGGAAAATGCGCCGTGTCACCCACATAGATGCAGGTGGCGTTTGGGCATTTTTCCTTTAAATCGAGCATATACGGAATTCCGCCTGTTCCGCTGTCCAAAAAAACAAAGTCGATTTTTTTTTCAAGATGTTCCATTTTAATTTCCAAAAAGATTTTTGAATGCTATTTTTGCTTGTTCAGCTGATTTTTTTTCCGCAGTATTACAAGAAAATGTCCGCTTTACACTAAATGAAGCGCAAAAATTTCGTTTTTCTTTTTCAGCGACAAATTCTTCAGTATTTTCGCGGCATTCCCAATGCACATTTTTATCAAAAAAACTGCAATTTTTGCACGAATGTAAATCAGAGCCGCAAAATGGACACTCGTCATTTCTGCCGATAAAATCCTGTTCGATAGTTTTCCCACATTTCCAACACATAAAGCCATTATATCACTTTTTTTTTTATATGAAAACAGGGCTTTTTTGCGCCTTTTTTTAAAAGACCTCTTGACTCTTTTTGCGCAGTCATATATTATTGTCATTGTTCGACACGAACAATAAAATGCCGCTATAGCTCAGCTGGTAGAGCACGTGATTTGTAATCTCGGGGTCGTGGGTCCGAATCCTACTGGCGG
>CALBGU010000003.1 GCA_937893155.1 uncultured Treponema sp. | reverse complement strand
AAAAGAAATTATTTTTGACGACCCCGCAATAGACAAACACAAAACAGAAATCGTATTCAATAAGGAGATTTTTGTATGACCTTTGATTTTGACAAAGAAATAGAGCTTTTGGCAAAAACTCCTATTGATTGGAGTTTGATAGATGGAAAAACATTTTTGATAACAGGAGCCACAGGGCTTGTCGGGACGTATTTTATAAAAATGCTGCTTGCCCGAAATGCACTTTTTGGCGCACACATCGGCATAAATGCAATCGGGCGCGATAAAGCGAAATTTTTGGAGCGATTTGGGAAAAACACAGACAGAAATCTTGTGTTTATCAAGCACGATATGCAAAATCCGCTGTTCTGCTCAAAAATCGACTATATTATTCACGCCGCAAGCAATACGCACCCGCGCGCTTATGCCACCGAACCAATCGCGACAGAAATGACAAACATTTTCGGTACATACCATTTACTTAATATGTGTGCCAAAAATAAACATTCACGGTTTCTCTTTGTATCGTCTGGAGATGTATACGGCGATAACCGCACTATCGGCAAACCGTTTTTGACCGAAACCGATTGGGGCTATGTGGATTGCAACACGCTTCGTGCTGGCTATATTGAAGGAAAACGAGCAAGCGAAGCTCTGTGCAATGCTTTCAAAGAAGAAAAAGGCGTTGATTTTGTTATCGCCCGATTATGCCGCACGTTTGGCTCTACTATGCGACTTTCGTCGTCGCTTGCCGTATCGCAATTTATTTTGAACGCAGTGAATGGAGAAGACATCATTCTAAAAAGCAAGGGAAATCAAATTTTTTCATATTTGTACGTTTTTGACTGCGTTTCTGCATTGCTTCACATCATCACAAGCGGAGAATCGGGCGGCGCGTACAATGTGGCAGACAACAATGCTGCGATTTCACTTTCAGAATTGGCAGGATTGTGCGCAAAAATCGGCAATACAACAGTACGTTTTGACGTGCCTGATAATTTGGAGAAAAAAGGTGCGTCAACATTCCAAGATGTTCGACTCGACTGCACAAAACTTAAATCACTCGGCTGGGAACCTGCATTTTCGCTTGAAGAAGGTTTGGAACGCACGATTTTTTACCTCAAGCAACAGCAAGGGCAATGAGATTTGACGTATATGGCAGAAAATAGTGCATTGCTCGTGAACGATGTAAGCCTAAAATTTAATCTTGGTTCGGAAAAAATCGATTCTCTCAAAACGTATGTGATAAAACTGCTGCACAGAAAAATTCAGAGTAATGAGTTTTGGGGGCTAAAACACATCAATTTTGAGTTGAAAAAAGGTGACCGATTGGGCATTTTGGGCTTTAATGGCGCAGGAAAAAGCACGCTGCTCAAGGTGATTGCAGGCGTGTACAAGCCCACAACCGGAAGTGTAGAACGACACGGCGTTCTTGCGCCTCTTTTGGAATTGGGCGCAGGATTTGACGGCGAATACACGTTGCGAGAAAATATTTTTTTGTATGGCACAATTTTAGGGTACAGCAAACCGTTTATCGAAAACAAATATGATGAAATTATTGCATTTTCTGAACTGAAAAAATTTGAACACGTTCCCGTAAAAAATTTTTCGAGTGGAATGAAATCGCGGCTTGGATTTTCTATTTGCACAGCAATTCAGCCAGATATTTTGATTTTAGACGAAGTGCTTTCGGTAGGCGATGCACCATTTCGCAAAAAGAGCGAGGCAAAAATTATGGATTTGCTTTCAAGCGGCGTTACGGTGCTATTCGTCAGCCATAGCCTTGAGCAAGTAAAGAAAATCTGCAACAAAGCGATGATTCTTGTGCACGGCGAGCAAAAAGCATTCGGGCAAACAAGTGAAGTTTCAAAAATATACGAAAAAATGATTTCTGATTCGTAATTTGAATAGGAGAAAAAACGATGGAACACACAAAACGCAACGGTGAAATCGATATTCTGCGATTCATTTTCGCATTTTTTATTTTTCTGCACCATTTTGGATTTTGTGCTTATTATACGCAAATTGCAAAAAATGGCTGGTTGGGGGTAGAGTTTTTCTTTTTACTCACAGGTTATTTTTTAGCGCGTACTGCAAAAAAAATAGTGCAAAACGCCGCCGAAATTCAAATCGCAAATCAAACGTGGAAATATATTTGCAACAAAATAAAGACATTTTATCCCTATTATTTTCTTGCATTGGTAGTAAAAATTATATTTGTCGCATTCACCAGACCTTTTGACAAAACTGCGGAACTCCTGTTCAAAAGTATTCCAACATTCACACTTCTTTTTTATCCGCTTAATTGGTACTCAAAGGGGATTTATATTACTGACATCTGGTTTCTTTCAGCAATGATTACATCAATTTTTATTCTTTTTCCGCTTTTGCTGTACCGTTTTGAAAATATGTCAAAAATAGTCTTCCCGATAGTATCATTTTTCATGCTCGGTTTTTTGCTCCATACATACAAAACGCTTAATATTCATGGGCAATGGAGTACGATTTGTTATTCTGCAACTTTGCGAGCAACAGCAGAAATTATGTTCGGCGTTTTTCTGTTTCAAGTTGTTTCATTTGCCAACACTGTTTTCGCGCTCAAAACGAAACATAAATTGCTTTTGACCGTTGTAAAGTACGCATTATACGCCGTTTTGTTTCTATATATAGTAGGGGGGGGTAAAACGCAAACTCGATGTACATATCTTATTGTTTTGTGCTGTTGCAGTTGCGTTGTCGCTTTCGCAGCTCACATTTTCGATTTCGCAAAGCAGTATATCCAATATTCTAGGCAAATTCTCATTGACAATGTACATCTTTCACGGACTTCTTTTAGACATAACGGCATATTTTATTCCAAAAGGAACTGCACTGACACATCAGCACTTTTTTCTTTTGTGCATTGTTGTTCTTTTTCTTTGTTTTTTGCTCGGCGCAATTACAAATCTATTTCTATTTTTACTCAAAAAGATAAAAAATAAGGGGTAATTTTTGATTTTTCTGCTACTGATATACAAAAAATTGCTGCAATTCTGTTATTTTTTCATAAAACTGCTGCCTGCAAAAAAGCAAAGAATTGTGTTTTTGAGTCGCCAAACAAATAAGCCATCTATCGATTTTCAGTATCTCATAAACGATATTCACGCACGCTACCCACAATACGAAATAAACGTGCTGTGCAAGAGAATGGAAAAAGACAACCCAAAGCAAATTTTTTCGTATCTGTTTCACCCATTTTTGCAAATGGTGCTTTTGGCAAGAGCAAGTATTTGCATTATTGACGGCTATCAGATTGCGGTTTCAGTTCTGAAGCACAAAAAAGAACTGAAAATCATTCAAATATGGCACTCTCTTGCGGCAATAAAAAAATCAGGCTATGCTTCTCTGAAAACAAAAAAGGAAAAAGCAATCGCAAAAATAATGTGTATGCACAGCAATTATGATTTTATCGTCATTGGTGCAGCTCAAATGAAACCATTTTTTGCGCAGACATTTAACTGTCCGTATAAAAAATTCTGGATTACGGGAACTCCCCGCGTAGATTATCTGCTTGCATCAAAAGAGAGCAACAAAATTCTCGTGCAAAAAGCATATCCGGAACTAAAAGGTAAAAAAATCGTTTTATATGCACCCACATTCCGAAAAAGCAATCAGTACCGATTCAACGAACTTATCAATGCATTTGAAAATAGCGAATATACGCTTGTTATCAAAAAGCACCCACTTACAAAAGTCGTAATTCTCGAAAAATATATCTACAAAAAAGTAGCCACCATCGATTTTTTGAGTTCAGCAGATTTTGTTATCAGCGATTATTCCGGCACGATTATCGAAGCGGCGGTAATAGAACGTCCCATTTTGATTTTCAATTACGACTGTGAAGAGTTTTCAAAATCCGAGGGATTTTTTATAAACATTGAAACAGAATTTAAATCAATGTCGTTTAAAACCGCCGAAGAAATTGCAGATTTTGTCAAAAAAGGAGTATACGATATGCAGTTTCTCAAAAGATTTGCCAAAAAATGCGTAGAAAACACAAACGGAACTTGTACACAAACGTTGGTTGATTTGATTATGGAGGTAAATAAATGACAACGGTTCTTAACACAGAAATGACACAAAAAACAATAGGAGAAACAAAATGAACACAGAACAACTGCGACAAAATATTGAACAAATGATTGCAGCAAGCAAAGAATGTGCGAATATGCAGAAAAACTGCATTATATCGGTGATTGACAGAAATCGAAGCGAAGTTTATTTCGTGCCAATTTTGCAAACAAGCGAAACCATTTCGTCCGACAATCTAGTAAAAATTGCTTTGGACGGCAGCGTTCTTTTAGGCAACGAGGAAGATTTGCCCTGCGATTATCAAGAGCATTTGAGTTTTTATCGTCAAAATCCGAACACTGATTTTTGTGTGCATACATTGACAGAAAATCTTTTACATTTTTCGCAACAGAACGGAGAACTGGATTTTTTGTATTGCGGAACTTTTTCCGTGGAACGCATACATCTTATCGTTTCTGAAAATGATACTTTTGCCCCCCCCCCCGATAACAAAAAACAAGAACACACCGCGATAATCAAAAAAAATGACGGCGCATTTGTGTTCGGAACTTCAGTTTTTTCTGCATTTGATTTTGCTTTGCAGTTAGAAAATGGGGCAAAAGAGGCGTATTCCGAAAATCCTCCATTCAATTCTTACATCGCACCTAAACACAAAGGACTTTTTGTAACAATAAAGGAAGCTCGTGCGATAAATCTTGCACTTCTTCGTATTTTTGATACATTCTGCCGCGAACATTCCATTCACTATTCGCTCACAGGAGGCACGCTTCTCGGCGCAATCAGGCACGGCGGTTTTATTCCGTGGGACGACGATGTTGATGTTTTTATGACGCGCCCTGAATACGAAAAGTTGCTGAATACATTTCAAGACACTGATAGATACACGCTTATGAACCGTCAAAAAGATAAAACATACAATTATGTCTTTTCGCGCCTTATCGACACACGGACATTTATCTCGCAAGCAAAAGGCACAGCAAGCGCAGGCTATGGGCTGTTTTTGGATATTTGTGTTGTGGACGGATTACCAAAAAATGCAGTTTTGCGAAATCTGCATATAAAATATATGAAAATTCTCCGCGTTTTTCGCGGAACGACGATAAACAGCCCAAAAATCAGAAAAAAAGGCTCTTTTAAACATCTGAAACTGTTCTTTAAGAAAATCTCCGCAAAATTCACTACCACAGATTTTTGGAACAAGCGAATAGAGCGTGCAATGAAACGATATCCATGGGACGCAAGCGATTTTGTAGGAAATTTTACCTCTCAATATGGCACAAAAGAGATTTTGCACCGTTCTTGCTTCGATTCCTACATCGACGTTTCGTTTGAAGACGGTCTTTTTATGGTATGCGCAGGGTATCAAGAATACTTGAGCAACATTTACGGTGATTATTTATCCCTACCGCCCAAAAACAAGCGAAAAGGACATCATCAAGGAATCATTTTTTGGATTTAGACCAAAAAACAATCTTCTTTCATAAGCAACGAGGTTTTGATAAAAAATCTGGTAGTGTTACGAAAAGTATGCTGTCATTATTGGGATTGACGTGAATAATCTTTTTTACCGACTTCGCCCAACGAACGATTATGAAAAATAGATTCCCGTGTCAAGCACGGGAATGACCATACTTTTGAAACACTTCCAAAAAATCTATAAATGCAGTACAAATTTTGCTTTGTTGCGGTTGAAAATCACAATACCTGCAAAAACACAGACAAACGAAAAAATCGAGGCATACAAAACACCCCAAACATCAAATGACTCGGACAAAACCGCAGCGCGAAACATTCTGATAATATGGAATAACGGGTTATAGGAAACAATAAAACCGTACTTGCTCGCAAAAATTCGTTCAGGATAATAAAAAATTGCGCTCACATACATAATAATCATCAATGCAACTTTCCAAAGATATTCAATATCCCTAAAAAATACCATAAGCGTTGCTAATATAAGTCCAATTCCAAACGTCAAAAGAAAAAGCAAAAAAAGCGCGGGGAATATCATCAACACATACAGAGTTGGAACAACCTTACAATACATATCTACACCAATCAAAACGGTTAGATTGATAAGAAAAATGATAAATGAATACAAAGCAGTTGACAATGGATATAAAATGAGAGGAACATACACTTTTTTTATCATCGCAGAATGTGCACGAATTGATTTTGAAATTGCTTTTGTTCCGTCAGAAAAAAAACCGTAAAGCAAACGTCCGATAATCACATAAAGCGGAAATGTAGGCTTTTTTTGATTAAACAACGTCCCAAAAACAATAACAAGAATAATCGTGCTGAAAACAGGTTCAATAAGAGTCCAAACAACGCCCAAATATGAATTTCGGTAACGCAGTTTTATCCCTTTTTTTGTTAATTCACACAAAAGCGAAAAATAATTTTTCTTCAACATAAATTAAAACTTTGTCTGTGTTATTTTTAATACATCATAGCATAATAAAAAGCTTTTTTCTATACTTTGCTTGAAAATATTATTCCTTTGTCGGAATACGCAGACGGCGAACCATATCTTTCGCTAATTTCAAATCGCTGTCAGAAAGATGATTCATTTCGCGCACTAAATCAATAACTTCGGGTTTTATCGATTTTGGAATACTGGTGTCTTTGCCCGTAACCAGATATTCCACGCTCACGCCGAGAGCCTTCGCAATCAGCACCGCATTCGCCGCCGTCGGCTCGCTTCCGTTTTCAGTCAAATAATGGTCAAGAGTCCTTTTGTTAATCCCCGTCTTTTCAGACAATTCTTTCACCCTCATATCTTGAAAAGTGATTTCTGACTTCATATTATCTTTGAAACTCATACTGTGATTTTACGCAAAAATGAGTTTCTCATTCACTATTTACCCAAATCTTGTAATATGTTAATATCTTACCCATATATTAGTAAAACATACGCATTTTACTAGACTTTTTACATTTTAGGAGCATATATGGGTAATAACTCAATATCGCAAGAAACATCAAAGCGCATAACTGCATTGCGTTTTTTGCTGATTGTATTTGTGGTGTTTATTCACAACTGTTTCACGCTCGAAGGCGTTGCAGAAAACTTTGAGCAAACAGGCGAAATGATAGTATTCAAGCCAACAGTTTTAAGCGAATGGATACAGTTGTTTATTTCGCAAGGAATTGCAAGATGCGCCGTTCCGTTATTCTTTTTATTTGCCGCCTTTTTGCAGGCAAAAAAGAACGATAAGTATTCTGTGCTGTTAAAAAAGCGCGCGAAATCGTTGCTTATCCCCTACTTTATCTGGCTCGGATTATATTTTCTCTATCCGCATTTTGCAAAGTATCTTATTTCGATTATTAAGCCAGCATTGCTAAAGCACCCCAATGATATTTTTACCCATTGGACAGCACTCGATTGGCTTCACAAATTTTTTGGCTATGAAACAGGAACAAGGAAAGACGGAGACCTTTCTCTCCCTCAACTCGCCGTTCAATTCTGGTTTGTAAGAGATTTACTCATCTTGACCGTGCTATCTCCGTTCATAAAGGCATTTATAAAGCGATTTCCTCTATTCTTTTTTGCGCTAATCTCGGTGTTATACCTGCTTCCTGTACAAATATATTTTGTGCGTATGCAAGCATTGTTTTTTTATGCATGTGGCTTATATTGGGGAATGTTCAATTTTAACCTTTTTGAAAAAGCAGATAAAATCAGTTTTGCCGAGTCGATTGCTCTATTCTTGATTTCGTTCATTGCAACATATTTGTTTTTTGACAACACAAGCTCAATGTATTGGATTATGGTTTTAGCGTCGTGTTTGCTGTTCTTGAAAATCTCAAAACTCATAATCAACAACGAAAAAACATTCAACATTGCCACATATTTTTCAGGATTTTCGTTCTTTTTATTCGCCATACACTTACCTGTATTAAACAGTATACATACAAAACTATGGCTTCACTTTTTGCCGATGACAAACGGATTTTTCTGCTTGGCTGAATATTTCGGAGTCGCTTTTCTTAATATTGCGCTCGGAACTTTAATCGGCATTGCTCTAAAAAAGCTCTGCCCGCGCCTCTTCGCGATTCTCACAGGAGGACGATAGCGTTTTCATCTCTTGTCAGCACAAACGAAAGGCAAAAACTCTTTTTCAACAAAAAATCGTACAAACTCGCCTTGAAAAATAATTTTCTTAAACAAGTTTGTACGATTTTCTCATTTCTGATACGCTGAAAGTAATTCTGCCAAATATGCACTGTCTGTCAATGCGCGTTTCACATCATCTTCTCGTCCCTGTGCATACAAAGCCGACAGCACCGCCTGCATAGACGAAATCCCTTCGTTACGCCCCAGTGAAAAGCCTTCTTTTCTACCAAGCAAAACGCCTTCGCTTCGCCCTTCGTTTTTCATTTTCTGCACAAATTCACACACGTTTACACCTCCTTTTTCGCTTTGAGTTTCTTCAATGAACTCCGCCATATCATCAAAAATATCGTCGTCAGAAATCACACGCATTAAATCGATTATCTCTGAAACATACTTGAGTTTCTGTCTGCTCCAATTCTCCGCTTGCCCAATGCGCAATGCCCGCAAGTATTCTGCCACAATACGAAAATCGCTTTTGAAACTGTTTATCTGCTCGTCCGTCAACCAAGCCAGATTTATCACTTTAATTTTATAATCGCTCACAAAATCTTTCAATCGTTCATCAATTTTTAGCGATTCTTTCAGTGAAGTATGATTTTCCCACTTACTTTTTGTTCCAAAATACAAAACGAGCGTTATCACAGGATAAAAATCGGTGCGCTCCTCATTTAACTGACTTCTGTACGCCACACCGTCATAACACATAACACGAAGCGGCATTGATTTTTCTTTTTTGGTCTGATTCTCAAAACCAAACAAACTCAAACAAAAATCACCTTTCGTCCATTTTTTCGCAACATCTCGCTCTTGATTGTGCAAAACATTTTCTGAATCTTTGTATTGCGAAAACGTCTGCGAGTCCGTCAAAGAATCCGCCTCAACAACCTGCTCGCCGCTGAACACCAGAACATTCACAATATCAGCAAAAACATCATTATATGATTCCAGCGTTTTCTGCGTTATATCTCTTTCACCCATATTTTTATTATACCCTTCTTATATTTTATTGTCTATAAACAAAAAAACGGCTCCCAAAACAAGAGCCGTTTTATAAAAGTATTACCGATACAAAATAAAAATTGTAGGGATTTTATCGATTTCGGGGATTTTTTCTTTTTTCCACTGCGCAATGCTCTTCGTCTTTATCCATTCGACTTCTGTCGTAATGCCAGACGCAATACACAGCATTGTATCGCCGCGACACGAAGCTAAAAGCGACTGTATCATCTTCGTATTGCGATACGGAGCTTCAATAAAAATCTGACTTTGGCTTTCTTTGTAGATACGGCTTTCCAGCTGCTTTATTTTAGAATTGCGCTCGGCAGGCTTTGCGGGCAAATAGCCGCTAAACGCGAAGTTCTGCCCGTTAAACCCGCTCGCCATAACCGCCATTATGATAGACGACGGACCCGAAAGCGGCACGACCTTGAGATTTTTCCGATGCGCCATCTCAACCACCATTGCGCCAGGGTCAGCCACCCCAGGACAGCCCGCTTCCGAGATTACGCCCATCGGCTCGCCCTGCGCTAATGCGTCAAGATAATTTCCAATATCTTTTTGCTCGGTATGCTCGTTAAGTTCGTAGAACGTCAGCGTGTCGATGTCAATAGTTTTATCAACCTTTTTCAAGAACCGACGCGCCGAACGGATATTTTCAACAATAAAATGCTTGATTGCTACAACAATATCGTGATTATGGTCGGGCAACACCGCAGAAATAGCAGTATTGCCCAACGGCACGGGAATAAGATACAGCGCGGGATTTATCATCTTTTCACCAATTTCTTTGCCGCGGTGCGCCAATATTCCTCTGGCTCACACTCCGAAAGAATCAAAAACAGATTTTGCGAAAAATTTTCGTTGCCCAACTCTGATACTTTGAGCGCAAAATCATAAAAATGTTCCCACACGCCGTTATCAATTCCCCACTGCACAATATCACTGTATTTTGAGATTTCCACAAAAAAATCGCGCAGGGTCGTGTATTTGTAATCAGAATCGCGGTCAGAAATAATCGTTGAAATATGATTTGTCGCCGCAATCATTCCGTACGCCAACATCGTAAGCGACTTCGACTTTTCGCCGTGGTCTGCATAAAACTCCGAGAGCTTATAACACGCCAAAACGCTTCGCACATTGCCCGAGCGATACATCTGGAAAAATCGGTCTGGACTCATAGACTTCGGGCGGCTCAGCACCTGCGAAAATGAATTGGAAAAACCTGCGTCCATAAACGTCTTATCCGAGTTCAGCACAAGCAAAAGCGTTTTTTCGTAGCGGTCTTCATTGCCCGTCATTATTGCTAAATCAGCCATCGAATACAAAATATCGTATTTTTCATCGGGCACGTCGAGTTTATCCGCGAGCTTCCACGCCTTGTCGTAATACCGATACGCAAAATCGTACTCGCCCTCAATCTGATACACCTTGCCGATAAGATATTCCGCCTCGGGATAATCGCGCCGATTTTCCGCAAACGCCCGCAATTCCGCAACCGAATTATTGAAATATTCCGCCGAATACATATTCACAAAATAATCCAAAATTGTCTTTGCGTCGCGAAGCCCGTCTTCCTGCAGCGCGGCAAGCACTTTTTCAATATCGTCGCCCGCGTGCTGAATCGACGAAACGTGAAACGCCGAATTCAAAACATAGGTATACCATTCACACTGCGCAATCCGATTTTGCTTTGCATTTTCCGAAAGCCTGAGTGCATCGCCGTAATTGCCGCTTTTGTACGCAAGACGCGCCTTTTCAAGCACACGCCACGGCTCTTCTTCCGTCTTTAACTTTTGCGGAGTTTGAGAATAGACTGCAACACAACAAAACAAAGTAACTATAATAGAAAGAAAATAAAAAATACGTTTCACAGAGTTTCTAGCTCCTCACTAAATACTCTATCGGCATCTTTCGCGTCGATTGTGCGTATAATTTTGCCTTTCTTGAAAATAAGCGCCTTGCCGTCGCCGCCCGCAATGCCAATATCGGCGTGTTTGCCCTCTCCGGGACCGTTCACGATGCAGCCCATAACCGCAACCGTGATGTTTTTATCCATTGCCAAAAGTTTTTTCTGCCAGCGGTCAACGAACGAATGAACATCAAAGCCGATTCTGCCGCAGCGCGGACACGACACAATCGTAACGCCGCCCGCGCGCTTTCCACATTCGTGCAGGATTTCCCGCCCCGTAATCACCTCGTTTTCTGGGCTTGACGACAGACTGACGCGGATTGTTGAACCGATACCCTCGTTCAAGAGTGCGCTAAATGCAAGCGTGCTTTTCACAATCCCCGTGATGAGCGGACCGGCTTCCGTCACGCCGATATGCAGCGGAATATCATATTTAGCCGCAAATGCCTCGTTCGCTTCAATCGTTTCCTGAACCGAAGACGCTTTCATACTTACCACCACATCGCCGAAATTAAGCTCATCAAAAATCGCAATTTCCCGCGCCGCCGTTTCTGCCAACGCAACCGCACGGCTCATCTCCCCCGTTTCCACCTTGGCTTCAAGGTCTTTGGGCAGGCTTCCCGTGTTCACGCCGATACGAATCGCCACGCCTTTTTCCTTGCAGCCGTTCACCACCGCTTCCACGCGCTCGCGGCTTCCGATGTTGCCCGGGTTAATGCGAATCGCCGCCACAGGACCTTCAAGGCACTTGAGCGCAAGGCGATAATCAAAATGAATATCCGCCACGAGAGGCATTGAAGTCGCCTTGCAAATCTCGATAAAACTTTCCGCGCTCGCCATATCGGGCACCGCAAAGCGCACGATGTCGCAGCCAATCGTTTTAAGCTCGGCGAGTTTTTCGCGAATGGCCTCAAGCCGAGCCGCATCGTCTTTCACGCCGACAATGCCCTCTTTCCACATCGTCTGAATCGAAATCGGCTCGTCGCCTCCAATGCCAATACGCTGTGTATGTCCGTTTCCGCCGATAAAAACCGTTCTCGGCTTCACAAATGTTTTTTCAGTCTTTTCTGTCGTGTTCATACCGCACATTATACACGCACGGCGCGATATTCTGCAATAGAAAGGCGAAAAATGATTTTTTGAGCATATATTTTACTTTGGAACGCCGAAAAATCGTTTTTTGACGCTCCAAAGTTCAATAGAAGCGCGAATCTTAAATGGCTATTGAAATATTTTACTTTGGAAGATTGAAAAATCATTTTTTGCGTCTCCAAAGTTCAATATTTGGACAAAACAGTCTTTTTCGGCACGATATTTTTCAATATTTAGACAAAAACGACTTTTTCACCTTTTGCCAGCACGGG
>CALBGU010000002.1 GCA_937893155.1 uncultured Treponema sp. | reverse complement strand
ACAACTCAAAGAGTTAACTTGTTTGAGAAAGTGAAGATTCCTGAAACAAAGAGCAATATTAAGAAGATTTCTGTTTACTTAGGCGACCAGCAAGTAAGTGCAGTTGTGCGTTCAAAAATTTCTAAGAAAAAGATTGACGCGCGCAATGCAGCAAATGCTTTGGCTGCAAAAGAAGCAGAAGATGATAAGGGGGCTGAAGAATGATAGTTCCCATGAAAAAGGTATTTCTTGTAGTTCAAGAAAAAGGGCTCAAGGATACTCTCAAGAACTTGAGAAAACTTGGTTTGCTTCATTTGGAGCAGCTCGAAGGCTCAAGTGAAAAATTGGATTCTCTGAAATCAGATTTGGCGCAAATTCAGACAGCATATTCGCTGTTATCTGAGCAAAAAGCGGCAAAAGGCACAAAAAGCGTTTCTGAAGTAGAGAGTCTTGAAATGGACAAGGCTGTTGAAGTTGCCAATACCGTGGTAAATCTTTCGGAACGGAAGAAGACGTGTTTTGCACAAATTGCGGCTGATACGGTGGAATTGGAGCGATATTCTTCGTGGGGCGAAGTTGTGCCTGCAGATTTTGAATATCTCAAAGAGAAAGGTATTTCTCTTTCGCTCTATGAAATTCCTGCTGATAAGTACGCATCGATTGACCAGAACACGCGCACTTTAGTGGTAAACAAAGACAAAAGCCAGATTCGTTTTTTGCTATTGGGCGAAACAGCAGAGCGTCCGATAGGATTGCCACCAGAAGCGTACCAGATTTCTTTGCCATCGATTTCTACCAAAGAATTGGCTTCAAGAATCGAAAGCAACAAAAAAGAAATTGT
Organism: uncultured Treponema sp.; assembly: GCA_937893155.1. Taxonomy (GTDB): domain Bacteria; phylum Spirochaetota; class Spirochaetia; order Treponematales; family Treponemataceae; genus Treponema_D. Next base: position 10,309 of record CALBGU010000002.1, on the reverse strand, counting down.
GTCGATAGACGAAAAGTTGCTTTCAGACAGATGTTATGTTTCTGCGCTGAAAAAGACGCTTGATTTGTATGAAAAGGAAATCGAGTTTGAGAACGTCTATTCGGGAATGGGAAAAGATGTTGCATTATCTGATTCCGAAATCCCATTAAGTGCGCTTGCGTGGGTAACAGGCTACATTCCAACGAGTGATTTGCCAGCGTTGCAAAGCGAGGCAAAGGCTCAGAATTGGGCCTTGATGGCTGATGACCCGGCAGAAGACGACGAGAATGTTCCGACAAAGTTGAAAAACAACAAATTGGTCGGCTTGATTTATCCTGTTTCGGACTTCCTTGGAACTGTTCCGGGATACCACGAATACGATATTTCCAACTGGTTCTTGCTGTTCTTCACGATATTCTTTGCGATGATTTTCGGTGACGGCGGCTACGGATTCTTGCTGACAGCAGTTGCGGTGCTCGGCATTGTTTCTGCGGTAGCAAAGAAAAAGAGTCCTGCCCCTGTAATGAAATTGTTGCTCCTTATCGGTGTGACAACGATTGTTTGGGGTACATTGACATGTACATGGTTTGGTCTCAGACCAGAACAGTTGCCAGTGTGGCTGAAAGACTTGTCGCTTCCGGCTATATCCAATGTGTCTTCTGCAAAAGACGGCGTTGTTCCGGGATATAGTTTTGGTTTAACGTATGAGTTGTGGGTTAAGGAGAATCTCCAGATTTTCTGCTTCTCACTTGCTCTTGTCCAGCTGTCTATCGCTCACTTAAAAGGCATTGCACGCTATCATAAGAGTGTTCGTTGCTTGGGCGAGTTAGGCTCTATGCTGATGCTCTGGGGTATGTATTATGTAGTCTTGAGCATGGTTGTTGATGGCGCAAGATTCCCGCTTAGTGCGGACGGAGCAATGATTGTTCCGGGAATCAACGTCCCGCTTCCGACATTGTGCATTGGTCTTATCGGCTTCGGTTTCTTCTTGAGCTTTGTGTTCTCGAACTATTCGGGAAGCGTGGTCAAGAGTATTCTTGAAAGCTGTAAGAATATCGTTTCAGTATTGCTCGGCGTTGTCAACGTGTTCAGCGATATTGTTTCATATATCCGCCTTTGGGCTGTTGCTCTTGCGGGTAGTGCTATTTCCGACACTGTCAATACAATGGCAGGTCCAATGCTCGGCAAATTGATTTTCTTCTTGGGAATCTTGCTGCTGGTGTTTGGTCACGGTTTGAATATGATTTTGAACGTGTTGTCGGTTATTGTTCATGGCGTGCGCTTGAATACGTTGGAGTTCTCAACGCATTTGGGTATGTCGTGGTCAGGGTTCAAGTATAAACCATTCAGCGAGAAATAAATCCGCTGAGGTTTTACATAAAAATGATTTTTGTAAACACTGCGAAACGCAGTTTTTAAGGAGAAAACTATGGATTTAGGACAGCTTGGTGCAGGTATTGTTATGGGTATTGCAGCTCTTGGTTCTGCGATTGGTATTGCTATTGCAGGTCAGGCAGCTATTGGTGCATGGAAACGATGCTATATGAACAACAAACCAGCTCCGTTCATCTTGACGGTTTTTGCTGGTGCGCCTCTTACTCAGACAATTTACGGCTTCTTGCTTATGCAGACAATGAAGAGTGCAACTGCGACTGACGGTGCATTCATGGTTGGTATCGGTTTGTTCTCAGGTATTGCTATGGCAGCTTCTGCTATTGCACAGGGAAAAGCTGGTGCTGCTGGTAGCGATGCTTTGGGCGAGACAGGAAAGGGTTTTGCACAGTACATCATGGTTGTTGGTTTGTGCGAAACTGTTGCTTTGTTCGCAATGGTCTTCTCAATGATTGTGTGCGCATAAGTAGCATACTGATTTGATTCAAAAGCGATACTGCTTGAGTGCGGTATCGCTTTTTTTTATTGCAGGCATATACAAAATCGAAACGCTCTGTTATATTTGTAATAGGCAAAAAAGGGAGGACGGTTCTGGGTGTATCCCGTTCAGTTCTTCCCCGTCAGCAAAAACGCCACGCAAAGCGCGTGTGCAGTAATTCAATTCCAAGGAGTAAAAAAATGGCTCATTACAGTTTGAGAGACAATCCGTTTACCGCAGACCCGGCGGATAGGGTTGCCAAAGTGGAAGACGTTCGCTCGTACAGCACGGCGGACATCATTCAGATGGTGATTGACGAGGGTTCGACGCTTAATCGCGCGGACATTGAGGGCGCAGTCAAGTCATTTTTTGAGAAATGCGCAAAGGTGGTTTCGGAGGGCGGCAATCTCAACACCGAGCTTGTGAGCACATCGCTTTCGATTTCGGGCGTGTTTGAGAACGCAGACGATTCGTTTGACCCAAAACGGCACACGCTGAAAATCAACGCGACGGCAGGGAGCGCGCTCAAAGATGCGCTGAAAAAGGTGAAGCTCACGAAAGTGGCGGCGGCGAGCACTGACCCGAACATCGTTTCGGTTGCCGACAAGGTTACCGGCGCGGTTGACGGCGACATCAAGGCGGGAAGCGTTATCAAGCTCTCGGGCAATCGGCTCAAGTTCGACGCTTCGGATAACGAACAGGGCGTGTTCATTATCGGCAAAGACGGCGAAAAGCGGCATCTGGCGGTTATCGAGAATATTCCGTCAAGCGTGGTGGTGCTTTTGCCTGCGGATTTGGCTGCAGGAGAGGTGTCTCTTGAGCTTCGCACGAAGATGACAGCAAGTCAAGACAAAGGGAAAAAGTTGAAATGTGCTCGCTACGGAAAATCACTCTCAATCATTGCTTGATAGAGAAGACTGCCATTGCTCCGTAGCGGGAAGCGTCAGAGGAAGCAACGGCAGACCGTCAGAGTATTACTCTGATGGTTTCTCAGAGGGTAGTCTGACGGAGCATCAGAGGATAGTCTGATACTCCGCGCCCCGAAGCAGTGACAGACAGCGAAAGGGTGCAAAGTGCTGAAATCAAGTGCGGCAATGACAAAAAAACAGCGGTGAGAGATTCACCGCTGTTGCAATCAGTCTTAGTAAATGCTCCGAATGAGCGAAATAAGCGAGGAGCCGCGATTTTTTACATCGGGCACGAGGTCGGATTTTACGGAAGAGGAATCCGAAGCGTTTTCGCCGACCACTTTCACGCCGTCTGCATTGGCGGCGGGGGCGGTGTCTTGCAATGTCGCGTTGTTATCGTTGACCACAACGTGCGCGCCGCTCAGTGTCAGCGATGATTTTGTCTTTTCGTCTGCGTCTTCGCCAATCGACAGCAACACCACTTCATCTCCCACATTCAAGCGGTCGTAAAAGCCTTTTCGCTTGAACTCGCCTTCGGAAATCTCTTCGCTTGTTGCCGAAATAACCACGTTGCCCAATACGTCTTCATCGCGGTAAATTAAGCCGCGTCCCGTGTCGGCAGTGCGGACTTTGCCCTCTTTGAGCACCACAAAATTCGCGCCGTTCATAATGCCTTCACTGCGCCCGATGTCGATGAGCAATGTATCGTTGCTTCGGTTCAGCACCTTGCCGCGCACGGGCAGAATATCAAGCACGGATTGTCTGAATTTGCGGAGCGCCGAAGCCATTTTGTCGTTGCCCGTTCGGTAAATGTTGAACTTGGTAACTTCCGAGCCAGTACGCGCCGAATACACCACCGCGTCAATCGTAAAGGTTCTATCGTCTTCGTCAACTTTGAGCATCGCAAAATAATCGCGGTTCTCTTTTCGCGCCAACGAATATGCCTCGCCGTAGCCCGAAACACTGCCGCTCGCCGCCTCTACCACGGTCGTCGCAACGCCCTTGAAGATGTCCGCCGCCATTTCCGCAGTCACACGCTCCGCGTCGGGGTGGATAAAGTGCGCAGTAGACGGCGTGTAATACAGCCCGATTCGCCAGCGTGTCTTGTTGAGGTAAAACGGCTGTACGTTCCACTTTGTCGCAAGCGAGTTTTTCATCAGTGAATCGAGGGCTTCCATCGTGTACGCATTGCGGGTAAGCTCATATTTCTGCGTGTCAGAGAGTTTTTCATCGCCCTTTGCCGTTTTGGTGCGCTGTTCTTCGATGAACTTGAGCTGAGACAGATACATTTCGTTAAATCCGTCGCGGCTCAACATTCGTGCAAATGCCGTGCGCGCCATTGCGTTGAGCGGGTCGATTCGAAGCGCCCGCTGATACTCAAAGCGCGATTGCGGTCCGTCAAACCGACGCTCGTATTCTTTGGCGCGGCTGATGTGGTAAGAAGCCCAATCAGGACGGCGCGGGTCTTCAATATCAATCGTCGAGGTAATCAACAACTCCAATGCAGAGCGCATCATCTCATCATACGGGTCTGCGGCAACGCCATCTTCAAAGGTAGTAACCGCTTCGTCAATGCTGCCCATCTGCTTTTGGCACAAGCCTTTCAAATACCACGCCGAAGCGCATTTCTTATCGCGTCCAATGCGGTAATCGCAGATGTCGATTGCCTCTGAATATCGCTTTGATTCATACAGGATTGACGCCAGCAATTCGTAGGCTTGGTCATAATCGGCGCGAATCTGTACGGCGGCGCGGGCTTGGCGTTCTGCGTCGGCTAATTCGCCGTGCCGCGCAAAAATATACGCTGCCAAATAATGCACCACCGCATCACCCGAATGGACGCGCAAAGCCGTGTTGATATAGGAACGAGCCGTGTCCCAGTTGCCCTTCTCCATACTCACCAACGCGAGCGACAAAAGCGCATTGCGGTTGGTGCGCTGGCGGTCGAGCGCGGCAAGATAATATTTTTCGGCACCAGAAAGAGAGCCTGAAAACAAATCGAGTTCAGCCAAGCCAAAACGGGCTTCAACATCGTTTGGGTAGGTCTTCAAAACGGCATTAAAAATATCACGCGCTTCATCAAAGCGACCGAGCGCGATAAAAATCATTCCCTTTAGGTTTTGTACGCTCGAATAATTGCGGGAATATTTTTCCGCAGACTGCAAATACGTTAATGCCAAATCATATTCGCCGAGCTGATACGTGCAGGCGGCTAAATTAAACCACGCGTCCCCATACGCAGGATTTTTCTGCAATGCTTCCTGATAGGATTCAACTGCTCTGTACCAATTTTCATTGCTCTGTGCTTCAAATCCATCGTTGTAATATTCTTGCGCGCTCTTTGTTGCCGAAAATGCAGATATGGCAAGGGCAAAAGCAAGAATACCTGCGGCACACTTTCTATATACACCCATTATTTTCCCCCGTCATTATTATCGGCAGAATTACGTCGAATCACCTTAATAACGTTAATGCGATGTCCTTCCATATCTTGAACGATAAAATCAAAGTCTTTCCAAGATACTTTTTCGTATTTCACCGGTATTTTTCCAAGCAAATCAAACACAAATCCGCCAAGCGTGTCGAACTCTTCTGCCGGCAAATCCGCGTGTATCATTTCGTTAAAATCGTCAATATCGACCCGCGCCTCGCAGAGCCACATATTTTCGCCGATAGACGCAATATCTTCCCGCTCGTTGTCAAACTCGTCCTGAATATCGCCGACGATTTCCTCAATAATATCTTCCATACACACAATGCCGCTCACCCCGCCGTATTCGTCAATGGCAATGGCAATGTGAAGATGCTTTCGCTTGAACTCACGCAGAAGGCTGTCGATTCTCTTTGATTCTGGAATAAAATACGCCTTTCGGATAATGCGGTTCAAGTCAACGCTCTCGTGGCGCGAAAATGCGTTGATGAGGTCTTTCACATACAAAACACCAACCACGTTATCGAATGATTCGCTGTACACCGGAAAACGACTATGACCGCTTGTTGCAATTTTCGTCATCAACTCGTCCTGCGGCGTGTCTATTGAAAGGAAATCCACGTCAATGCGGGGAATCATCACTTCTTTTACCGTGGTTTGTGAAAGGTCTTCGATGCCCCGTATCATATCTTTTTTGTCTTTGCTCAGCGCGTCTTCCAAATTAGAATTATCCGACGAACCGCCGCTGTCATCAGAAGCAGTTTTTGCAGCATCGTCTTCTTTGTTCTTTCCAAAATTAAACAATCCCATGTATCTTCCTCTATTATCAGTGTTATGACCGCTTTTGCGGCGGCGATAACCATTTTTAGAGCCTATATTATCTTATAATCGGCATATTTCTTTAAAGTCTTTTCCTGTAACGAAAGCATTTCGTTTGTCGGCTCCACATTCGGCTCCACATGCTCTTCTCCGTGGTCATAGCCGTTGAGATGCAAAAGCCCGTGCAGCAAAAGGCGCTTCAATTCGTCGTTTTCGCTCACCCCAAAATATTCCGCATTTTTCGGCAGCGTTTCAAGGCTAATAATGATGTCGCCAGCCGAAAACCATTTTTCGCCGTCCTCATCGGTGTATTCCTCGCCGTTTTCAAACGAAAGCACATCGGTGGGGCTGTCAATATCGCGATACTGCTTGTTCAGCTGCTGAATAAACGAATCGGTGCAGAACATAATGCTAACCTCTTCGTCGTCGTAGCCGATTTCCGTCGTTACGAGATTCATATACGGCTCAACATTTTTTATCCATTCAGGTTCTGAAAGCCCGTCTTCCATCGAAATAAAAAAGCGATTAGCCATTTTTTTCCTCCTTGTCAGCCTTTTCTTCCGCTTCTTTTTGCCCCGGATATTTCGTCCGCGTGTGATAATATCCCGCCAAAATCTGCACAAAGGAATCCTTTATTTTTTTCAAATCCCGAAACGTAAGCGGGCAATTATCCAACTGCCGTTCCTCGTTTACTTTTTTGTCGATAAGCATTTGGATAAAACTCTCCAAGCGCGAAACCGACGGCTTATCCAGCGATTTGCACGCCGCCTCCACCGTATCGGCAAGCATCACCACGCCGCTTTCTTTGGTCGACGGCAAATCTCCGTAATACGAATAATCTTCTTCGCGCACGTTCGGGTCTTCCTTTCGCGCCTTTTCGTAGAACCAGCGGATAACCGAGTTTCCGTGATGTTCCGAAATAATTTTTATCACCGAAGAAGGCAAGTGCTGCTCGGTTGCTTTTTCCACGCTCAATTTAACGTGCGTGCGAATAATCGTGAGCGACAGAGACGGATTGAGGTCATCGTGCGGATTGCCGTCTTTCTGGTTTTCGGTAAAATAATCGCTGTGGTCCATTTTGCCGATGTCGTGATAATACGCGGCAACACGAGCCAAAAGCGCATTTGCCCCGATTTGCTGGCACGCTTTTTCTGCCAGTTGTGCCACCATCATACTGTGCTGATACGTTCCGCTTGCCGTAATCAGCAGGTTGTTCAACAGCGGGCTTGCGTTCGTGTTGCTCAAATCCATCAAGCGAAACACGCTCGCCGTGTTCAGAATCGACTCAAGCGGCGTGATAAAACCGAGCGCAAGAATGCCCGAGATAAAGCCGTTGAGCGCCACTCCGATTATCGTAAAAATTGCGTCGGAAAAATTGTCGTTGAAAATGATTTTGAGCACAGACATAAACACCATATTCAAAAAGCACAAAATCAGCGACGAAAACACCATATCGGTGCGCTTTTCGATTTTGCGCACAATTCTTGAAGCGGCGATGCCCGAAGAAAGTGTGAACAGCGCCGGGACAATCTGAAAACGCGTCGCCGCATAAATCATCATTCCCGAAATTATCGAAAAATACACCGCCGAAGTCTGCCCGTACAAAATCGCGATAAGCAACACGCAAAATGAAGACGGGATTAAAATAGGCAGTGCATAAATAGAAGAAAAGAAATGGATTTTGCCGCCGAAAACCGCGCACGCATAAATGAATATCAAAAAAACGCCCTGCAAAATCAGTTCCGTCATTTCCACTTCGCGCTTGAGCAACACGGGCGTAAACAAAAAGAAATAAAAAACAAATACAAGAAGCAACAGCAATTCCGTGTCGGCAAACGCACGATAATCAATGTAAGACGGGGCTTCGGCGAGTTTTTTGAGCTTGCTGTATTCTTCGCTCGTTATCTTAAAGCCCTTGTGAATAATGCGCTCGCCTTCCTGCACACTCACGGGATTTGCAATATCGGGTTCCAGCGTGGTGCGCGCGTAAATATTTCGGTCTGCAATCGCGCCTTCTTCAAAATCTTCCAGCCTGAACGATTCCACCGTTTCCGAAGTCGATGTATCCAAAAAATTGAGCACCGAAACTGCCGAAAAAAACACAACAAACGCAATCAAAAGCACTTTGTGTTCTTTTATAAAACGCTCGACTGTCGCCAACAAATGAGAAAACAAACTATTCTTGTTATCCTGCATATTCATACGCCTGCACTATCTTCTTTACCAAAGGATTTCTCACGACATCATCGCTCGTGAGTCGTATCATCTTTATTTCAGAAATATCTTTCAACAACGCCATTGCATCGCTCAATCCAGACGGAATTCGCGGCGGCAAATCGACTTGCGTAACATCGCCTGTGATAAACACCTTTGAATCCTCGCCCATACGGGTCAAAAACATCTTCATCTGCTCCCGCGTCGTGTTCTGCGCTTCATCGAGGATTATCACACTGCGATGAATCGTTCTGCCGCGCATATACGCCAATGGCGCGATTTCGATAACGCCGCTTTCCGTCATACGCTTTACGGTTTCGCGTGGCAAAAGCGCGTTCATTGCGTCGTAGAGCGGGCGCAGATACGGATTTATCTTGTCTGCCAAATCGCCGGGCAAAAATCCCAAACTTTCGCCCGCCTCAACCACGGGGCGCGTCAAAACAATCCCGCTTTTTTTGTGCGTCAGAACCTCGCTCAGCGCCTCCGCCATTGCCAAAAACGTCTTTCCGCTCCCCGCAGGACCTTCGGCAAACACCATATCGGAACTTTTGAGCGCGCGCATTAAAGCCGCCTGATTTTCCGTTTTGGGCAGCACTTTTTTGAGACTGCCGGGAATCTGTATTGCGATAGACGAAAGAGAGCCGCCTTTGATATTCAGCACGGAACTGATTAAATCAGAGCTATCGTTGCCGTCGGCGATTTCGTCAGACATTCGGTCTATGATAAAGCGGAATTTATCTCTGATTTCGCTGTCATCGGATTCGATTGAAATTTCGTTTCCGCGACAGAACACTTGCGTCTTGAGTTGTTCCTCGATGAGTTTTAAGTTACTGTCATTTGTGCCGCAAATGCTCTGCAAAACATTTGTATCAGGCACCACTATCGTATAAGCCACCATTACCTTCGTTTCTCTATTGTAATGTCAAAGGCACGGTTTGACAAGTCGGTGCTATGCTAATATACTTCGAGTTATGATTATTGCAGAGATTGGAACGGCTCACAACGGGTCGATAGACAAAGCCAAAGAGCTTATGGACGGTGCGGTGAAAGCGGGAGCGGACGCCGTGAAATTTCAGTGGGTGTACGCGGACGAGATTTTGCACGAAAACACGGGCATAGTGAACTTGCCGACCGGTCAAATACGGCTGTACGACCGCTTCAAAGCGCTGGAGCTCCGTTCCGATTTTTATCAGAATTGTCTTTCGTATGCGCACTCGCTCGGCGTGCAATTTGTGTGTTCACCATTCGGTATCAGGAGCTTGAACGAGCTCATCGAAATCAATCCCGACGTGATAAAAATCGCCTCGCCCGAATTAAATCATTATCCGATGCTTCAATCGCTCAAAAATGCGATAGATAACGGTCTAAAAACGCCCGTCGTGCTTTCTTCGGGCGTGTCAAAATTAAAAGACATTGAAAAAGCCCTCGAAATCCTCGATTGCGCTCAAAATCCAAATCAGTTTACGCTGCTGCATTGCATTACGAGCTATCCCGCGCCCGAAAACGAATACAACGTGCGGCTCGTGAAAACCCTGCACGATATATTCGGCATTCAAACGGGTATCAGCGACCACAGCCTTGACCCCGTGCTTGTGCCTGTGCTTTCCACGATTATGGGCGGCACGGTCATTGAAAAGCACATCACGCTGAGCAAAAAAACAGACGGTCTTGACGACCCCGTTGCGCTCGAAATCGACCAATTTGCGAATATGGTGTACAGCGTGCATCAAACGCAGGCACTTCTCAAGCGCTACGACCAAGACGAAGGCGCAAAAATCGCGCTAGAGCAAATGCAGGATTTGTACGGCGAAGAAAAAGTGAACGCCATTCTCGGCACGGGCTTTAAGCGCCTTGCCAAAAGCGAAAGCGCGAATTACGGGCGCACGAACCGCTCGCTACATTTTATGCGCGATATGAGCGCGGGAAGCATTGTCGGCGAGCGCGACATCGGCGTTTTGCGCACCGAAAAAGTCCTGTCTGTCGGGTTGCCGCCCGAATATCTTTCCACGATAATCGGCGCAAAACTCACCGCCGACGTAAAATCAGGCGAAGGCGCGGCGTGGGAGCATTTTCTTTCGCGATAAAAAA
>CALBGU010000001.1 GCA_937893155.1 uncultured Treponema sp. | reverse complement strand
TAAACGAAATTTACGGTATTTTTTCACAGAAAAAAATCTATGAGGTGTTTCAAAAGATATGCTTTTCTTTTTGTCATTGTGATAAATGCCTTATGTCATTGTGAGTGCGTTCCCCCCTATGTCATTCTCGTGCTTGACACGGGAAGCTATCTGTTCTAGGCATTTTGAAAAAGAGACTATGCCTCAGATTATCGGGTCGAGCCCGATAATGACAATTATCGAACAGGTCTATTCAAGATAGCTTCCTGCTTCTTCGTTGTAAAGCTCAATCCTCACATAATCGCTCGTTAAATCGTCAACCGCGCTGACCGTGAGCGATGTTTTCATAGTGTCCGCACCGCTTGCCGTCGGTGTTTCCATTTCGCTGATTTGCCCGTGAGGAATGACAAAGACAAGGCGGTTATTCTCGGTGTCGGTGAACTCAATTTCGATTTCTACAATCGCGTCGGTTTTGAATTTGCCGTTTCTGATTTCTTCTGTCTTGCTTGTGTAAAGAGCTTCAAACTTTGCGGTACATTCCCTAGAGCCTTGCACGGGTTCTTTGCAATAAAGCCCTGTATCTGTGGTGTAAAGCGAGGTGTCAAGATTGTTATTGTAATCAAAGTTGATACTCGTGATGTCCGCCACCTTTGCTTTGTCCATTTTCACAGCCGCTTGGTGAAACTTAAACGCCCGTGCATTTTCAGGCTTCAAGTCGCTCTTTATTTCGCCAGATTGAAGCTCATCACGCCCCGAAGTTGAAAGCGTTATCTGCAATCTATCCTCTGCCGCCGCCGAAAAGCTGATAGAGCCGAATTTAACGCCCGTATAGCTTTGAATATTCACACCGCGGTCAATCGTGAATGAATAGCTCGGCAGCATATCCGTTTCTTTGTTTCCGATAGGCGTAAAGGTGTGCTTTATTTTGCCGTCGGTGTTTGCTGTATCGACCTTTTCCGCGCCGAAAACACCAGCAAGGAAAAAGCCGATTGTGCGAGGCTTTGCAAGGGTTGCAATATCGCCCTCTGTGTGAATACTCATCGTTTCGACCATCGATTTACCAACGCCGCCCGTCAAAAGCCCTTCGTCTTTCTTGTTTGCGCTGTACTTAAAGCCCTCGCTGGAGACCGCTACGCGCACTTTTCCTGCGATATACTTGCCGTATTCCGCTTCCTGTGCAAACGTAACTTTAACGCCGTTTCCATTAACCATTCTTTTTTCTCCTTAACAAAAAAAGCTGTGCTTACAAAAAAAGCTGTGCTTTAGCGTGTGGCAGTCAAGCCGAATTCTTTCCATTGCGCCTGCGGGATTGCGAGCTTGACGCGCTTTCTGCAATCCTGCATATCGCTCTCCATTTTTTTGGAAACATCGACGATTTTGGCGGTGGTTGCTTTGAGGTCTGCTTTGAGCTTTTCTTGCTGTGTGTCGAGAATAGAAAGCTCATCAATGCACTCTCTCAAAGAAACGGCTGTGCTTTCTGCCAAACCGACCTTTGCAAGCTCTTCAGCGTGTGCTTTAAGCGCGTCGCTCATAAGTCGAGCGTCAACCAAACTCTGCGAAAAAGTAGCTCTGCTCATATTTGTAAACTCCTTTATGAGAAATTCTTTCTCTGATATGGGATAAACCATTTTTCACATCGAAAAGGGTTTGTCCGATGTGTAAAAAGCGTTTTCCCGTCAAGAAATTCTTTTTTCTCACCCGTGAAATTGTTTTTTCTATAAGGGAATTCTCTTCCCCTACATAATAAATAGTCCACGCACAGCGTGTTTTGTAAAAAACTACCTGCATTTTCCCGATTTTTGCACAAAATTAACAAGTTTTGCACAAAAACTATTGCAAAATAGCAAAAAGAAAAGTAGAATTTTTATGTATAATAATACTGTCGTACTCTCACGAGTGCGTGAATTGAAACACTTTTATCTACAATAAACTTTGCTTGTTGTGTGGGAACTTTGATATTCACGGGTGTGTAATCAGCAGGAATAAATACCGTCGTTGACGTTCGTTATTCCGCTTGTTGCTAAAACAACGTCGTAAAAACATACTGTGTAGAAAGAATGAGTTATACTGTGAACGTACTAAAACAGTTCCAAAACAGCCACGCTTAGCGTGTTTTGTAAGGCTTAGCTCCCCATTTGAGCGCAGCCTTTTTAAAGTAAGGCATAATCTTCTATACAGCACTCGGAAACCTCTCCATTATCCGAGTGCTGTTTTTTTTGCACGCTAGAAAGACTATTTGATACAGAGGTATTTAGAGATGAATATGATGTATATGGTGTTTGTAATTGTGTTTGTGGCGGTTTTCGGCGTGGCTGGTTTGGTGTTCTTCTTTTGGCTGTGGAAAGAGGCAAAAGAGGAAAATGAAGAGCTGAACGACCGCATCGACGTGTATCAAAAGCTGGTTAATCGGCTGGAGAGGGAAAACACAAGGCGTGCAATGAACGAGGCTCAATTAAACAAAAAACTCGACGAGCTTCATAGCGGCTCTCCGCTAGAAAACGCTTTAGGTGTGCTTAATGGCAGGTAACGCGAACAGCGGGCGAAAGCGGCTGTCGATTGCCGAAAAAAAGCTAAAAGGCACATACAGAGCCGACCGCGACGAAAAGCAAGAAGAAGCTGAAAGCGCGGTTAGCTCGGTGATTGCGTACGAGAAAACGGCAAGGGTAAAAGCTCCGTCGTATTTTTCAAGCGATATAAAAAAGCTCTATGAACAACACGCAAAGAGCCTGATACAGCTCGGACTTTTAATTCCGAGTGATTTGCCAGAGCTTCAAATGCTTTACGACACTTTAAGCCAATACCGAGAGGTAAACGAGGCATTAAAGGGCGTGGACATCACAGATGACTTAATGACGTATCAAGCATTGACTTCGATTAAATGCAAGCTGCAACAGCAATTCACGTCGTTAGCGTCTAAATATTACATTTCGCCGACCGCACGGGCAAAGCTCACGCTTGATGTGCTTGAAATCGACAAGAAACAAGGCGAAAATGAAAGCATTATCTCAAAGATACTTGCAAAGCAAAAATGATAAGACCCTGCACGCCTCTTGACACATATCAATGCGCACCCAGCAGGGTTATTTTTTTTGCTTTACGCGATTTCGAGCTTTTGTTTTAATGCTTCCTGCACGAGTGCGGATACGTTGATTTTGGCATCCTTTGCCATATCGTCGAGCCATTCGGGAAGCGTGATATTTCGGCGCACCGTCTTTGTTTTCTGCATACGGCGAAAGGCTGTCATATCCACATCGACAAGCGAAACGAACGATTTTCCTGCGTCTGCAAACTCGCTTTTGCTTACGTCCACAGCGTCGATTTCGCTTGCTTTCGGGAAATCCTCGTCGGCGGTATCTAAAAGCATATTCCCGATTAAATCCCGCGCCATTTTTATAGCGTCGTCCAATCCATAGCCCTCCGTTGCTCTGTCCAAATCGGGAACATAAACAAGCACCGTTTTCTTTTCGTCGTTAGTTTGTGTAAAAATAACAGGATAAGTCATAAAAAACTCCTTGAAACGAGAGAACACCCACCTTTTACAGTGGGCTTTTTGGCTTTACAATCCCCAGCGTTTGATGATTGATTTCGCAAGGTTTTCGCTTATCTCGGTATGCCGCGGAATAATTTCCTTGTCATTCCCGCGCTTGTACACATCGTGATTTGCACCGTGTCGGTCAAGAGAGAACCCTGCTTTTTCAAGACGCGCTATTAAATCTCGTCGTTTCATAATTCTATTATACACATTTTATGCGCATTTGTCAATAGTTATACACATAAAATGCGCATAAAACAGCCTGCTCTTACAAGAAAGGCTGTGCTGACAAAACAGCCTGTGGCTGACTATTGAAAGTATGAGATACGGTGTAAGTTACAAGGGGAGCAAAAACGGCATTGCAAAATGGGTTGTTGACGCGCTCCCGAAAGCAAAACATTTTTACGATTTATTCGCTGGCGGTTGCGCAGTTACTCACGCGGCATTGTTAAGCGGCAAGTATGAGCTTTTCTATGCAAACGATATTGATGTCGCCCCGCAGTTATTCCTCGACGCGATTAACGGCAAATACAGAAACGAAACGCGGTGGATTTCTCGAGAGGATTTTGTGCGGCTCAAAGATAGCGACCCTTATGTGCGCTATTGCTGGAGCTTCGGCAATGACGGGCGTTCTTATTTGTATTCTAAAGAGATAGAGGATTACAAAAAGGCATTGCATTATGCAATTTTCTTCAAGGATTATGAGCGCGGCAAAAAATACGGCTTTGACTTTTCGGTGATTGACGGCGTGGAAGGAATACACGAAAGACGGCTTGCATTGCGGACGCTTGTTTTTCAGAAAATGACAGACGCAGGATTATTGGAAAAGCGCGGAAGTCATTCTTACTTCAAGAACGGCGCGGGGTGGCAATGTATAGAACAGCTGCAAAGCCTCCAAAGCCTCC